>CAYOWH010000021.1:0-27619 GCA_964407615.1 uncultured Bacteriovoracaceae bacterium | reverse complement strand
CTTCCATGTTTGATAATCAATAATCGATCCGTGGAAGATCTAGAATTTATCCAGCAAAATAACCTGGCAATACAAACGCAATGGATTGACGTTGAATATATGACGCAAGATTATATTCAACCAAATACTTGGGCGATTTTGGATAATATAATTGACGTTCTACATAAGGCGAAAATTACCTCAGTTACAGGATACTTAATAGATATCATCTATAGTTACGCCTTACCGTCTTTATACACAGAGGTAAACTCGGTCAGGTTCTCTATTGAGGGTTACAGATTTCAGGTGCTAATTCGCCCTGTGGAGTACTAAAGAAAATGCCAAACGGTGTAAACATCCTTTTAGATTGTACAATAACTGCAACCTTTGCAGCTAGTGATTTGGGTGGTGGAGAAACCTTTACGAATAGTACTACGTT
Source organism: uncultured Bacteriovoracaceae bacterium (assembly GCA_964407615.1). Taxonomy (GTDB): domain Bacteria; phylum Bdellovibrionota; class UBA2428; order UBA2428; family UBA2428; genus CANIGN01. Next base: position 27,201 of record CAYOWH010000021.1, on the reverse strand, counting down.
CAAAGCGGACAAAGTATCTGTCAAAATCACCACCAATACAGTAGACCATTCTACAGCCCAAGATACAACTGAATTCCATCGAATTACCAAACGTGCTTGGGAAGTTACGGTAGAAACTAAATTGGCTGATGCAACACTATTTAGTCGAGTTGGAACTAATGCTCTAGCCACACTAAACGTAACCGCAGCCACAGGATTAGGTCTTACCGGTATGGTCGGGGTTATTAGTAGCATTGAACCGGAATATGGTGGACCATCTACGCTCAAGTTTACTTTGAAGCCAAGAGGAACTCAACCAACTATTGCATAAGGAATTACTATGGCATTAAGAGATCATATCAAAAACGAACTTACTACCCACGAAACGGAAATAGAATTCCAGAACGACAAGTTCAAGTTTCGCGCCCTTGGAGATGCTGGCACCTATGCTAAAGCACTTATGGTAGATCCACAAAACCTGGCAATAACCCAGAAACACTTTGAACGACTTCTTATTACCATGTATGGAGAAGATGCAGCCAACATTACATTGACTCCAGAGATCGTTCGATCGGTTATTATGGTTCATGAAACTTTGTCACCAGAAATCTGGGATCCAAAGAAAAAGACTTGGAAAGCAGACGAACCATATGACGTAAGTGAGATCCTAAAGATTGCCGTAGAAAACGGTTTCCTTTTCACTTCAGCATTAGTCCAAGGCGCTATGTCCGTATTGGGCTTCACAGCAGAGGTGCTCAAAGGTCAAACAGAAAATAATCAGCTCCAAGATGCTCTAGTGGGAAACTCAGAAGATCCCAATTCGGACAATTTGGTTCAATAATTGAATCTGAACTTGATCTTTATTTATCAACCAAAGGTAAACTATACTCAGTTCTTCTGAGAGAAGGTTGGAATCATTCGGAAATCTGGAAGTTAGCCGCTTACCTGAGAATCCATTTTGAAGCCGATCGAGAACGGGAAAACGCACGAGGATTTTAATGAACACAATCAAATCAGTATTACAGGTTGACGTTCTTCTTTCTGGTGCTGAATTACTCGAAGCCTTTCTCACTAAATTGCCTCAGCGATTTGCCGCGGTTAATACCAGTGCAGTTGTTCTGGCTGGTAGTCTTATGGCTGTTGGTGCAGCTGTGGCTTTTCTTCGGAAAGGGATAGAAGAAAACATTAAAAGCGACCAGATGATGAGGAGCTTGGAAGGTCTGGTTGAAAGTTCCGACATTGCCTACAAACAAATGCAATTGATCAATCAGATCAGTGCTAAAGGGATCTTTAAGAGGGAAGACGTTTTTGACTCCGTTAAAGCCTTTGACCTAGCTAATATGTCAATAAGTAAATACATTGGCTTAGCTGAAGCCCTGGGCGCCCGGACTGGCAAGATGAAGGAGGCTGCCCAATTCTTGGTTTGGTTTAAGGGCGCCCCGGAGAATACTATGAATTGGGCTTTGTTTGCTCAATTGAAGAATATAGGCATTACTCCACAAATGCTCAAACCTTACGGTGTATCTACCAATACCCAAAGTATCATGCAGCGTGCAAGGGTTGAAGAAGCTTTGAAAGCCCTTGCTGGGGATAATACTGGACTAACATCTCGAATGTTGTCTTATGAAGCTCAGATCAATAGAATGAACTTTGCTTGGCAACGATTCCAGGAAACCACCTCTAAACCTCTATTACCACTTCTCGGTGGTATTTTATGGGTGTTTAATGGCATACTAAGTGTTCTGAACTATATCAATAACATATCCCATGGTTGGGTAGGATTATTTGCTGTTGGTGGAATTTTACTCGTTGGCCTATCTTACGCTGTAGCTGCATTCAAGATGATCATGGCTAGCCAAATGACCATTACGGCGTTAGCTTGGTTACAATCAGTTGCACAAGGTTTAACCCTTAAAAACCTTTTGGGTGCTATTCCGGCTTTAATCATGTGGGTAATAAATACTGCCCAGATAGCTTTCAATGCTGCTATTGCCGCCGCTGCTGTTGGTAACTATGTTCCATTAATTGCTTTGGCAGCTGGAAGTGTTGCTATTGGTATTGGAGGAGTTAAAGCTTACCAGGAAGCTAACGCTAGAGGCAAAGCACCTCTTGATTCTCCTAAAGCAGATCGTCGACCCGTTAGACATGACGAGATTGAAAACGTTTGGAATGCCTGGCAAGGCAGAGCCTGGAGTGGATAATGGCTGCAAGATTTAAGGTTGAACTTTACGTCAACAGAAACGAAATAGATGTTCCGGCCTATCGAAAAACCCGTTTGGCCTCTACCGTTAAGTTTGGGGAGTGGGCTCCTAATCCAGCTGGCGGTGGGGTCAAACAGATTAAAGCGGCCATGTCGTCTGAATTATGGCAAGAACCTAATACAGGCATCATCATGTTACGGCCTAATACTTTAAGGGCTGACTATTATGATTCTCTAACAGATGCACAACGAAACCTAATCGGCACTGATACAACATTCAATACAGGTGGATGGCTTCAGATGATTCAGGAACGTGCAGGCAAACTCCTTTCACTAGGACATTCAATTCCAGGGTCCGCTTTAGTGGATACTTTTATTAGTGCCGCTATAAGTGCCATCTTAGCTGACTCTGGTGGAAAGCTTGTTCCCTTTTTCTGGACTCAATTAGAAGCTAATCAAGGTTGGAGTTTTTGGTGTCGTCCTGGTGGTGTCTGGTTAGATAAAGCCCTCGAGTTTGTAGCCGTTGAATGGGGAACGAGATATTGCATGCGGCTAAAAACTAATGGTGTTGCAGACCTACATCTTAATACAGGAAACGGAACTAGCCCTAATTGGAAGAAGGTAGCTGCCTTTAATTATTCCCAAGGAGCTGTAGAGCATGGACAACCATTTCATTTGGCTTGTATTCCTTTTGGCAAGGATTACATGGCATTCGTTTTCACTAAGAATACGGACCCCGATAAATTAAGCAGACCTAGTTTGTCTATTGGAACTCGAAATGTATTCTTGTACAAAATCTCTGACCAAGAAGTTGCTCCTCCTTACGATCCAGGAACTACGCAATACATTAAATATCCAGCGGCTCCGACTCGGATCTTAGTTCGTAAGGATCTATATTCCCATGAGATCCAGTTTGCTCGACACTTATATCCCACTGCTCCGGTCAATGTTTTCTTGGGAGTGGAAAACTTAAATGAAATTTACACTGGTGGTTCTCCTAGTCTTACTCCTTACGGATACACACCAAAGAATGCTTCTGGACAAAGTAAATTAGTTCTTACGTATACTAACCACAAGAATACCGGTTGGAACGTTTCTCAAGATACAAAACTGGTTCCAGTATTACAATTACAAGCCACTGGAGATGGATTGTATTCGTCAGAACTATGGTCTTACGATATCATAAGAGGCGGTAGCACTCGCACACCTGGTTGGACTACTTTAGACATATCAGACAAGTGGACTAAACTTCGGTGGGAAACGAATACCAGCAGTGATGCGTTACCAGCTACTATTATTACCGATAGAGAAGATGCACAATTCCCTAACCTACTTCTTCCTCAAAGCATCCCAGTAAGAATTTCTGTCAAAGGTTTAGATGATGTTTATATTCCAGTTTTTGATGGTTATACAACACATACTCAATCTACTTTGGAATACAAATATGTCCGCAGACAGTTTGAATGCCGTAATATGTGGACAAGGTTAAGAGAAACCTACGTAGACCATTATGACTTCTTAGATGGTAAAAGTATCAAGGTTATCATTGAAGCCCTGTTATATACGGCAGGATTTACTCCCTCGGATATAGAATTTACGGATCCTAATGGATACTTAACCTCGCTTAACTTTGATAACTTCCGAGATCCTAATGACCAAAAAGTTATTGATCCTGGTAAGTCTGTTGGTGAGGTCTTAGAATTTATCCAGAACTATTTCTGGACTAGACCTTTAAGAATCATTTGGTATAACGGCAAATGGCGAATTTATTTTGCACCCCAATATACTAATGGATCAGTTCCAGCACTCCGTTTCACTACCGTTACGACACAAACGAATCAAACCGATACAGCTCGCTTTACAAGTAACGTATTTAAGATTACGGGTAACTTAGAGTTTACTGTAAAACCATTGGCATTTAATCGCCTTATCGTAAGAACAGTTTCAGGTGTTGGTAGCGGTGCTGAAGGTATCCAAGCGGTGGTTACTCATAACAGAGGAGGAGGATCTTGGTTCAATAAAAGTGTATACGATCCAACTTCGACTTGGTTTACTGGTAGAGTCCAAAGTAAGGTAGTAATTCCTCCTGGTGCTGTATTGGCTCAAGCCGAAAATGAACTTGAAATCTTTGCCAGAACTTATTGGGATAGATGGTCTAGGCCTCCAACGGAAGTTCAATTCCTTGGTGAATGGATTCCAGGAATTAAACTAGACGACTTCATAATGATCACGGCTAAAGATCCAAACTCAGATGCTATGGTTAGTATGGGTGCTTACCGAATTGATGCTATGAACTTGGAAGCTTCTGCCGACTGGACTACGGCTAGAGATCCAGATCATCTGTGGCATATTGAATGTCGATATACTGCGACATTCGTAGGTGAAACAGGAAGCCTCACGTTCCCAATGTTTACAACCACAGGTAAACTACCAATTAGGAACTAACTATGTTTTCGAGAGATTATGCCCGCGAAGCCATGTTTAATCAAATGCGGAAGGAACGAACCGCTAGCATTAGACCCGTAATTACTAGAGGCCGACAGATAGAGAACAATATCGACTGGGAGGCCATGAATGTTCGTGCTATAGAATTGATAGATCCCCTGACCGGAAAATTTTACTTTACGGTAGGATATTCCATTGTCGGTGGTGGAGATGTAGTGCGCCCATGAGGGTTGAAAGTGAAAAGGTAAGGTTTCATATGGGAGAAGGATCAGATGCCCTTTTCACTATTGAGATCCAAGCCCCCGCAGAATGGTATTCAACGTTTGTGAAATTATGTCGGATCACCGATAAGTTATTTTACAGCCGCTTATTACATTCCAAAGCAGTTGCTGCAGGCGAAAAGCCTCCATGTCTAACTTGTGGAGACGTTCCTCATGATAGCTAGAAATGATCCTGTAGGAGCGGCCAATTACGTTTGGGAAGCTATTATTACGGCAACTATTACTGGGCAATATAAAACCATTACCCCGGAATTTAATTTCCAAGGTAGAGCCCGATTAAGTTTTGGATCTTCCACTCCACCGGCTAGTGCGGCTCCGATCAATTTAATTGCCCGTGGCTATCGAACAAATACAGGTGGTTCTTATACGTTAACCTTAACCGGTCCTGGCGGACTTAATTATACCTCTGGATTAGTTGCAGGTATTATGCCTACGATTACTTTACGGGTAGAAGCTGACAATGCCCGTATATGGGGTGGATGTAGTAGCACCAGGATTTCTTATGATGCCTTACGGATCTATCTCAATGGCACATTAAGAATGACCGTAGGTCCATCTAATGATCCATTAGGATATGATCCTCGATACAATGGTTTCCTATTAGACCCAATCGGTTGGGGCGGAATTCTAGGTTTAGCTGAGACCCAATTTAATCCCAAGATAACCAGTCCGGCAGATTCTGCTTTTGGTATAACACAAGACTGGGGTGGAATTTATCGGACGTTTGTAGACTCTAGTGGGGAAGGTCCTTCTCTGTTACAGAACCAGCAATGCCCAACGTATTCTACCTATGCTGGAACTCAGGAAGTTTGTGACTTAACTGTAAAAGGAACTTGGACTAAGAACGGAACTAATATGACCCAAATGTCGGCTTCCTTCTTACCTCCTTTACCATATGGGACTACGTGTACTACTGACTACGTCTTACCTTATCTGGAAAGCAATTACGTAATCACAAAATATAAAACCACGTTTACGGACTATGGAGCTACTAATTTTCAAACCCGTAATTGCACTTGTCCACCAAATCCACCTGGACCTCCTGGAGGAGAACTGTGCAGTTCGGTAGATCGAGTGGAAAGGTTTTGGGAATACCGCAGAGAGTTTGACGTAACTAAATATGGCATCTTAATGAACTCAGCAGATGGAACTATGCAGTCCAGACCTATTTATCGGTCTACAAGGCATAAGCCTATTGTGGATCTAGCTGGTGGTGTTAGTTCTATTACCCGGGTATCTGATGCTGGACCTGTTCCTCGTTTGGATTTATACAGATTCAACCATAAAGCCTCTATGTGGTGTCTCAGAGATGTTCTGGTTAATGGAATTTGCTTGTTCTGTAATGGAATGACTAGAACTCCTACTGACTGCACTCCAATGCCAAATCCTTCTTGGTGCTATGCAGAACTTATTGGACATTCTCAATGGGATTTACCTGTATGTCGTGATACCGATGTAGTAGCCCTAACGTATCGAGATAACTTGGTATACGAAGCAGCCACTACTTCTACTGGGGTAGACTTTGCTATGTATACGGCAGACGATGATTTAGTAACTAGCCAACCGGTTAGCGGTGTTAGTGGAATTACCTCGCTAGCATTAACGGTCAATTATTATGGGATTATTAGCCTATATTACATAGTCGGAGGTAACATATACAGGAAGCTTTCGCAAGGGCATGGTATAAATGGATCATGGACCGCTGCGGAACTATTACGAGCAGGAACCATGATTGCCGCCACGATAGACCGAACATTGGGAATAGAGTACCACGCAAGTCTTGAAGGGACTGTTTGGAAGCTGTATCGTAAGCTTCCACAGGCTACGACTTTCAGTTATGTGGCTGATATCTTAACTGGGGTATCAACTACCTCTGCAGGTGCTCTTACTATGTTGGAATCAGGTGAAAAGACCATTGTCTTTGTTTGCAGCACAGGTGGAGTTAGAATACGCCGAGTTTCAACTAATCACGGGAATACGTGGGTAACATGATAAATCCAATAGACGTCAACGGAACTAATTTTACGGTCACTATGTACAATGACATGATTGCAGATGTCAAGAATATGTTTGCGTATGTTGGATCACAGGTCATAAGTGGATTGGAACTAAGTCTAAGTTCTCCCAATGCCTTGTCATTTGTAATCTCTGCCGGCACATTTATGGCGGAACAATTGGTAGTAATTAGTTCTAGCATTACAACTGGTCTAACCGCTAATAGCACTAATTACATTTGGATCGATAGTAGCCAAACAGTTTATTTAACCACTACACCAACAATAACAGGCAATAAAGTATGTCTAGGAGTAGTTAAGACTAATGCTACGGTAGTTACCTATATTGGTTACGATTACCGAATGCAATCTATGGCAATACCTAGAGACCAGTTAAGATCCATTACAGTAACTAACGGAACCTATACTTTATCGCCAACCCAATTTAATAGCCCATCAATAGATTTCAAAGGAACCTTGTCAGCTAATACAACCATTGTATTACCCGATTGGCCGGGATTTCAATGGACTATAGTGAACGGATGTACCTTAGGAGCCTACACCCTTTCACTAAGAACTACCCTAGGCGGCACGCCGATAACCTTAGGTGCCGGGGTATATCTTGTTAGACCAATTGACGGAGAGTTTACTCAAGTAGCACAAATCACCGCAACAGTACCAACCCTAGCAATCGTATAAGCCATGCCAAACCAAGAACCACCAAACGTCAACCTCTGGATTATCATACAATCAGCCGTTGCATGGCTTACTAGTTTTATCGCGTTAGCTTTTACGGGGGGTAAATTGCACCAACGATTAACCGAAGCAGAGAAAGCCATCGAAGAGATAAAGGAAACCCAAAAGTTTCACACAGCTGAAACGAAACAAATACTCGAGGGGTTGAATGAATTAAACGTTTCTATCGCTGAAATAAAAGCGGATATTAGGTGGATTCGAGAGGGAAATAAAAAGCCGTCCCAATAAGGAACGGCTGTGCTGGGGATCTAGGATAAAATCCTTATTCGGCTGGAGCTTCAGCGACTCGTCCGAGCCTTCGCATAACTGCCGGTCGAACTGGCCGATAGATTTCGAACACACGATCTTTTGCAAGATCAATGTTCAGATCATCCGAGAAGAATGTTCTCAAAGCCGCGGCAAGCGAGATAGAGGCGTCTGCCTCATGAGCTTCAAGCGCTTTAGAAGCACAGAAACCCTTTGCGATCTCTCCAATCTGGAAACTTCGTTCGGTACCATTTCGATCAGTGAAAACGTGGAGCTTTCGATTTCGAACTCCGACATTACCAACTTCTGGTGATGTTGCGAAGTCTTCTTCGTTAAACCCATTAAGTTCAGATTGAACTTCATCGATCGCGGTAAGCAGAGATGAACGTTGCTCCATCAATGCATCGGTGAAAGCATCTTCGTTTTCGAAGTCCTTAGCTTTCATGTCCGCGATTTCTTGGCTGAGAGCTTTGATCGTTGCAAGACCTTCCAGCTTTTCTGCAACGGCTGCTCCATAGCCTCGAGTGGTCTTATCTGCAAGACCCTTCAATTGCTTTTTCAGGTCTGCTGATGGTGTAAGTGACGAGATGGAATTCTTTAGATCTTGAATTCGCGTTTTGGCTGCTGTTAATGCTGACATTTCAGTTTTCCTAACGTTACTCCAAATCGTGATTTGATTAACGTTATGATTTATTATATTTCAAAGCTTTTAGGTATTGCAAGAAATAGAACATCCTTTTTGCTACCGTGAGGATAAAACTTTGGCCTCTTGATCTAATAACTCGATCAATTCATCATACGGCATCAACGGTAAGCTTTCTCGTTTTCGGGCTTCTACTCGGGCAAAGATTTTATCTTCCAACGTCCCGTCACACAGTAGGTAGTGAACAAAGACTCCGTTTGGATTTATTTGCCCTAGTCTATGGATTCTTCCGATGACTTGTTGATTTACTGAAGGGATCCAATCAAGATCCATGAAAGCTACGTTATGGCATACGGTTTGTAATTTATCTAACCCTTCTGACATACTTTGAGCTGTCCCAGCAAATATCCTTGTCTGCCCTGACAGAAACTGTCCCTTTTCACTTTCCAAAGCTTCCTGCGTCATTCCACCCACACATTGAGATACCCCGTATTGTTTTCCATAGCGTTGCTGTAACAATTCAATAGTACCCCTAAAAGAACTTACAATAAGCCATTTATCATCGTTGATGTCTAATAATTCATCCAGGTAAAGGAACTTACCAAAGTTGGAATCTTTTAGATCATGTTTCAAAATAATCCCTGGTGAGATGCAAACCTGCCGTAATCTTAATTGTAATTCCACGGCGGACGCTACTAATAATTGTTGGTCTGTTTCTTTCCGAGTAAACTTCCAATTTACCACTAGATCTTTGTAGGCTTTAAGTTGCGTAGCTTCTAGAGGTACTTTGTGAATTACGCTTTGTACGAGAGGAATTTCATCAGCATTTCGAATGTCTTTATATGTTCTTCGAAGCAAATATGGCTCTAACTCTTTTGATAACTTTTCCAGATCGCGGCATTCGCAAATCTTTTTAGCCATCATAGTCTTTTGTCCATAATGAATTGGTTCCAATCTAAAATGGGTCTCTACCCACTTCCAATAGGATCTATACGTTTTTGGATAGCACAAATGCAATAAAGACCAAATGTCTGAAGCATGCTTTCGTATTGGTGTTCCAGTAGCTATCCACCAGTAAGCGTTTGGGTTCTTACTCCGCAATCGTTGAGCCGCTTTGAAGGTTTTGCTGTTCCTATTCTTCAAACGATGACCTTCGTCAATAATCACGTAATCGAATTTATGGTTTAATAGGTCAGTAATTTCAGTTCGCAGGGTGTCAAAACTAATAATGAGAACTTCCTTGGCTTCTCGAATCATTTGCATTCGACCACCTTTATTACCGAATACGAATGGGATATCAATACCTAGTTGCTCTCGAAATCCTGTTTGCCATCGACTGCGCAATACACCAGGGCAGATCACTAAGACCTTACCCTTTTCAATCCCAGCAATCAATTGCACGGTCTTTCCTAATCCCATGTCATCTGCTAGAATACCCGATCGAACTTTTCTAAGCCATTCAACCCCTTTCTGCTGATATGGATATAATGTCATTTCTTCTCCTCCCCTCGACGAACTAGAACACCATAGATAAGCATATCTGGGTGCTCAGACACCGAATGGGTAATTTGATGTGTACGATCAAGAAGATCGTATTCAAGCACGTCATATGCAGGAGCAGGAAGTGTAATTTCAATCTGGCCAGCTGATACAGCACAAGCTGAGTATACCTCCGTATGCAGCTTGAGAATTGCCTTTAGTATTGGATTCTCACGACTCATCCCATCACCTTTTCAATATTACTAGCACACACTTTACACCGAGCCCATAGATCACCTATATCATTAACGGTCGCATAATGGGTTTCATCTTGATCTAAATTAGGTTCAATTAAACCTACTTCAGAAACCAAGACTTTCCAATCAGCTTCAAATGGAAAAGGTGTCATATGTCGATAACCGCGATTATTCATTTCACTAACCACTTCATCATGATACTTAGGTAAATCCGTTAGCCAGATATGGGTTGCTTTAAGTAGCCCTTGAAGATTTGCTCGACAGATAGCCGCATTCTGCTGCTTATTCTTAATCTGCATCATCGAACCGTTGATCATATGAATTTCTCTATGCAAACCTAATAAATGGTTTTTGCAGAGACATTGCAAAGGTATTCGCCATAATCTCATGATTCGTCTCTCCCGCTAACTTCAACCATCAGCGAAATAAACTTTTGCAACTCATTTCTAAATTGCATACCACCGATACCTAGACGCTGCTTACGATTCGCAATACCAACTCGCGATTGAAGATTCTCCCAGATATTATCAAACATCTCCCGATCTTCTCTCCAAAGCTTTTCGAGATCAGCCTTAACTTTAATCCAATCCCATTTAAGACCAGACGCACCACTAATATGCTGACCCCAATCTCTAGCTTTATAGATCGTAGCCATTTCTTGATGATACTTCTTACAGAGATTGATCAAATCCGTCTGCTCTTTCTTATAGCCAAGCATCGTAGCTGCCATCAGATTGATAATGCGATAGCAACGCAGAGCAGCATCAACCTCTAAATCTGCCTGCATGAAGTAATCGCGAAGCAAATCAATGTTTGCGATTACTCCTTCACGAGTCGAGAACCCTACCTTATTAGCATTATATTGCTTCAGCAGAGAAACACGTCGAACTTGCCATTCAACGTCATAGAGACACTCCTTCGAAAATCTAAGTGTTATTTCACTCATACTATAATTATACAATAATTCAGCTGAGAGTCACACTATTTTAGAACTGTGTTTTTACGTATTGTTCAGAAATACTCCAGGCAATACCTACCATTGAAGTTCTCTTCACAATAAACCCTTTCTCGGTTAAATTTTCCAATACTTTTGGATCCACGGGTTTACCATTATCCAATCGATGTGGTGGCGTTGGTAAGTATTGAAGCACGCTGGTTACGCGGTCTTCATTTTCAGTGGCTAGGTAATTTAACAGGTCTTTTTCTTCTTGAGTCAATTCAATCATTGTCTATTCTCCAGGGCAATTAGTTGTAGGGCTTCTGCTCGCACAGCGGCTTCGTTAAAAGCCCCTCGTATGCTTGAAGTCGTTGTTACGGCTCCAAACTGTTTGGCACCACGACTACACATACATAAATGGGTAGCTCGGCAGATTACCATAATGCCACGAGGATCTAATTTCTCCATGAAAGCGTCTGCAATCTGATCCGTAATCCGTTCTTGTGTTTGGAATCTTCGAGTGAAAACTTCGGTGATTCTGGCAACCTTAGATAGGCCAATGACTTTCTCGTTTGGGATATATGCAACATCAATAGTTCCAAAGAACGGAGCTGTATGATGTTCACAGTGGCTATAGAATTGAATTCCTCCAACCACAACTAATCCTTTGTATTGATCTAATCCATCAGATTCGAATACGGCTTCGAAATGTTTTTCCAACTGCGCTTCTGGTCTCTCATAACCAGAAAACCATTCATGGCATGCTTTAACATACCGTTCGGGGGTCTGCTCCATTTCAGTGGGGAGTTTACCGTAGTTGTCCAAAATGGCCTCTAATAGACCTTGCATATGATATTTAATTGACCAATCTTGCATATTATCTCTTTTGTTCATGTCCATACATGAGTGCGTGCATTTGTGGAATGATTCTAACGTAATCATATCCACCGAGTTCAAGTAATAACCATTCAGTTACCTGTCGGGTATTATCTAGAATCTGTTGTCGAACTTCTGTCAAAGAAGCGAATACATCAGGTGGTGTTCCTGGTTGTAGGTAGTAACTTAGTTGCTTGCTGAATACCGAATGCCGTCCGAATTCTTGTCGAACCTTTTCAAATGCATCCAAAGCGTATTCATAGTCAGCTCTATCGAACACCACAATTTTGAGGCATACAGCAGCTTGACTATAATCCCCAAGGAATTGATCTTCTATGACAGATCTTACCCCTGCTAGGAATACTTGATCTATCGGAGTAGCGTTACCAGATGAAGGCGGTTTCGGTGATATAGTTACTATATCAGCGTTGTTCACTCGTCTATCCCAAATGGTTCCTTGCGTCTCTACCGCTACTCGATAACCATAACCATGTAGCTCTGAAATCAGAGTTGGTAAATGTCTATGAATGGCAGGATTACCTCCAGAGATAGTAATCCATTTACACCTGTAAGCATCGATTTTCAACCCTTGACGAATCTCATTTACGATTTCTGGGGCTGTCATTCGAGTCGAATTCTTTTTCACTAATTCAGGTAACACCGCGTGTAATGAATCACACCAGGTGCATCGATAATCACAACCACCTAACCGAACGAATACAGTTTGAACCCCACACATAATACCTTCGCCCTGAATAACAGGGCCAAAGATTTCGACTACAGGGAAGGTTAGATCACTCAACGATAACCCCCATAGCATGCGTTTCTTGCAACGAGATCCTAATAGAGTTTCTTGGCAAAGCTTCTGAAACCACTGTATGGATATATTGAGCCAGGTTTTCTGTTGTTGGAATTACGTTCAGCTCAAAGATATTAGACCAGAAATATGATGACAGATTACTGGTGTGGAAAGCAAACGACTGCCGATTTTCAATAATCAAGGCATGATCTAGTTGAGTCATCAACGGATTCATAATCCGCTTTAGTTGATCTGATTCAACAATGAATCCCGTACTATCTGGAGTGCCACCTACGTAAACGGTTAGAACGTAATTATGTCCATGAATATGGCCACACTTACCTTCGTAATCGTCTAGGTAATGAGCCGCTTCAAAATTAAAGGTTCTGTAAAGCCAGATCATTCGATCACCGCCTTAGCCAATTCAGGATATTCAATTAAGAATTGTTCGTACCCTTTCTTTCTTAGCAATGAAGCTGGATCCAAGTTTTCTGCTGGTCCAAATCCCCATGGATGAAGACATGAACGATCTCCTGTATAACCCGTATGAGTCATTCGAATGATGTTATTGAAAATAGTTTTACCCATTTCTGCTGCCATAGCAAACGTAGCTGCTTTGTCTATAAACATCAACGGAGTCTTAATTTCAATGTTTCGACCGAAACCATTTGAAATAGCCTCTTCCAAGGCTTCCATAGTTTGATTTCGGCAATCTGGATAACCACTGTAATCTGTTTGGCAAACTCCCGTAATAACTTGTTTGAAGTTCGGTAAGTTACAAGCACCCCAAATAGCTGCGATAAGAATCATGTAAAGATTTCTTCCAGGCACAAATGAAGCTGGTAACGTTGGATCCCATATGGAAGCAGCTGATACGTCTCCATTAGGATCGGTAAGCGCTGTATGGCTTAAAGTTAGTTGCCCTAACAATTCACCAGACAATACATGCAATGGGATTTGCAATTGCTCTGCATGAAATTTAGCACAAGCTAATTCCACGTCTTTATGTTGAGATCCGTAGTCTACGTAAATAGCCGCGGATAGTTGGGTCGATGTCGATTGTTTGGCATAGTATGCACAGGTGACGCTATCTTGGCCACCTGATAATACTACCAAACTTGTTTGAGGGTTTGATGTTACTTGACTCATTATTTCACTTCATAGGTGATTAGAATAATTATACTCTAGGTAAGAAAATTATTTACGCGGGGTACTTAAATTTGCTTAGTGAATCTTCTCCCCACCGCTTACCGTATTCTGCATCCACAGCAAATGTAACTGGTGTTGGAAACGGATCTTGCTCCATTAAACGAATCGCGATTGGCATAAGATCATTTATTGCATCGTCTCTAACGATACCCACGTAAGCATCATGAACTAGTAATTGCCCTTTCCAAGCATCTAACGGTAATTCATCAGAATGCTCACACCGTAAAGCAGCCATTAAACAGATATCACTAGCACCCCCTTGTATAGGTGAGTTGCCTGCTTGTCGTAAAACTTCTGCGCGGTTGGCTCTTGTGATGAGTGAAAAGTGTCTTTTCAATCCTGTACAAGATTCTACGAATCCTTGGCTTTCAGCTAATCGTTTTTGTTCATCCAACCATACGAAAGCATCTGGAAACATATCTTTGATTGCTTGGTGTCTTCGTTTGGCTTCAGCTAATGGCAGATTAAAGTCTGCAGCTACTCCTTCAGGGCCTCCACCATAGGGAATTCTAAAGACGAATGTTTTGGCATCCAGTCGTTGATTCTTAGTCGGTTTTTGATCCGCTGTCAAATGAAAGAAAGCTCGAGCCACTTCATCATGGATGTCTCTACCGGAGTTGATGAACTCGATCAGATTCTTGTCATTAGAATAATAAGCCAACATTCTAAACTCCAGTTGCTTATAGTCAATGTTGAAGATACTCCAACCTGGAGGTGCTATGAAAGCGTTTCTAATGACTGAGCCTACTCGAGCTGGTTGATTCTGCAGATTAGGATCTCGGGAGGCTAATCGCCCTGTAGGTGTACCATGCAGTAGTAACCGACTATGCACCTTGTTATCTTCATCTGCAGCTTCTACCAATCCTTTGAAGAATGTGCTGTGGATAGTTTTATCGCTTCGGTATTCTTTGATCATATGTAACACCTTATGATCTGGAAACTTTATAGCTAACATATCAAGCACCTTTTTATCGGTGCTGTTTTTATTTATCCGAGGCAGATTCATCCGATTGAATAGTAACTCTTGTACTTGCTTAGATGATTGTGGGTTGAATGATGGATCTCCAGTTAATCCCTTAATGGTTTCTAGATCAGTTACCATTTGAGCTTGCCATTCTTTACCAGCTTCTTCCAAGTATTCAACGTCAACTAAGAAGCCCTCGAGCTCCCAACGACTCAACATTGAAATAGCTGGTCTGATGATTTTATGATATCGAGAATCCTCGGTAAACAACTCAGGTGCCTCCTCCAACATCTTTTCAATCACAAACTCAGTCACCGCTACGTCAGCTGCCTGGTATTTATAAAGTAAGTCCTTAGGAGCCTTATCATACCCAACAACTTTATACGCCTTCATAGCTGCTCCCCAATCTGCAACGTCAGCATACTTCATGCCTAAAGTTTTTAATCCATGATAAGATCCACCCTTACCTCCATCAGAGTCTCCAGAACGACTATCAATTTGATGATGCATTAACTGTGAGTCCCACCAGAGATTTGCCATTACTCCCCAATGATGTTGGAACCACATATTCTCGAATCCAAGGTTAGCACCACCTAATTTAGTCTTGACCAGAAACTCTTTTAAGGGTTCAAGGCAAGCTTCTAAAATAGTACTAGGAACTACTACGGTAGAGTCTAACCCTTTACCTTTGAACGCACAAGATATAATAAAACCCTCTTTAGGTTTCTTAGCGCTTGTTTCAATATCCAACGTGGTATATTCGCAAGTCGCTAAGGTTTCTAACAAGGCAAGAAATGAATCCTTAGATTGACATATCTGATATGGCACCTTTGGACAATCGTCTGAATCGATTTCCCAAATCCGTTGTTTACCTGTCTTGATCTTATTGAGTGAAAAGGTCCAGTCTGCGAATAATTCTGGCATACCTACCATAAAAGTTGGTGCATAGGTTACTAATACATCTCTGCCATTGTATTGAAACCATTTACCTTGCAAAGCTGTAGCCGTTCCTTGGATACCTAACGCTTGGCAAGCAGCGTTTCCTAGAGCCACAATCATACGAGGATTAAATCTATCAATGTCGGCTTTTAAGTTATTGGCACAACACCGAATCTCAGATGGAGTAGGCTCTCTATCGTCAGGAGGTCTACAGCTAACAGCTGAGACTATTTCGATGGAATTTAAGTCAATTCCCAAAGCTACTAGAGTACCTCTTAATAACTTTCCGGTATAAGAACTTAATAATTCTTGGGCTTTAAGATCTTCGGCTCTCGGCGCATCAACTACGAGCACAGCATCGGTGGTTCTCACCAGGCAATTCTTTCGAATTAACTGGCGAGTATACCCAGGTGTTTGTAAACCGCAATTATTGCAGTCTGCAAGCCGCATTTAACTCCCACTGCCATAGGTTATTGATTGCTTGACTTCTTTGCTCTGGAGTCATAGAAACGTTGAAGTAATCATGGGGTCTACGAATGTTCGTTGGATAAAACGGTTCAGAGAGCACCTTATTCGAGTGTTTCTCGTACACAGCTGCTGGGAAGCGTTCGTTAGATAAAGCCCAAGTGAACGGCTTTACTGTATCCATGGAACGAACGTGATCGAGCGTAGCATATTTAGTATGAGCCAATACATCTTGTTCCATGCCGAGCAAATGAATTGGAAGATTCAAATGTTGCACCATAGCTACGAGAACACTTCGACCCCCAGACCAAGCTTCGTAATCTTTTGGAATCATAAGCACGTTAATCCCTAGGTTAGCTAACTCGGTAGCACACATAAGAAATTCCGAATAGTTTCGTCCATGAGCTACTCCTGCAAGATTTCTATTCTCAAGGGCTCCATATTGGTGTATCGATAGAAACTTTTCAGTCATCTTAAGGGTTTCATCTGCCATAAACATTCGATCAGGCAAGACTACTTCGGTTGGATTGATAAGCTCAATGGCTCGTAATAGGTTATCAGTAAGATCAGAAGTCCCCATTTCGAAAGCTCCGTTATCCAAGATAACGTGGTGCGTATCAGAGATACTGGCATACATATCAGCATACTCAGAATCCTGGAGGACTTCATGACATAATGCAAACTGCATCGGTTGTTGTTCACATACTTCATGGAACATAGTTTTAGGTGGAATCGGTACGATTTTCATGGTTGTAAAAGAAAGAAAGTCCCCTTGATACTATCGCAGGGACTAGAGTTACGAGTTAGAGGGGAGAAAACTTTTTGATGTTGAATCGATAGTTTTCTGGGTCTCGAGAGTCTTCACCAGGGATAAGTTCTTTTACCCCAGCGATAGTAAGTTCTCGATTGATGATGTCATCAGGTTCGAAGTCCAATGATTCTGACGTATCATAATCAAGGGCTTGTAAGAATCGTTTCAAGGTGAACAAAGCGTTCGGTTGAAGCGACATGAACGATCGGACATTCCGACCCTCGAACTCACCATCGGTGATCTTCAAGTCTACCACGATCATTGGTTTCCCACTGTTGGCAGAGATCGATTCTTCACACTTGGTGATTCGAACTGGATACGAGCCTGTATCAGGGGCTCCACTTTGAGGAGCATCGGCGAAGTTAACGTGTATTCCCATTTTGTTTCGTTTTTGGATCTTTACCAGGCTTACCCTCGATGGCGTCCAAAACCATAGTCATGGTGATATATGAATCCTTGTTAGCAGATTCGATCACGTTGATGAGTTTACCCTTTTCTGATCGCTCTTTAGCAAACGTCAAAGAGTCAGGTTGAAATTGCAATTTGCGAGATCCGCTGGAACTACTTTTCATGTAGGCAACGTAATCTACTAATGCAGTCGCTTCATCAGCCAATTTACCAACCAATGACGGTTTAATCATCACCTTGGAATTTTCATCCTTAGGATTTTCTGCCTTGAATTGGGGTAATGCGGTGAAGAAGCAATGCAACCCTTCTAAGCTGCGAAACGCACGAATCATATCCTTCATCTGCTGATTGACTTTGAGGTAGTCTTGCATACGCGCTACTCCTCGGTCGATCTTCATTTCAGGGCTTTCGTTAATTGCTGCTGCCACACATGCCGCGTTAACCTCAGTTAGAGAGTCAATCACCACACAGTTATACTGCAACCGTTTCTCAGCATAAATCTTAGTGAAAAGGAAGTCGTAGATTTTCTGTAGGCTACCCCAACGCTCTAAAAAGATTACATCAATCTTTCCTGGTTCAGGTTTACCTAAATCTTTGACAGAATCGATTCGTCTGATCTTACTTCGGATACTCCGAAGACCAGACTCTGAGTCGATCCATAAGGGACGATTAGTTCGGGGATCGTCAAGTAAGGTAGACAGGAGTTCTGTCTTGCCTACACCAGCATTCCCGTAAATGATCATTCGAATTGCATCGAACGTCTCTGGTCTCAATATTGGAACCATTTCAGGTGATTCGTTTTGAATTTCTTCCATTAGAATAATTATATACTAAAACCCCTTTAGATTATCGCTCGAAATCTAACTTTTGTCTGTAATCTGATTCAATTACAGATTCTACATCGATCTGGTCTCTTTCCGCTTGGCATACGCTTCGATAGTCACACCATTTACAATGCCATCCAGGATTCCTATACATCCGTTGACTTCTAAAATCTTCGGCTGCTGGAATGAGTTCCTTTTCGTATTGTCGGAGTTGATCTTTTGTTTTCCTAATGGTAATCTGTTGGAATGTTGGATGCGATCGAACCTCGCGTTCTTGCAACATACGTAGAAATTCCTCATAGGGAGAAACATCAAAACCATACCTTGCCAAAGCTCTTACGTATAAGTCATAGGTGGTAGCTTGTTGCTTATTCTGCGACAAGGCCTTTCCACTAGCTAGAAGGGCTGGCTCATCTGGAACTCTTTTCACTAAGACATTACAAATGACCCCACTTACGTGAACACCTACTTGCTCTAGGATCCAACAATACGCGGTAAACTGTTCGTCAGCATGTAAAGAATCCAGTTCAGGCATAGCGTTATACCCTTTATGGTCTACCAAATAAATGCCTTCCGTTTCCTTATCTTGAACCAATAGATCAGCTCGCATGGCAAACTTAAGATCAGTTCCAGGAATATCACACACGGTATTTGTTTCCAAAGCCAATATATTCCAATTGTCTCGAGAGGCACTATACGCGGGATAGTTATGCGCGAAGTAGGTAATGATGTTTTGCCAAGTCTCAGCGTCTTCTTCCAGCACTACTTTTGAAGAATGTCCATTTACAAAGGTCTGATAATGGTTTAATAATTCCTCAGCTGATGGATCTGGCTTTCCATTCATGCGCTCCTCATAAAGGAATTGCAGCATCTCATGCAATGCAACCCCAAATAATAGATTAGCAGAACTAGTTCCAGTAAGCGGTGCTAGACGTAACTGTTGTGAGTAGTAATTCTTGGCTCTACAAGCTTTCCATTGTTTGAGATCATTTACCCGAATGATCACGAGTTTACTCCAGGCAATTCATTTTGCACTACAATGCCTACATTAACCCCTCGTAGAGACAACTCTCGTTGGAGTTCGTGCATAGCTTTGAGAAGGTCTTCATTACCATTCTTAAACCTATTTCGAGCGATGTATTTAACCGCAGCACCTTCATGGTAGGTTAATTTATACGAGTCAATAAGATCCCAAGGTTGAATCTTGAACCTTCCGTAATGTTCTTGCTGTTTCATTACTTACAACCCCTCTTGATGAAAAGCTTCTACGACTAGTTGCTCGTAATGCTTTCTCATAGTAGCTTGGAATGCTTCAATATGTTCTTCTGTAATCGAATGTTCCAGCACAATAGCATAGCTATTTACCGAACCAATCTGCGTATGCGAAACAGACGAGACCGAAAGAGCTAACGCGATAACACCAGCAGCTTGCGCTACATCAACATTAAAACCGTTAGAAATGGCGAGAGTTAAGGTAATCGGATCTACGAAGATCGATCCCAGTGGTTTAGTTTCTTGAGTTTCTTCACTCATAATATAATTATATCTTAAAACCTCTAGAGGTCTTCTATAGGGCCTCTAAATAAAATGATCCGATTCAGTAGGCAATTTAATTACATCGAAATCTGTTTGCCACATTTTACTAGTGAAAACGATCGCATGCATTAAGGCATCTTTTTGGTGGGTTCTATATTGCTTTACAATATCAGGAAACCATTTCCCAGCTGCCATTCGGGCAGACGCGGGCTGGGAATATATGGGACAATGTAATAGATTGCCAATGGCTTTAATAGATCCAATCATTTCCAATGGCGCGGTATCTACGACATGGCTCATGAGTGAAAAGTTCTCGAATATGATGCATGCGTTATGCACCGATTCAGTAGGCAGGACTTCTACCAGGTGATCTGTTTTGGTTAGAGTGCCAATTTTAAGCACCTCTAATGAATGACCATCTCTATTGGTGACTACCCTTACCTGCGCATAACCAGTAGTCTTACCAGGATCGAAAGCAGTCACAATAAAGTGCTGCCTACTCCATACCTTTTCACTAACCTTATTTGCCATAAGGCTTCAACAGATCCTCTAAGTAGGTTTCCGGAAGCCCGAAGAAGTGCAGGATCTTTTTCTGTTGTTCAACAGTCGGAACCTTTTCCCCTGACTCATAGTGCGATACGATTGGTTGACTAATGCCAAGATGTCTAGCCAGAGCCTCTTGGCTAATGTTGAGGCTTTTTCGCCATACTTGGATGTTCCGAGGTGGGTTAATAGCTATTGGTGCCATAATATGATTATTATACTCGATAAATATATCTGTAGGCACCGTAGATATTCTCAGAATCGCACTTTATAATTATAATTCGCATGAAATATTACGAGTTTTATTCCACGCACTTAACTTTTGAAGGTGACATTAAAGACGGCGACAACTGGACAGCCTGTAAATGCCCTTTGCATAACGACTCTAACGCCTCGGCTGGAGTTAATCTAGAGCATGGAACATTTAACTGTTACGTTTGTGGAGCCTTTAGTCCTGAAAGGTTCCTTAGCAAGCTTACAGGGATGCCATTTGTAGAAGCAGCAGGCATTGCTGACGAGTATAGAAGAAACTCTGCCATCATAATTAGGGTTGATACTTTTGTAAATCACCGAGTAACTAATCCTCGTTGGGATGAATTAGTAATTCAATCCAGTAAAGCTGATTTGAGCCAAATCCCCTTAGCCCTAGATTATGCAGAAAGCCGTGGACTTACTATTGACACATTAAAAGAACGTAACGTTGGATATCTAAAAGCCGAATACACCAATTGGAAACGGGATAGCTTAGTATTCCCTTATATGGTAGATGAACGTTGTGTTGGTCTTAGATATAGATCAGCTGATGGTTCTAAGTCTGGTGAAAAGGGCTGTCACTTTACTTTATGGAACCTAGACGATATTGATGAGGATACCAAATATGTCATCGTGCTAGAAGGTGAGTCTGACGGTCTTAGAGCTTACCAAGCAATTAAATCCACTGACTTACCTGTTAAAGTGTTATCTACACCCACGGGAATGTTTCCTGCTGTATGGGCCAGAGAATTTGAAACCTGTGATAAGGTTATTCTAATTGCTCAGGCAGACGAGGCTTCGGAGAAAATGCTTACGGCTGCTAAGAATACCCTGAAAGATAAGTTTGACTATATCCCATTGCCTTGGCGTAGAAGACAGTATGGAAAAGATCTTTGCGATTGGCTTCAATATAACACCGAAGATGAACTAATAGCCCGTATCGAAGACAAGTTAACTAATGTCAGAAGAAAATTCTGGTCAGGTGTAGAATTCGGTGAAGTCGCGAATAAGCCAAGGGATTACGTTATTGGTAATCTTTTAGCCCGCGGAGAGATTTCTATGATCGCTGGTCCACCAAAGAATAAGAAGACCTGGTTTGCTTTAGGTATGGCACATGCAGTTATTACAGGCCAACCGCTAATGGGTATCCCTCACTTTGATGACCATCCAGCGGGCCGTGTAATGATTATTGAGGAGGAGGGTGATGCTGAATCCTTGTACGAAAGAGCTGAAATGGTGTTTCAAGATTGCCCTGATTGGAAAGAAAGAACCTTGTGGGGACATCATTTAGGTGTTAGGTTAGACGAAGATACCTGGGTTAAAAGATTAGAACAGGAGATTCAACAGTTTCAGCCAGACTTACTTATATTAGACCCTTTTCAACGTATGCATAACAAGGATGAGAACTCAGCTTCAGAGATGGGTGAAGTGTGGTTTAATTTGCATAGAATTAAGCGCAATAATCGCTTTCTAGCTATCACCCTTTTGCATCACTTCAATAAAGAAGGCGATATAAATTTGGGTTGGAATGCTATGCGAGGCTCATCCAGAAACGCCGCAGAAGCTGATTTAGGTATCTTTGTCCAGAAAGCGAAAGCCGCTGGATCAGATGGGTGTAAAGTCTATATCGATGGCAGAACTTATAGACACGTTGAGACCCCTACTGGCTCTGATGTATGGACTTTCGAACTAACCGATAGGGGGTTGAAGTATCAAGAAGCCGTGCCAGAAGTTACGATTGGCAAGAAAGTGGGCTTGCTTCAATACATATTCGATAAACGGCTCGTTTCACTTGCAGATGCCTGCAAATTCACAGGACTTATCCCCCAGAGCTTGCGAAAGAGTCTCGCTAGTAAAGGATGGGATACTTTGGTGCGATTGGAGTCTAATGGCAGGGG
Organism: uncultured Bacteriovoracaceae bacterium; assembly: GCA_964407615.1. GTDB lineage: Bacteria > Bdellovibrionota > UBA2428 > UBA2428 > UBA2428 > CANIGN01. Next base: position 4,460 of record CAYOWH010000021.1, on the reverse strand, counting down.
TAAAACTGCAGAGATCCGTTGGATTGGACCAAATACTTGGGATGAGGTTATTCAGTTTGCTGAAGCAGGCAAGGTTAAATTCTAATCGAGGTTCCCTTAAGACGGTTGCAATCTAAGCACAAGGTTTGATAATTGTGTGCATAGTCTTCTCCACCCATAGACTTGGGCATAATATGATCCACTGTCAATCTAGTCCGTTCATTGGCACAATAGAAGACCACTGTAGGTGCTTTCTTAGACCGGTTTTTACCTTCGATTGAAAGGATTACCTCGGTACATTTAGCATGACATTGTACACAACATAAATTATCTAGGTAGAACTGGTTGTACTTATGATTCTTGAATGACCATTTATACTGACCTAATCGTACCCTTAATCCAGTACCAAGAAAGAGACCGAACTCTTCCGGAGGCACAGACAGCATTGGATATACTGCCTGCCCTGGAATTAGTTCGGTCTCTCTCAGCACTTGCTCCACTTATCTTGGTTCGAAGATGATCGATGCATAAATGCAAGCGAACATAGCCAGAATGAACAGAAGTGTTTGACCCGCTAATATGAGATAAGGCTTCACCTTATTCCGTCTGTTAAATGTCCTGATTGATTTCGACTGAATCAATTTCTCAATGTCTTGTTCAGATAAACCAGACCTAACTGCCTTACCAACTTCAATGAATTCTTCCACTTGTTGTTTGTTCATGTTATTTCCCCTTTACGATTCGGTAATTGAGATAGGTCTCCATCTCAATTAACAACTTGTGCAGATTGTCTGCACGTTCGTCATTCTTCTCAGTCTGCAACTGATCTTCTACCCGTTGAATCCTGAGTCTAATATCCTCATTCGTCATCGAATTCAAGTCCGTCACGGTTGCTTTTCACCTGCTTCAATCATCTCATTTGCCCTTTTAACCGTCAGATGAACCAGAGTAAGCAGAATGTACTTCTGAAGCAATCCTGCCGTATCCAATCGATACCCCTTCTCTTCTTCGATTTCTTTAGCCGCGTCAATCACTGCCATCAACTTCATAGCCGATACCAATGTAAGATCCACTGCAAGCACGTCTGCAAGCAATTCTGCGAATGTCTCCAAGTATGACAACTCTGAAGACTCCTGTGTGTTTATGTTTTCCATGTGTATTCCATGTAGAATTGTTTTTATGCAATTCTATATATAATTATACCCTTCCAGGTCCTTCAGATCTCTCTAGGTCAAGCAGACGTTTATTGTATTCTAACGCAACGGTTAATCGGTGTATGTAACCGCCATACTTTTTGACTTGGGCTTTAATCCGATTTGCCTTGGGCGAATTATCGAGCCAGCTTATTTCACTGGCTGCTTTTTCCACAACGGCTAACCTAGCCTGATATTTTATCAGGTCTAGGCTAATCATTTGGATCCTTTCCTCAGTAGTCATCCTCCTCCTTCTTAATGAATCCGAGGGTTTTATATACGGTATCAAATCTAAGATACCAGTCTTTCTTCAATTTAAGAACCCTTTCGGTATTCTTTGCCCACTTAAAGAATTCACCTTCTTGATACGTGTTACTTATCAATCGAAAAGATGTCCAACCAGTCCTCGGAAAACCCTTCAAAAGTGAAACGATCTTTACTTCATGAACGTTACCTTTATCATCGTCCATTAAGAACCTATCACCTTCTTTCAATCTTCCGAGACCGATTTCCGTTACGGTTGGTGCATAAAACTTCTTAGGTATTTGGAGCGGTTCGCTCATTCTGTCACCTCCTTTTCACATCCAACCATCTGCGGATAAGCCTTAGCATATCTAGTACCGATATTATAAGCCATCTGATAGATGCAATTAGCATAAGCAGCAATGGCTTTATAAGTCATACCCTTTCGAACTCCTTCCTGAATCAATTCAGTTTTAGTTGGTAACGGATTTCCTTCGATGTCTAGCTTCACGTTTCGTTTGCGCTGAGCAGTAGAGACGCGATTAACACGAGGAATTAAATGTAATTCATTGTCCCAATCTCGAGCTATTCGTTTAGCTTCAGTCTGAGTATTTACGATGCGAACTCTGTTAAGAGTTTGATTGATCACATTCCACTTACCACCTGCAACTTTATTGTATTCGCTGTAGAAAGCCGGAGCGATTTCAGCCGCTATTTCAGCCGCTATTATGTCATCGAGTTGTGCATCTACTGCACTAATTGCTTCTTCAATTGCCTTTTTCGATTTTCTCATATGGTATTTCTTCCATCTTCTGATATGGTGCTGTAATCAAGCACAAGCCGCCGATTATTAGAGTACCGATGATTACAATACCGAGCAAGCCAAGTTTTACTGCTCGTATATCAACACTCTCGAGTGTACCATTTGCCTTTTGACGCTTATCGTAGAGTTCTTTCAAACCTAGATCTTCACCTTCAGCACCTAGCTCCTCAATCAGTTTGAGTATAGCACGCTTGACGCGTACGTTACCCGTGAAACTAATTAGTATGGTTTCTTTTTCTACCATAATATAATTATATTTTATTTCATATGGGTCAATTCTCTATTTCCAAACCGGTTTTTATTATTTGGTGCGAGGTATTACAGTGGTTTTCCTTTTTGATATGGTAATGGATATGTTTTGTAAATAACAGTGGCGTTTACCATAGATTGGACCTACGGGCAAAATGATAAAATATATATAGTGTGAGAAATGACGTATCACATGAAAAGTAGGCAACATGGAAAACATGGATAAAGAAAAGATGGAGATGGAAGCGAAAGCGGCATTTCTGAAAAGTCGTGGTGGAAGTAACTTTGACGGCATTGACGTAAAGTTCTTCGAGGTTCGAGATCATGCTACTCTGATTGGTGTAATGGCAGTTCGGGTGTATGGTCATGATGTGACAAATGATCAGATTCGTTGGTTACTTAAATGGTGCGGTTGGGGAATCGATCCATTAGATGGTGCTGCAGTGTTTATGCTTCGGCTGAATGATAACGGTGGTGAAGGTTATTATGATTCGTTTAAGTGGCAGGATCGGGCGTTGCGAGAGGCTCATTGGGCTATTAGATGTGACTGGGATGCTTATAAGACTGGTGATGTTATTGACGTGAGAGTTTTGCTTGGTGAGACTGAGGTAGCAGTTGATTCGTGCAGAAATTACGGAGGTAATGATGGCATCTAATAAGATGGCTGCAGTATCATTTGAAGTGATCGATGCAGTGACGAAGAAAACAAATGAATGGGTTGAACTCATTTGGGGTCATGCTATGCCAAACGATGGTGTCTTGATTGTTGAGAGTATTGAAGCTGGTCTGTTTATTGACAAGCATCAATATTTGACAGTTAACGTGTTGGAAAGCTGTGACGGAATAGATTATAGTGATGAACCTGAATATGATGCATGTTATCTGGATCAGGTGTATGATGTAAATCTGGCAACTCTAACTGGTTACAAAGACGGTAAGTTGCTTTCGGTAGATGAACAGCTTATACGGTGGCGTGTTTTAGATCCTCATAGGTTTGAGGGAGTTGATTATAAGTATCGGATGGCATCAGATGAACGAGGGGAGTATGAGTTGAAGGAGGTAGTTGCTTTTAAGGATTCTGTATTGCTAAAACTTGTGGCGCATGTTTCATATGGTGTTGGTAATATAAGACAGATCATGTTTGGCATAGAGCTAGATGCTAATGGTCAGTTGATTAGATATGTGCCTGAAGGTACTATGAAGAGGGTGCTGTCACATATAAAGAATACGTATAAGGTGGAACAGGCAGAAAAGTTAAGCTGAAAGGGTTGGTTGAAGTAGGCTAGCTAGGAGGTCGATTTTCTAGCTGGTCTACGTTGGGGTTCAGAACTATGTTTTATATATCTTTAGATATATATAAAACATGCTCTTTCAATTGGAACCGAGGTGAGTCATGGGTGGAACAAAAACCTGAGACTTTTTCTTTATGTGGAAGTGGGAATTACATTGTATTTCCATGGAATTAGAATAAATTTTACAGGTCCATGCATTATGGGTGGAACAAACGTGAGCCTTTAGTTGGAACATGGGTGGAACATGGGTGGAACAGAACGTGAGACTTTTTCTAAGTGGGAAAAATTTGCCCTTGGTATGTCTACGTGGTTTAGTAGAATTAGATGACTCTGTTTAGGGGGTTAGAGAAGGTAATATAGTAGATGACCTTCTCCGTAGACTTGAAGTCTATGTAGAACTTTGTTCTGTCTGGATGTTGTATGGATTGGGCTTAATTCGACGGTCCCAATTTTAAGAATTCCATGGGTTGTTTCCTTGGGGCTTTATTAGGAGGTTATTGTATGGTACACTGTTATGGACTGACTAAAAGGTATCCCCTGGTCCTCTCCACGGGCATATATTTCGGCCTAGGGACTCACATGGTCGTACTACTATATACTACTAAAACCATGTCAGTACTGTTTATTAGTACTACTGGTCATACACTGTCATGCATACGGCGGACAATGGCCCGGGACGTG
>CAYOWH010000020.1:0-33915 GCA_964407615.1 uncultured Bacteriovoracaceae bacterium | reverse complement strand
CCGAAGACACGCCATACACGAGCGGCATGTTCATTAAAGGTGCCGTTATCCCGGCTTTTGAAAGTAAGTAATTTTGGTTGTAGGAATTAAGTTTATCTTCGCTGGTAATGCCTAGATCTCCTATGCTCCAAGAAGCAGCACCCTTGATAAAAACATCTTGGCCAGAAGAACTTAAATATCCCCCAAATACGGAACCATACAAATAAGAATTTCTTGTTGTCATTGTAAGCTTTGCCACTGGAGCCGTCACAAAGCCATAAGAGCCAGAAACTTTTACTTCTTGTATGGGATAATTGACTGTTTTAATTCCTGGGTCACCAGGACACTGGGTTGGACATCCAGGGTTTGTAGACGGAAAACAATTTATTTCAATTTTTCCTGGATTTTTAATCTCAGCCGTAGCGCCGGTACACGCATTTGGCACGAGTGAAAAAAAATCATTCATGGAATAATCTCCAGACGAGCCCTTATCTATATAGCCGGCCTGATTGATAACTGGAACCCCATCATAAGTTCCACTAAAGATCCATCTTTCAGCAGAAAAATGAGTCAAAAGCCCTTTGGGAAATTTTTGTCTTAAAAGCGTTTCATTACCTATGGTGGGTCGAGGACTAATTTCTCTTGAAAAAACAGCAAATTCTTTAAATGTTGGTAACTCATCTATTTTTTTATTCAAATTACCATTAAAAAAACTTCGCCCACTAATAGAAGAAGCTTTTGTAAGATCAATAGAATCCGAGAAGTTTCTCGTTGCCACCCCGGCGCTTGTTGTAGGATACAAAAAAAACATTGTAAAATCTTTTGGTATGGAAGGTCGAATCACAAATGATTCCGTTTCTACAACCCGTGACTTCGTTGATTGAAAAAAAGCAGAATCAAATTCAATCACAGATTCAATCGACAAAGTTCGATCATTTCCTTGACTTGCAAAACCTGAGCTTTCTGTAAAATATCTTAAATTAACATGCGCTGATTTTATTTTTTTAAATAAAGACGCGTATTCACCCTCTTCAGCAACCGATCTCCATTTAATAAAACTATTATCATAATTCTTAAGGCTATTTAGGAAATCCAATTTTATCTCGTAAATGCCAGGGGAGGAACTCGTAAATATATCACTCTTTTTCCAATCCTCGAAAACAATCATTTCCATTTCCTTACTTGTTAATTGCGGCACGCGAGTAAAATAGGGACAAAAAACATCAATTCCTCCGAGCTCATACGTTGCTAACGCTCCCCCTTGTATTCCGAAAGCTCCACATAAATTACCTAAGCTAAAGGGGTCGAGCTTATCCAAACCGATCCCCCTGCCTAAAACAGTCATCATATTTTTTTTTCTTTCCTCTGAATCTTTTATTCCGTGGTCAAGAGGACCTTTGTCTTTATCGATATAAACAACTCGCTCATAAAGAGCTAAATATTTTGTAATCTCTACTAGGTTATTGGCTAACTCTTGCGCTTTCCAAACAATACCATCCTCAACCACAGTTTTTGAGGAGCTCACAAAAGTTTGCTGTATAGATCCAACAATGATGCTCAACACCGCTAGGATAAGCATCCCCCACATGAGTAGAGATCCTTGCTGTTTTTTTTTCAGTTTCATATGCTGCTTTCTCCTAAAGGGTTAATTCAACAGGGTCACAAGTAGGAGAATACTGCCTTGCAGATGATCCCGTAATAGCTAAGTAAGTCAAATTTCCTGACACCTGACTATCTACTTTAATAATACAGTAAACAGGATTTGTTGCGGTTGCTCCCCCCTGTGCGCTAAGAGCTATATCTCCATTGAAAGAATCACCCGTAAATTTTCTTTCAGATGAACTATATTGATCACTACGATAACACTCAACATTTTCACCTTCACCTGAAGAAGAACTAATCTGTAAATAAGCACTAAGAGGATTCGTTGATGTATTAATCGAAGAAGCCTCTGAAAAAAGAACCCTTAGTTCATACAAGGCAGTTCCCGCTGCTGCCCCAGCAGAAGATCCATTTATTTTTTTATAAATAACAGAGCACGTCACTTTGGGCGGCTTCACAACTAACGCTGTACCTGTTTTAATGTTTCCAATTTCTAATCCTTGATTAGTATAGGCTCCCGAAATGACGTGAGTTGATAAATTTGCACCTGCAACACCTACTCCACCATCTTGAACCGTTTTCGTTTTGATAGATTTAAAAGACATAACAACAGAATAATTTCCCTTTTCCGAATTTTGTTCGCCCTCAAACTTTTCATCAACGCTTAGCGAATCAATTGACTCATAAAGAGTTGAATCCGTCACATTAGTCACAGCCGTTGTATTTATTGAGTTTAGTGCTAAATATCCTATTTTTGGCCAAATTTGATATTTAAGTGCCAAACTTGCATTATTTGTTGCTAAAGATAATCGCAAAAAATGAACACTCTCTAAAGAAAAGCGTTTGTTTTCAAAAGAAGTCATATAGGATTGAGCATTTGAAGGATTCTTTAAAGAGCAAGAATGAAAAGCAGGCTTAGTGATTGTGTAGTCAAAATCTAATACTTTCATGAGAGCGGTAGGAAGGCCGACCACAGTTTTTACTCGAACAAACAAATTCTGATTATCTCCATTGATGGAACGTAAAAAAAGTAAAGAACCTGGTACTAGCTGCTTACCAGTATAAGCAACTTTCAATTTTCCCGAAACAACCGTTGCAACACCAAGAGGCTTAGAAGAGACAAAATCTAAAGTATTTTTATCAGTCTTAAAGATACGTGGAGCTGAAGGGAGAGCTTCTTTGACGACCAGAAGGTGCGGTTTCGTGCAAGTTAAAAGTCCCGACCTCATAACACTTGTATTAGAAAGATGATTTTTTATAAAACTCTCATCAATCCTTTGCTCGTTAAGCGCTGAAAGTTCATCACGACTTCGTTGTTCCATACTGAACATTCCCGTAACCCAAGGAAGGACAAAATAGGAAATAACTCCTACGACTCCTATAACAACCATGAGTTCAAGCAATGAAAAGGCTTTTTTATTTCTTTTTGTTTTCAACGAGCATCCTCGATTTATCTTTGTATTCGTTTACGTAAATATCTTCTATGTTAAAGAATTTAGCTTTTTTTGCATTCCAATAAGTAGCCAGTAAAGATCTTTGTGCAGCTGAAAATCCTTTTAGTGGTTTTGTATAGCTCAAATAAATTTTATCAACGGAATATTTACCAATAGGCTCAAGCTCATCTTTATCAACTTGAGCGTTACGGTTTTTATCAAACCACAGCCTTAATTTGCTGTAGTCTTTGTCGGCTTTGGTGATCAATCCATCTTTGTTTGAATCATGCTTACGAAGCTGTTCAAAGCCGTTCGCAGCATTTGTGTCTCCGTACAAATCGCTTAACCCTATAGCTCCACCCTTGTATGATGGGCGAACAAGAATTGCCACTTCGTCAACATTTTCAGGCCAATCTACGTAACTTAGATATTTTTTATTATGGAGATAAAAACCTACCGATCGTTTGAAATCTCGTGAAACATTAATTCCATTACCCTTTATGTCCAAGACCAAAGGTGACCAAGACACTGAAATACTATCATATTTAAATTGCGATCCGGGACAAAGAGGAGCATCAAAAAAAGCATACGAGGTTTTTTCTAAGCTTGAGCTGAAATTTCCAAGTGGCTTGATAAAAAACCTCTGATTTTTAACACCGGTACTTGAAAAAGTTTTAACAAAATAACTGGACTTAGTGGTGTAACTTTGAGCCTTAAGATTTACTCCTGGAAAGACTCCTTTCTTACTTTGAAATGGAGATATTCCAAGATAACAATTCACTGATCCATAATGAGGTTTTGTAGGTTCAAATGGATCAAGGTCATTATATACGTTGGTGATTATATTTAAATATTTTTCATCCATCTTGATAGGTAAAATTGCGTAAACAGGAGACAGTGACTTGTACAAATTCAATTTCTCAAAAAGGACCGCACATCCAAAATTAATTGCGTCATTGAAAGCAGCTTGGTTGTACCTGTAACCAAGAGCGCCCAATCCTTTTGTACTAGCTGGAGCAATAGAACATTCATTTTGATCGGACATCATATTAGAACCAGGACTTTTAAATGACTCCCACTCATACTTTGGTTCCTGCCAATCTGGTTCTTTGCCAATATCCTGAGGCCCAAACTTAAAACACGAAGTACTAGTTGAATCACTAATTCCAAAATCTTCAGAAGCTTGAGGATCAATCGGAGTGGATGGAACAAGCGCCGTTGGAAACATGTGAGTTGCATTTAAAGGAGTGATCGCTAAAATTGTTTGTGAAACACGACTACTTTTTAAATCACTAACTTTTTCTGGACGTGAGTAAGCACACAAGGTTGCACTTCTTAAGGTTGTAGGAAGCTCGGGTTTATCTGGGCGAGCTGGAATTGAGAATTGAAAATTTGGTAGACAGGAATCATTGACGAAGGGAACAAGTTTATCAAAAACTCCGTTATTGTTAGGTGTAAACTTGTATAAATCTATACCTCCATTACCCATTTCTCTTTTATCAACTCCATTTTGTATTTGAGAATGCGCAACATATGACTGGAATACAATCAAAGCATTAGGATCCTTTAACAAAAGATCGTCTAAAGCATTGCCAATACTCGTCATTTTCACACTGCTGTAATTAGTTAATTCCACAGTTCCCCATGCGACAGGTGCAGATATTTTTTTTGTATCAGGATCAAAGGGGCTAGCTGTAATGACAGTCGCTGTATATTCTCTTGTACTAGTCGGAGGGATAAATAAGCCACCCCCAATGACGTTAAAATTTCCATCGGTTTTTGTAGCTGAGTTTACAATCCCTTGAATGGGAAGCTCAGGCTTTGTTACACCATAAGCTTGATCAATACCAGGAAGAGAAATACCCCCATCTTTGTAACCACCTTCTTGAACTTTTGTTCCATCTGAACTGTAAAAATAATAATTTCTAAGATTTCTAAAAAGTTCACAATCTCCAAGGGGGCTAAGATTTACAACTCCTGCAACTAACTCTTGTTTAAATTTAATTGCACAGTAGCGAGGCTTGGCAGTTGCTACAGGAGGAATCAAAGTCGCTCTGACAGTATGCTCTGTATTTGCGGTAACAGCTTCCCAAATACCCTCTTCGTTTGGACCACCCGACCAAGTGACAGTTGTGTTTCTATTGGAGGTAAAAAATGAATCCTCAAAACCTTTTAATTGCGCAACAAAAACCAAAGTACCATTTTTGACATCGACAAACTTTTCGGGTGTACAACTTGCGGAGCTATTACACTGCGCCCCCGGCAAATTAGAGTTATTGATAACCCCCGAAACAAACACATCACAAGTTAAACCTTTTCCGTAAGCTTTGAATATTAAATCCTCAAGATCGAACTTATCCCCAGTTACTTCTATTTTTGTACTTGATCCTCCATTAAGAACCAAACCGATTGTTCCCTTCGTAATGACGATGTCTTCTGTAGAGGTTGTGTTTGCATTTTTATACAAAACATATCCAAGATCAGTGTAGTCAGTTGTATTTAAATTTATTGAAGGTTCAACAGTGCTTTTTTCTATACACACATAATCTGAAGCAGAGGTGCAATTTGTGGGTCCGACAAAACTCGTACTTAAATTTGTTCCTGCTTGCTCTAAAGACTTACACTTTAATTTAAGAACCTCAAAAGCTTGCCATTCAGGACTAGCATCTTCAGGTAAAACACCTGGCTCTAAAATGGATCCCCTTGTCCACTTACAGTCAACTTTTAAATCTGTAGCAACATTAGAAACAGAGGTATCCGTACCTCCTGAAAATATATTTGTATCTGGAATAAGAGAAGGGTCCGTAAATCCTGATTGTGCGGACAGGTTATGAAAAACTAAAAAGAATCCAAAAGAAATATATTTCTTATTTGTAAAAAACTGCATTCAAATAACATCATAACTTTAATAAAATATAAAAAAATACAGTTTTATATGAATAATAAAATATTATTTATGTTAACTTTTCATTAAATAGAAAAACCTGCTGCATCGCTGTCTTTTTTAAAGGTTTTTACCGTATCTAAACTCACTTCTTGTAAAGTTTTCATTCGCATTTCTCTGTATTTTTCAAGAATGCTTCCAGGCACCGTGATGATGTGACAACCTGCTCGCTCTGCCTCAACGAGATTATAAACTTCCCGAGTACTCGCCCAAAGAACCTCCACCGATGGCGCACTTTTTTGAGCTACAAAAACTGCGTTTTTTACAAGAGGGTTAGGGTCTCTTGCCGTGTCCGCAATTCGTCCGGCAAAAATTGATAAGATAGAAGGAGCTCCTCCTGCTAAAACATTTAAAGACTCCTGAATCTGCTCTTCAGTCAAAACAGCTGTTACATTCACTTTCACCCCAGAATGCGAAAGTTCCCTGATCAGCGGAGCTGTGGAAATACCCTTGGTATTCAAAATAGGAATTTTTACATAAACATTCTTGCCCCACGTAGCTATAAGCTTAGCTTGTCGAGTCATCTCTGGAATATCATCAGCAAACACCTCAAAAGAGATAGGTTTTTGAGTCACTGTTTTTAAAATTTCCTTGCTAAAACTAACATAATCAAGAATTCCCGCTTTTTTCATCAAAGAAGGATTTGTTGTCATTCCTGATATTTCAGGATCTTGATTGTACTTAAAAATTTCTTCTTTGAAGGCCCCGTCGCAATAAAGTTTTACTCTTAAACGCTCAAAACTCATAAACTCATGTTTACTGCATAAAAAGAAAGGAGGCACTTTTTAGAAAAAATTTTATAGGGTTTTTAAGATGTTCATAAAGTTGATCTAATCTTTAAGCCGGTGCAAGTTTTACACTCGAGGGGTGTAACATGGGAGAATCCTTAGAAAGCTTCACAAGAGATAACTTCACAAAAGATAGCTGCACAAATGTGAGCTCTCAAAATATTTCAAATGAAACTTTGACCATCGAGGCCTTTCATCAAATCTGTGGACAGCTCGCGGGAGTTCCTTTTGTGAAAGTTGTGGTTGATCGAGCAACACAAAATGTCCATTTTTTAAATCATTCCTCTTACTCATTTCATGCAAACTATATAGCTGAATGTTTATTAAAGATTCCTTTAAGTGAACTCGAACAAAACATCGATCACTTTAACGAAAGCTTTTACCAACATGAAGACAGGCTTTTTTTACTGGGCATCATAGCCTTACAAGAGCACGCACAAAAAAAATTCTTTACTCTAGAAACAGTAGAAGTCGATACCATGGAGCTTCAAATGCTCGAAGGTTTTTTTAAACTTGTTCGGAAAAATCTCGATCCTGCTTTGCCCCTTTACCTAAAACCTGCCAATCATTTTCAAGAAAACTACATCAAAGAAGTTGACTCTCTCCGCCTTCCTCGAATTTACGCTCATGAACTTTTTGCATCTGCTACGTACATTCCTCTGAATCCAGGAAAAACAATAGGACGTATAAGAGCTTTTCAAAACCTAGAAGACTATCAACTTCAGAAAACCACACTTGAATGGCACGACATTATTGTGATGCCCAGAGTTCCCGATGATATCCCTCGTCTATCTGGAATTATAAACGCACAACACACCACTCCGCTTTCACATACAAATGTTTTAGCGAGCGGCTGGCAAATTCCAAATGCCATTCAACTGGGAATCATAGATGAAATATTTAAAAATTCCTGGCAAAACACATGGGTAGAATATTCTGTTGATACAAATGCCAATCACGTCAAAATACGAAGTACTCAAAAACCCACTGAATTAACAAAACCATCGTGGAAAGCCACAAAGATAAAACTTGATGAGCCTCTTGTAACAAACGTCCCGATTACATCACTTGAGAACTTACGCGTTGAAGATCGTTTCAAATATGGCACAAAGGCCGCAAACCTGGGGGAATTATTTCATGTTTTAAATGAAGGTTCTCAGAGAATTCTCGGCTTTTATCAAGTCAAGCGCCCTCCTCGGTCTCACTTATTAAACTATCTTGCAAAAGCTCTCAGCTATAAACTACCTACGAAAGTAGGCTCTCAAGAACTTTCAAAAATTTATGATCTTTCTCATAATTTTTTAAAAAATTCCATTAAACTCTCAAAAGGAATCGCTCTTCCCTTTGCAATTCAGCAGCAATTTCTGGAGTCATCTCCCAAAATTCAACAAGCTATTGGAAAACTCAAAATGGCACTCGAGCTAAATGCTCGTCAAATTGATGCTCTTTGCATCAGTCTTCAACATATGATGCTAGAAACAAGACTTCCCAAACATGTCAAAAGCTACATAGATAGTGAGATTATGAAAAACCTTGGAGGTGTTTCAAGTTTTGTTGTTCGAAGCTCTTCAAACGCAGAGGATCTCTACGGATTTTCTGCAGCAGGTATTTACGAAAGCATCAATCACGTCACAACCGCCGACAATATTTTTGAAAGTATCAAACAAGTTTGGGCTTCAATTCTCTCTCCTCGAAGCGTCAGATTAAGACAAGACGTTGGCATTTCTCTTGACGATGTTTACATGGGCGTCATTATTCAAGAAGAAATTCCCTCAAAGATGGGAGGCGTTCTTGTCACCTGTAATCCCGCAAACAAAAGTGATTTTCGAAATGTTTACATGAACATTTCCACAAAATCTGCCGTACATATTGTTCAAGGAAGTGAGTCTCCTTATCAATACCTGTACAACACAGTTGAAGGAGGCGGCAGGACTGTCGCTCTTGGAAAAGCCAACGAAGACCTTAGCGAGGAACAAAAAGAAACGCTCCAAAAACTTGCTTACTGTGGACGTTTCTTACAATCACATTTTTCTCCTGACTATACATTTAGCGCTCCTGTAGATATCGAGTGGCTTGCAAATGCTGACGGACTTTATATTTTACAGCTACGTCCTTACAGCAAATAATCTTTATGAGAGAAAACAAAAAAATTATCTATTTGTATACGGCTTTTCAATTTTTCTACTCTCTTCTGATTTGGGTTCCTGTTTTTTATGAATATCAAAAGCAAAGCGGCCTCAATGATCTTGAAATTTTTAGAATTCAAACTCTTTACTATATTGTTTTTTGTTTTTTAGAAATCCCCACAGGTTATCTTGCGGATCGAATAGGATACAAAAAATGTCTCATCTTAGGATCTTTGACTCTTATTTGTGCGAATTTTTTTCCTATATACTCTCAAAACTACGCAGGTTTTTTGTGGCATTTTTTATTGCTTGCTCTTTCTCGATCATTTATTTCAGGTGCCTCTTCAGCTTATCTGTACGATTTTTTACAAGAATCCAATTCACAACATGAATATGCTCAAATAGAAGGGAAAGCTCGTGCCTTGAGTCTCATAGGAAAAGTTTTTTGTTGGGCAATAGTAGGCCTTCTCATGAAATGGCACTTTACACTTCCTTACTGGATAACTGTTTTCAACGCTGCTCTCTCTTTATTTTTTGCGCTCTCACTTCCTCAAATTTCTTCTCAAAAACTCATTCCCAAAAATTCACTCAAAAAAACATTTCAAACCCTCAAAGACATACGTCATGATTTTTATTTAATATTTTTAATTTTTCAGGGAATTGGTATCTTCACGCTCACTCGTCTTTGCCAAGTAAACCTATATCAACCCATTTTAGATTCAAAAAATTTTTCTCTTTTCTCTTTTGGATGGATCATGTCTCTCATGACCCTTTCGGAGGCTTTAGGATCATATTACCCCCAGCACGTTCAAAGATTTTTTAGTGATCGAAGAATTGTTTCAATCACAACGCTTCTCATGGGAACAACTCTTTTTTTTATACCATTCTCAGAAAAAAGCGGCACAATTTTTCTACTTCTTATATTTTCGTTAGCTGCGGGAGTTTCCTATCCTATACAAAAACAACTCATCCAAGATGCTCTTCAAGGAAAAAATCAGTTTCGCGCAACCCTTCTTTCTTTTGAGTCTATTATTGATCGAGGTGCCTGTGCCTGGATGGCCGCCCTTGTGGGAGATTATCTTGAGCAAAAAAGACTCAATTTACTTCTCATGAAAGCAGGACTTTTAAGTATTTTGGTAATAATTCTTCTCAGCTTTTGCTTTTATGTAATCAATAAAATTAATTTACAAAAAAATGAACTAAATTTGGACTTCAACAAGGACGGCTTTCTATGAAAAGTTTTTTAATCATTTCCTGCTCGTTTTTTATATGTTTTCTAGCTCATGCCTACAATCGACGTTCTTTGCGAAAAAATACTTGGATTTTTTTTGATCTTGGCAACACGTTAATTGATACAAAAACTCATAATTACAAACCTATGTTTTGGATGCGTGAGCACCACGCAAAAGATATGTATGGAAAATACAAATGGCACGATGATAAAAAATACACGTCCGCACGTGATTATATTCTTGATCTTAAAAGAAAATCTTTTCAACTTGGAATGCTCACGGACATACCTGAAGAGTGGGGAATAAATTATCCTCCAGAAAATCCCGTAAAAGATTTAGCAACTGCTAAAATCGTTCGTTTGATTGATTTTTTAGCGGGCAAAGTTCCCTCCGATAAATCTAGCTGGAAAGACGGAGAAGAGCCCTGGGACTATTCACCATTTGGAAATTTTCTTGGAAAAAATGAAAATAGGATTTTTAGAGGATCTCTTTTTCTTCCTCAAAAAAATACTGAACGAAAAAACAAGTCATCAAAAGTTCTTTTCGAAAGAGGCCTTGCTCATGCACGCCAAAACAATAAAGTTCAAAAGATAAAGGCTCTTTATATCGGGGAGGACATGGAGGAATTACAACTCGCAGAAGACTCTGGCATGATTCCTTTTCAAGTAGGAGTCACATCCAAAAAGTACTTTTACCCTCCTGCGGAAAAAATTGATTGGTACGTAAAAAACTACCAAAAGGGACTTTGGAGGGGCCTTGGGAATCAAGATTTTCCTTAATCTCTTTAAAATTAATCATTGACTACATGCGTCAAATATCTTATATTCATGTTCTCAATGGGGTCCGTCTCACACGATAATATTTTAGAATTTAAAAAAGCTCACGACGAATTTATTCATCAAAAAAACTGGGAAAAGACATACAAAAGTCAAACGAAAGAATACCTTCTCAACCAACTTCTTGAGGAGCAAGAAAGAGACTTCCCCCTCAAAAAGGGCACCCCAAAAGAACAAAAACAATTCAAAGCTCTTGTGATTGCTCTTGAAGAAAAAGTTCAAACCTCATGGCTTAAAGAAATTCTCAAAACTCTTAAAAACCATTTTGAAAATTAACTAAAATTTAACCGACAAATTACCCTCACCATCTTAAGCGCTAATTCACAATTCAGATCTTGAGCCTCCCCGATAAAAGAAGGTGCGATTTAAAGCCAACAAAGAGCCACAGTCCGTATTTTGCGGACGTTGTGCTCATTCCTTACCTGATGAAACACAAAGTTTCTGTGGAACGTGTGGCGCTCCTTTTTCCGTTTATCCTCCGACAAATGATTTTGTTTTAATCATCGAGCATCAACTCAACGTCATAAATAGAAAAATAAAATACAAAAAAATACTTGTTTCATCGACTTGGGCTGCAGCCTGTCTGTTATTTTTTCTTAGCGCTTTCCTAATTTTTAGAGAAAATAAACTCTCTCGAATATTAGCTGATCGAGAAGTTGAATTTTACGTTGCTAATTTTGAAGGCTATCCAAATGTTGAACACTACATCAACCGCGAGTCTATCCTTGTTAGTTTACAAAGTTTTGAGGATCACTTTGGAATGAAAATCAAAAAATGGCGTTTCATTCAAGATCAGATTCCCGAGGAAGTTGCTCCTTTAATAAACTCGGTAGAGGCAAAAGAATTAGAAAACCTTTCTCTTTGGCAAGCTTTCTATAAGAAGCAAATTCTTCCAAGATGGAAACTTAACCCCTATCAGCCTTTAAAAGTTTTCATCACAAATATGCCTCTTAAAGCTCCCGACTTTATGAATATGGAAACCCGCCACCTAAGTGCTTCACGTCTTGTTGGAGGGTTTGCAAATCCTGCTTTTGTGATTATCTCAAGTTACCGAATGCTGACGGAGATCAAAGAAAACAACCCTTCTCTTCAAGCTCGATATCTTGGTGAATTTTTAATTGCTCATGAATTGGGACATGCTCTTTTAGGCTTACCTGACTACGTCTCTACACCTGAGCTACAAGAATTTGGCGCTCGCGGAATTGCCTCAGAATTTCAATTAAATTATTCAAGCTGCCTTATGCACACAGATCAAGGAGGAGGCCTCGTTGCCTGGAAAGCGCTTCAAAATCGCCCTCTCAGAGTTGAGGCAAAATGCACCGCCTATCGAGATGTTTTGCAGGCTCATAAACTTAGAAAAGAAGCTATTGAATTAGCGCGTAAGAGAAACTTCAAGGAAGCGCTTAGGCAAATAGATTTAGCAATTAGTTTTTTACCCGAAGATAAAATGGCCCTTACCTGGATTAAAGAGCTCTGGAACAAAGAACGAAAAGAGCTTTCAGAATTTTAAGAGGGCTTTGTTTTTTATCTCGACTTGCATAGAATAAATCTATGCCACATTTTGATTTGAGCCCCGAACAACAAAGCCTTATTGAACTTGCACGAGATTTTGGAGAGAAGGAAATGCGCCCTCAAGTGGAGCATTTTGATCAAACAGGAGAATATCCATGGCCTGTGATCAAAAAAGCTCACGAGCTGGGACTCATGAACACACACATCGCTCCAGAATTTGGAGGATTAGGTCTTTCTGTACTTGATGGTTGCTTAATCGCGGAGGAACTTTCAAGCTTTTGTAGCGGAATGTATACCGCGCTTGAAGCCAATGGGCTGGCTCAAGCTCCTTTGATTGTCGCAGGAAATGACGAACAAAAAAAACAATTTCTTACGCCCATGACCCAAGAGCCTATCATGGCAGCTTATGGTGTAACGGAACCTCATGCTGGATCTGACGTCCAAGGCATCAAAACAACAGCAAAAAAAGTAGGCGACGATTACATCATCAATGGATCAAAGATGTGGATCACAAATGCCTCTGTTGCAAGTTGGTATTTCGTTCTTGCTTACACTAACAAAGAATTAGGATTTAAAGGGATGACGGGATTTATTGTTCCCGCTAATACACCTGGGATTGAAGTTGGAAAAAAAGAAAAAAACCTTGGTCAACGTTGCTCAGACACAAGAGGCCTTATTTTTACAGATGTAAAAATACCCTCAAAATATCGTCTTGGAGCTGAGGGTGATGGATTTAAAATTGCCATGAAAGCATTTGATCATACTCGCCCTCCGGTTGCAGCAGGAGCTGTCGGTGTTGCAAGAGCAGCGATGAATCATGCCATGAAATATGCAACCGAACGAAAAACTTTTGGGGTTCCGATTGCAAAACACCAAGCCGTGAGTTTCATGATTGCAGATATGGCTATGAACATAGAAGCGGCTCGATATCTTGTATGGAAATCTGCATATGAAATTGACCAAGGCCGAAGAAATACAAAGTTTGCAGCAATGGCCAAAGCTTTTGCGGCTGATATGTGCAACAAAGTTTGCACAGATGCTGTTCAAATTTTTGGAGGATATGGATACAGCACAGAATATCCTGTCGAAAAACTTTATCGTGACTCAAAAATCTTTCAAATTTACGAAGGCACAAGCCAGATCCAGCGCTTAATTATTTCTAAGGAAATTTTTGAAAGGTCTACGTAACTAAGAAAGATCCTGAAGGGGGGGGTGCGAGCCCCCTTTTTGCTCAACCAACTGAATAGATCGCAACGTCGTTTCAACAAAATCCCTCACACCTTTAAGATCAAACTGACGAGCAAAAGGCAACTTCGAGATTAACGGCCGGATAGATCTTAAATCAGGCTCCGTGTTCATTAAGAGAGCACCTAAAAGTTCGTAGATTCTTTTTTGATCTAAGATGTACTGAAACAACCCTTTTTGAGAATCGCCTTTAAGATCAACAAACTGAAGTCCTAATCCAGTGTAATCAAAATGATTGGCAGAACCATAAGCAACCCGACGCACTTCTACTTGAGAAGTAAAAACATGACCTGATTCTTGAAGAACAAAATCACATTTCAAGTGATCTCCACTTTTTAATCCCTCAAGATCAAAAATATGAACAAACGCACCTCCAAATGAAACATTTAAAGCTGTGCCTGTAAAAATCTTTTGAGAATTCCCAAGAACAAAGCGTCCCATGTTGGGAATTCTGTAAAACTTTCGATTCTCAACCATTTTACAACAAATTCGATGCAAGCTCTGCAAGCATCGAACGCTCTCCTTTAACAAGACTTATATGGCCTGAAATCTCTTCCTGTTTCATTCGTTCCACAACATAAGCCAAACCATTGCTTGTGCTATCTACATAAGGATTATCAATTTGATAACAATCACCTGTGAGTACAATTTTTGTATTTTCACCCGCACGAGTGAGAATGGTTTTGATTTCATGAGGAGTTAAGTTTTGAGCCTCATCCACGATCAAAAACTGATTGGGAATACTTCTTCCTCGAATGTAAGTGAGAGCCTCAACCTGTAACATTCCTTGATTAATAAGCTCCTGCATTCCCCGCACAACACTGCTACTTCGACGACGATTCTCCGCTCCTCCCATCAAAAACTCAATGTTATCAAACACAGGTTGCATCCAAGGATTTAATTTTTGTTCAATATCTCCCGGAAGGTAGCCCACATCTTTACCCATTGGAAAAATCGGACGCGAAACAAGCAATTTTTGAAACTTACCTTCGTCTAGAGTTTTAAGAAGACCCGCTGCAATCGCAAGCAAAGTTTTTCCGGTTCCTGCTTTACCAACGAGAGTCACCAACTGAATTTCATCATTCAACAGTAAATCCAGTGCAAAACTTTGCTCAACGTTCTTTGGATGCAATCCCCACACTCCCTCAGGAGATTTAATAATCGGAAGAATTGCTCCTTGACGTAAATCATAGCGACCCACTGCTGAGTGACTTGGATTTAATTGATCACGTAAAATAACAAATTGATTGGGATAAAGATCGGGCCTTTCAAAAGCCAAACGTCGATCTGTATAAAAAGTTGTAATTTCTTTTGAACTTACCTCAAACACTCCCATACCCGAGTAAAGCTCTTCGATACTTACTTGAGAGGTTTCATAATCTTCCGCGGGAATTCCCAAAGCATCCGCTTTTAGCCGTAAGTTTGTATCTTTTGTAATAAAGACAACAGACTTTGCAGATTTCTTTTTTAAAAGATTATAAGCAACAGCTAAAATTCGGTTGTCTGCTTTTTCACCCGCAAGCATTGCAGGAAGCTGGAGCTTTTCGTCGTTTAATTCAACACGAAGAGTTCCACCGGTTTCAATTTTGATTCCTGTTGAAAGAGATCCCTTGGATCTTAAATTATCAAGGTTGCGACTAAATTGACGAGCGTTTCGACCTACTTCGTTTAAGTCTTTTTTGAAACGATCTATTTCCTCAATAACAGAAATGGGAATGACCACATCATTGTCATTGAATTTGTAAATTGCTTGCGCATCAAAGAGAAGAACGTTTGTATCAAGGACAAATATTTTTTTGGCTCCCACAGCCTGAGTTTAGAGCCACATCTCACACACTTCAATGGGTGCTGTATGAGGTTTCTTTTAATCCTAATTCAGAGCATATCCAATTCCACTGCTTAGCAACATGACGATTGTTAACAAGATCATCTTGAATCGTCTTAAGTGCATGACAAACAGTAGAGGGATCCTTTTCTACATAATGAGCGATAGACGTGTTGGTCATACCCAACATTCGTGAAAGAGAAAGAAAGATAAACTTACGCGCTAAGACGACATCTGCTCGACGACCTTTGCCAAGAACGGCACTAGTGCTGATACCGGAAAGTTTTGCGACTCGCTCAATGAGTTGCCGAGGATTCATCCCCGTTGAAGTCATGGGCAACACTTGAGGTGCATGAATTCCTTCAAACTCGTAAATATCCTGCAACTGCAATCGACCCGAAACACTTAAACGAGCAATCGCATTGATGAAAACAGTTTGAACCTTACGCGCTGTTGAAAGTTTTAAATTAAAAAGTTTTTCAAGAACACCAAGATCCACTTGCACGGCAGATAAGCCGTGTTGATCCATCAAGTGACGCCAAAGATTTTCTTTGAAACTTCGATCAGGAGCCGCAAGCTCGACAGCCAAACCAGAGAGAAGTCGACTGTAAAGCTGTGGGTCTAAATCATCTTTTAAATCTTGAGGGGAAAGTGAACTAGAAACCGCAAAGGAAGCTCCTCTGTCAGATAACGTATTTAAAGTAAAAAGAAGTTCTTGTTGAGTTCCTACCTTACCTCTGAGCTCTTCAATATTTTCAAGAACAAAGACATCCGTCTCTCTTCTATATTTTTTGATAAAAGCAAAAGTGTTATTTTGATCGAGAGCTTTTCTCCATTCGTGAAAAAAAGACATCACGTCAATAAACTCCATACGATAATCAAGACTGATCCAGTGGTTAAGCTGACGAAGCAAAGTTGTTTTGCCGCTACCAGGAGCACCATAGACCCACAAAACTTGATTGCCGTATTTGATTTGATTAGCCCAACGAGACAGCAGCTGAGTGGGTACTTCAAGCGATGGTGAATTTACAAAAAAAGGAGCAACAATTCGACGCATGCGCTCTTTTTCAACGCGATCAACTTGTGGGTTTACGGGGGCAAGCTGAATGGAAAGCTGAGTAGATGGAAGATGCGAAGAAAAACCAGAAGTCGCCTGCTGCTGTGCTTGCTCCGTTTGTGTCAATGAAGCACGACTCAAATCAACTGTGGGCGTTTTTCTTTCTTCTCGCGACACTTCAAAGCCCACAATTTTTTCATTCAGTGTAGACTCAAGAACTTCTTTCCAAGGCTGAATAACTTTTAGATGAAAACTAGTTGGAACGACGAACAACAAACCACCCGCTTCTTTGCGAATTTTTGCTCTTGAAAGATATCGCTCACCAATTTGAGAAAGACCTTCATGGCGCTCCCAATATTTTGTGAGTGCTAAAGACGTGCGAGAATGAGCTTCTCCGCTTTTTTCCACACGAGTTGCCGTAGAGGCAATAAAACTTTCCCTCACAATAAGATTTTCTTTCTAGAGACCTACTGTTTTATTACAGAGTTAGAGAAAACTTTCCGACAAAATGCTGCTTATGCGTTGAGCCAAAAAGTTAGGCTCACGTAGAGTTATCCACAGCCTTTCTACAAGATTTTTTAATGAGGCATGGTTTTAAAAAGCTCTTATGTTTATGTGGAAAGTTATCCACATAAATTGTGGATAATATAGATCACGTCTTTTTGCCTGTTTTCTCTTGTTTTTGTTATTTTTCATCTATTTTTGGGTATCGCGAGTCTTGTAAGTCAAAGCGCTAAAATCAACAAAATATGGAGTTTTCCTCAATTAAAAGAAGTACTTTTTAATTAGTAATTGACCCCACGAAAAAACTAAAGATCGTGGGCATAAACTTCAAACTCTCGGGCTAATAAATTTTCATCAACGCGAATCATAACGCGCTTGGAAAGCCTTTTCTCCAGGTCTTCTAAAAGCCCCTTTAAAGATTCCGTGACAAAGGTCGCCATTTCGGGAGGGAGATACAAGACAAGCCCCTGTCCCTCTACGGCCAACTTAGACTCCTTTTCACAAGCTCGAAAAATTCGATAGGCAAATGTTTCTTTTGACTCAACATGCCCCCATCCTTCACAAACAGGACACGGACAAGTCAAAGTCTTTGATAAACTTTCCCGGGTTCTCTTTCTTGTTAATTCAACAAGACCCAGGGGACTCATAGGATAAACCTGAGTTTTTACAGGATCCTTTTTCATCTCTTCACAAAAAGTTGAGTAAACCCTTTCTCGATGCTCAGCTCTTTCCATATCAATAAAATCAATAACAATGATTCCCCCCAAATTTCTAAGGCGAATCTGATAAGCAATTTCTTTTAGAGCCTCTAAGTTCGTAAGCAACAGGGTCTCTTCTAGATTTCGCTTTCCCACAAAGCGCCCCGTGTTCACATCAATCGATATGAGAGCCTCTGTTTCATCAATCAAGATATACCCACCCGACTTTAACCAAACCTTGCGAGCGGTCGCACGATTCACCTCTGTCTCGATTCCATAAGTTTCAAAAAGAGGCGTTGTTGTTTGAGTAAAAAGCTCTACTTTCTTTTTCATCTTAGACGAGAAGAGCTGAATGAACTTTGTCATTTGCTTATACAAATGCAAATCATCAACAAGAATTCTTTCAACATCATCCGTTACGCGATCTCGAACAATTCGTAGCGACAGATCAAAGTCCTGCCATAAGAGACCTATAGACTTTTGTTTTTCAAAAGATTTTTTTAAATTTCCCCAAACTTTTAAAATATATTCTAAATCATCTTTTAAACTTTTTTCACTCGCGCCCTCTGCAACGGTTCGAACAATAATTCCACCTTTGGGTGGACGAATTTTTTCGATGATTTCCTTAAGGCGCTCACGTTCTTCAGCATTTTCAATTCTTCGAGAAACCCCCACCGTTTGACTATCAGGCAAATAAACTAAAAATCTTCCGGGCAAACTCACATACCCCGTCAATCGAGGACCCTTCGTTCCCAAAGGTTCTTTTGTAACTTGAACAAGTATATCTTCGCCCTCACGAAGTAATTCTTGGATGGGTCGATTCTTTCTTCGCTCAGGATTGAGACTTAATTCAGAAGTTAACTCCTCTTCAGAATCATTTTGCGAAGGATTTTCCTCGGGATCAATCACATCCTCAAGAGCTTGATTGTGTTGTGCCTCTGGATCCACCACAAGATCAACATATAAAAATCCAGTTTTGGACAAACCCAAGTCAACAAAGGCTGCCTGCATACCTGGAAGAACACGCGATACACGTCCTTTATAAATTCCGCCTAACAAAGATTTAACATTTTCACGTTCAACTAAAAATTCTGTTAATTCTCCATTTTCTAAACGTGCAACTCTCGTCTCCCCAACGCTACGACTAATTAATATTTCGCTAGAACCCATCAACAATTCTCCCAATCGTCATAAATTTGTCGCTTGAACAAATTTAACAAGACTTTCTTCTATTTCCTTATCGAATGACCGATAAAAACTTTGATGTCTAATTTGATGACTCTTTTACAAACACTTGTCAAAGAAAAGGGCTCGGACCTTCATCTGGCCTCTAACTCAGTTCCCTTTGTCAGGGTACGCGGAGAAATGCGAAAACTTGAGATGCCTCCGTTTAATCCCAAGGTTCTTGAAGAAATGCTTGGCTCGATTATAACGGCTGCAAACAAACAAGATCTTGCTGAAAACAAACAAGTCGACTTTTCAATCAAGGTAAACAATTTAGGAATTTTTCGAGTCAATTATTTTTACCAAAAACATGGAATCTCTGCAGTTTTTCGTAGTCTTCCCTCTTCAGCTCCTACCCTCGAAATGCTTAATCTTCCTCCAATTTGCAAAATGGCGTGCTCTTATCCAAATGGCCTCGTGATTGTTACAGGTCCCACAGGATCTGGAAAATCCACAACTCTTGCGGCCATGATTGATCACATCAACCGAAACGATAAAGGCCATATTATTACCCTAGAAGATCCTATTGAATTTCAACATGAATCTCAAAAAGGACTCATGAATCAACGTGAACTAGGAAAACACTTCACTTCATTTAAGGATGCTCTTAAAGCGGCTCTCCGTGAAGATCCAGATTGTATTCTCGTCGGTGAGATGCGAGACCAAGAAACGATTCAACTTGCAATCACAGCAGCAGAAACGGGACACCTAGTTTTTGCAACTCTTCACACAAATAGCGCACCCAAATCTCTTGACCGGATTATCGATTCCTTTGATGGAAGCGCCCAAGCTCAAATTCGCTCCATGCTTTCAGAAAGTTTACGTGTGATTATTTCACAAAAACTTGTTCCCACGAAAGATGGAAAATCTCGAATGGCCTTTCACGATATACTTGTGAACAATTCAGCCGTAGCAAACCTCATTCGCGAAGAAAAAACTTATCAAATTGGCTCCATAATGCAGACAGCAAAACGAGAAGGCATGCAGGTTCTTGATCAAACTCTTTTAGAAGCCGTCAGAGCCAATGTGATTGATGGAACAGTTGCCTGGGAAGCCGCAAATGACAAAAACCTTTTTGCTCAATGGACTCCCAAGGAAGTACAAAATCTTGCTACAAATGTTTCTTATGTTGGAAAAACAGGACTCGACACAGCCCTCCTTCATAAAAAACCAACAGGTTAAAAATTTAATAAATTATTTAGAAACAGGTAGGAGCTTGGTTGTTTGCTCAGGAAAAGTAAGAGTTTCAGCTGAAGAACCACTTGTTTGAATCTTAAACATTGAATCATTGATTTGAATCTTTACAAAAGAAGGATGTGAGAGAGTAATTTTTGATTTCCGATTAAACAGAATTTTTCGAGTCTCACCTTTCTCAAGCTTAAAACTTTCTAAAGAATTGTCGTCTGTTTTTAAATTAACCCAACAATCTGCAGATGAAACAAGTGTGAAACTATAAGGAGCTACATTTCCAAATACATTTGTTGAAACGGAAGACTCCGTTATAACCTGGTCAACAACTTTGGCCTGGGATGATGCCTGGGAGGATACCGTCTGAGACGACATCATGTTTGCAGATGAATTTTCATCACCAGCTTTTTTTCCAATTCTCATCAAAAATATTAGAAGAGCGAGTCCCAACAAAACACCACAAGCATAAATAATTCTTTTTGTAGAAAGCCAATGGGCAATTTGAAGTTGATCTTTACGCTCGTTATAACTTCCAAAACGCAAAGGCTTACCGGAGTTTGCTGTGTAGGTTTGTGGGGGCGTTGTCTTAGGTGCCGAAACTTTTTCGCGAACAGCATCAGGAGCGAGTTTATGAAATTGACTCAATACCTCTGATTCATCCAAACCAATGTGCTTAGCATAGGAAACAATAAAACCTCGAATAAAGGCAGGTGCGGGGGGAACTCCCTCCCAACCTTCCTCTAAATTTCGCAACTGCCCAATATGAATCTTGGTAACCGCCGCAATTTCTTCAAGAGATACTTTTTTAGAAACTCTTTGATCTTTTAACCAAGCACCAAAGGTTAAAGCTTTTTGAACTTCCTCAGACGCTTTTTCTAGATTATCAGACATAGGCTTGGTGTAGCCCAGATAGCCGTTAAAGTCCAAATGAGCGTCAATATTTTAGTCCCCATTCAAGGCTATCTAGGTCAAAATAAAGGCATGAGCCCTAATTTTGCGCAAAGAGTCTTGGCCTTCACACTTTTATTCACAATTACTGCCTACACACAAAATGAAACGACCGTTCAAAACCCCAAAGATATTCTCAACATGAGTGAACTCATAAAACACTTCCAACAATATCCAGAGCTCGTAAACCTTCTTGAAAAAAACGTAAAACAAGAACTAGAAAGCTACAAAAAGTTTGATTCCAATACGATTAAAAATCTACCCCCCGCTTCTTTCAAAAATCTTCAAACACGGTTCT
Organism: uncultured Bacteriovoracaceae bacterium; assembly: GCA_964407615.1. Taxonomy (GTDB): domain Bacteria; phylum Bdellovibrionota; class UBA2428; order UBA2428; family UBA2428; genus CANIGN01. The sequence goes on along the minus strand of CAYOWH010000020.1, from coordinate 12,476 downwards.
ACACAGATTTTGTAAGCTACAAAGAAATTCGCGCAAAAATACAACAGAATATTAAAATTCTTGAAGAAAAAAAAATTGCACTTCCTCTCTCAAAAAACAAAGAAATCATTGAATTAAATTTAAGAATAACAGCTTCCAACGATCAGCTTAAACAATCAAAATTTGTTCTTTTTGATACTTCACTCAAAGCAAATAGAGCTCTTAACGAAATGCTCAACAGTCCTTCCGTTCAAAGTGCAATGGCTTCAGCACTTATTCCTACGAACAAAACACAAGCCGACTCCTACGTATTCGAAAAAAACCCTAAAATGCCTGGCATATTTCAAGGCTCCAAAAAAGATAGGCTGAATACCTCTGAAGCTGAAAAGCTGAATCTCACTCCCGTTGATCCTGAATTTTACAAAACTCAACTTGGAAAAAAGCTTGAAAAAGACCTAGGGGGACGTGCTGATTACTGGAGTTATGATTTTGATCAAGACGAGCTTTACGTTGTAGTGGGAAGCGACACCGGAAAATTACGTGTCAAACAAAAAGATCAAGGAACTCGTATTATCCAAACTCGAACAGGAAGTGATTTTCAAGACTTTCCCTCAAACTATCAAGGAGATATTGCTGTTGACCTCAACCTTGCAAAAGGTCGTTTTCTGACTGGAGATAAATCTGAACCTACTCTTTTTGGAGAATTTCCCAAAGCGCCTTCCGATAATCTACCCGATGAGAAGAACAAACAGAAAGACAGCAAACACGACCACAATCATTAAAAGCGTCTCGATAAAAGGCGACTTAAAAGATAACTTGCAAGCTTAACACTTTGAAAATCTTGGTCGAACTTAGGATTCAGCTCATAAATTCCAAGATGCGAAATATTTTTTGCAACAGCATCTAAAACATCACTGACCTGCTCCACACTCATTCCCCTTGGTGAGGGAGCCGAGACTCCTGGAGAAACAGATTGAGCAAAAACATCCATATCAAGACTTACAAACAAAGGTTTGTCCTTTTCAATCTCGCCTAACATTTTTGTTAAAATTTCAGAAAGATTTTTTTGAACTTCATCCAATGACCAAAGAGCCTCAAAATGAGTTTGGGCATAGTTCCAATGCTCAGGAGAATTGCACTCAGGCTGAGCCCCCAAACACCAGATGCGCGCCCCTTTTTCTGCAAGATATCGAAAGGGCATACCTGAATGGGGGTTGTTCCCTCTAAAAGGTCTCACATCCAAATGTGTGTCTAAGTGAATAATCTGTGCATCTGCTCTATCAAAATCAACGGCAGCCCAATCATGCCCCCCACCTATGCTCACTAACAAAGGAAACTGCTTTCTTAGGACTGATAAAACTTTGCGCGCTTTTTCATGAGAATCAAAGAGCTGCTTTTCTTTAACTTGCAAATCTCCCACATCTACCAGAGTGCAGATTTTTGAAGCCGACATTTTATAAAAAATTTTCCTAAAAGCTGTAGACGCAAAACGAGCACCTTGCCGACCTAAGTTATTTTTAACACCTCGATCATCTGGATAAGCAACAAGAGCCACATCTCCCCGAACACCCTCCAGAGCCTTAAAAGCAGGGGAAACTACTAAATGCGCCCACTTTTTCAAGGAGGCATCATCGGGTCGTTCCTTCAAAAGGTCCGTTGAGAGTTTAAAGCTTTTAAGCATAAGAAAATCTTGATACTCAATCTGATTCTCTGCAAGCCCTACCCAGAAAGACAAACTTCGATTAGAGTATACGGACTCATGCCAAGCCCCAAACATACGTCTGCTTTTTTAAAAGACATCGAAATTCTAGGAGCAAGGCAGCACAATCTTAAAAATATCTCGCTCAATATTCCGCGCATTGGACTAAGCGTCATAACAGGACCATCAGGCTCTGGAAAATCAAGCCTTGCTTTCAATACTCTTTTTGCTGAAGGACAAAGGCGCTTTGTTGAATCACTAAGCTCTTACACTCGGCAATTTTTAGAAAAGCACGAAAAGCCCGATGTCGATGCCATCAAAAACTTAAGCCCCACAGTTGCGCTTGAGCAAAAAAACTACACAAAAAACTCTCGCTCAACGGTTGGAACGAGTACTGAAATTTACGATTATTTGAGACTTCTTTTTTCGAAGGCTGGACAGATGGTCGACCCCAAAAGTGGCCGAATCGTTAAAAAAGATCTTCCCTCTGAAATAAGCGACGAGGCCTGGAAAGAAAAAGGGGATAAGGTTTTTGTTTTTTATCCCTTTCTTCCTCCTACTCCAAAAAACAGTGAGAATGAGAGCGATCAAAATTTTGATCCTAGACAATTTCTTCTTGAAAAAGGATTTTCAAAAATTCTTGTTGATGAAAAATCTTTAGAACTTGCCGAAATTGAATCGACTGATTCCAAAAAATATTTCAAAAACAGAGAAATCTGGGTTCTCGTTGATCGTTTTCCAAAAGAAGAGAGCGAAATCAATCGTTGCTCAGAAGCGATCGCAACTTCTTACCACTATGGAAGTGGACGCTGTCGAGTCATTGTTGCTGATAAATCAAAAATAACGTGGGAAAGAGTTTGCTCAGAATTTCCCTCTGTCGACGGAGGAATAACGCGCTTCCCTGAATCTTCCCCCCTACTTTTTTCTTTTAATTCTCCAGCAGGCGCATGTCCGGACTGCAAGGGCTTTGGAAATATTCTCAAAATCGACAGAAACCTTGTCATTCCTCGTCCTCAGCTTTCCATTTCTCAAGGAGCAATTGAGCCCCTTACAAAACCTTCTGCCAAAGATTGGTACAAAGAACTCTTAAGCTTTTGCCAAAAGAAAAAAATCTCAATTCACCTTCCCTATGAAAAACTCAACGAATCTCAAATTGAACTCATCTGGAAAGGAGAGGGAGACTTTCAAGGAATCAACGGGATCTTTGAAGAACTTGATGATTACAAATACAAAATGCAAGTACGCGTTTTTTTATCGCGTTATCGCAGCCCCTTTCCTTGCACAAGCTGTCATGGAGCTCGTCTTAAAAAAGAAGCTCTTCAAGTTTTTATTCAAAAGAAAAACATATGGGACCTCTCGCAACTTTCTGTTGAAGATTTGCAAAAATGGTTTCAAACAACCGCTTTTAGTAAATACGAAACGAGTGTTGCCCACGAAATTTTTAAACAAATTGAAAATCGTCTCGATTTTTTAATGCGTGTAGGTCTGGATTATCTAACACTTTCTCGACTCACCAAAACTTTATCTGGCGGGGAAGCTCAGCGTATTGCACTTTCTAATCAACTAGGTGCGCGACTCACTCAAACCTGCTACGTCCTAGACGAGCCTAGTATCGGACTTCATACGCACGACACAGAAAAACTTATTGGAATCCTAAAAGACCTTGCTGATCTTCGAAACACAGTTGTCGTTGTAGAACACGATACAGATATCATTCGTTCAGCCGAGCATTTAATCGATCTAGGTCCCGAGGCAGGCGAAAAAGGAGGAGAACTTCTCTACGCGGGTCCCAGCAAAGACTTCGAAAAAAAGGGTTCAAAGAACAGTCACACTTATCAATTCATGATGGGTCAAGATCAAATTCCCATTCCTTTGCGTCGTCGATTACAAAGAATGGAAGAGCTCCAAAAAACAATCAGCTGGCTTTCAATTGAAGGATGCTCTTCTTTCAATTTAAAAAATGTCGATTTAAAGATTCCTCTTAATACACTCACCTGCATCACAGGCGTTTCGGGATCGGGTAAATCAACCGCTGTTCGTAAAACGCTCTACCCTGCACTTGCAAAATTATTTCAACAATCTTCACTTGATGTGGGAGAGTACAAAAAGATTTCAGGCTTTGAGCCAATCAAAGATATAGTCCTCATTAGCCAAGAACCCATTGGACGAAGTCCACGTTCCAATCCTGTAACGTACATTCGCGCCTTTGATGAAATTAGAAATATTTTTGCGCAAACCAAAGAAGCTCAGAGACACAAGTTTCATGCAGGATTTTTCTCTTTCAACGTTCCTGGGGGTCGCTGTGAACATTGTGAAGGCGAAGGCTACAATCGCGTTGAAATGGTCTTCATGGAAGATCTTTTCATTTTATGTGATCACTGTGAAGGCAAAAGATTCAAACCTGAAATCCTGAAAGTAACTCACAAAGAAAAAAATATTGTCGACGTTTTAAATCTCACAATTAACGAAGCGATTGTATTTTTTCACGAATCAAACAAACTTCGTCGCATGTTAGGCGTGCTTGAAAAAGTAGGTCTTGGATATCTGCGCTTAGGCCAACCTGCCACCACACTCTCTGGTGGTGAATCCCAAAGACTTAAAATTGCTCGCGAGTTGATGGATATCGATCGTTCCGGACTTTTATATGTTCTAGATGAACCCACAACTGGATTACACTTACGCGACATCAAAACTCTCAATAGAGTTCTTCACCATCTTGTTGAAAACGGAAACACGGTTTGTGTGATCGAGCACAGTCTTGATTTTATAAAAACTGCTGATTGGGTTATTGATTTTGGCCCAGGTGGAGGAGTTCATGGTGGAAATATCGTCGCCGAGGGAACTCCCGAAAAAATTGCTAAAACAAAAAATAGCCTCACAGGAAAATATCTCAAGGAAATTTTAAAAGACTCACCTCAACTCGAGTGGAAAGAAATTCTTTTAGAAAAAAGAGTTTAGATTGCAAAAAATTTTATGAAAAAATCAGCTCTTCTTTTTGTAAACGACTGAGTTTTTTTATGTGCGATTCAACCTTTTGAGCTTCACTACGATTCTTATATTCCTTCAAATAAATCAAAAGCGAAGGAGGATTCGAGCGAAAAAACTTTGCCCCTCCTTTGATCTCACCCCTATGCTGACGAAAACGAAGATTTACGTCTTTTGCGACACCCGTGTAATAACTCCCCGATTCTGTTTCAATAACATATACCCACCACATCAGCTCTCATTATAACCCTCTCTCGTAAATTTAAGAGTCCATTAATTCCTAGTATTGACCCTCCAAGGCGTGTATAATGCAGTTCTTTAATCGTCCACGTCCCCAATTTAAGGAGCCCTATTGAAGCCATTTATGAATTCGAACAACAACCGTCCCCAAAAAAGTAAAAAAAAATTCTTTTCCCGTTTAAGCGAGAAATTTTTTGGAACAAACGAAAACACTCACAACAAAACACAAGCAAAAACGGACGTTCGTTCCCCTGAACCATCAAACCCCAGAGCTCCAAAAAAACGCTATGGGCCGCCCAAAAATCGTAAAAATAACGAACAACGAAACGACCAAAGAAGTGATCGCAGAGATTTCAATCGCGGCTCCAATAATAATTTCAAACGAAGTGAGCCACATAAGGGTCCTCGCCGTTGGCAATCAAAAGGTTTCAAAAACTACGCCTCTCTTGCTCCAACTCAACAAAAAAATGAATTATCTGAATTCTTGCAGATTTCTCCAGACGAGACGATCCATTCAACATTTGAAGAATTTAATTTTGTAGAGCCTATTCAAGTTGCTTTAAAGCGAATGGCTTTTGAAAAACCAACTCCCATCCAAGCTAAAAGTATTCCAGAAGTTCTTGCAGGAAAAGATCTTGTTGCGTGTGCACAAACAGGCACAGGTAAAACCGCAGCTTTTTGTTTACCCATTTTAACGGAATTCATTAAAAATCCAGAGGCGACCGGTCTCATCTTAGCTCCTACGCGTGAACTTGCTCAACAAATTGGAACTTTTTGGAGAACTCTCACTGAAGCTATGCTTGAATACCGATGCGTGACGGTCACAGGGGGTTCACCAATGGATCGACAAATCAAAGCACTCGCAAAGGGCTATCGTTTGATTGTGGCAACACCTGGTCGTTTGCTTGATCACCTCAAACGTCGCAAATGCAAACTCGACACATGTTCGATTCTTGTGCTTGATGAAGCAGATCGGATGTTAGACATGGGCTTTGCTCCTCAGCTGGCCGAAATTGAGAAATTCCTTCCGCAGAAAAGACAAAATCTTCTTTTCTCAGCGACTTGGAATAAAAACGTCGATCAACTTTCAAAGAAATTTCTGGTCGAGCCTCTTCGAATTGCTGTGGGAAGCGTGTCGAAAGCAGCGGCTTCTGTGAAGCAAACATTTAAAACAACTTCACAACTTGCTAAGAACGACACCCTTATCAATGAGATCAGAAAACGTGAAGGAAGTATCATTATTTTCACACGTACAAAATCACGCACTCACAAGCTTTCTCGTTTTTTAACTTCACTTGGAATGCAGGTGGAGCAAATGCACGGAGATCGAACACAGGGTCAACGTCGCGCTGCTCTTGAGGCTTTTCGAAGTGGCGAATCCAGAATCCTTGTCGCAACCGATGTAGCAGCACGCGGAATTGACGTGGCGGACATTGGACATGTGATTAACTACGACTTGCCACAAGTTGCAGAAGATTACATTCACCGTATTGGTCGTTCTGGTCGAGCGGGTAGCTCAGGACAAGCGCTCTCTTTAATTGCTCCTGAAGAACATGATCTCTGGGAAGAGATCATGCGCTTGTTGATCAAAACAGGATCGGCAACACCTCAGCAAGAGAAGTAAAATTTAAAATAACTAAATCCAATCAAAATGAGAGGTGAAGTGAGGTAAGGCTTCTGGCCTGTATGTAAACTTCATGCCTTTCATTTCTTTTTTGCGTTCTAAAATTTTTGAAAAGACTTCAATTACATAATCAAAATGTGATTGTGTATAAACACGTCGAGGAATCGCAAGACGTACAAGATCTTGTCTTGCGGGCTCAATTTTTCCATTCACAATTTTGCCAAACATAGAAGTTCCAATTTCACAGCTTCGAATTCCACCCTCTTCATAGAGCGCAACCGCTAAAGCTTGCCCTGGTAATTGAGCGGGCTCAATGTGCGATAAAAACTTACGAGCATCCACGTAAATGGCATGACCCCCAGCTGGCTCAACAATGGGAATATTTAATTTTCTTAAACCCTCGCACATATACTCAATACAACGAATGCGATAGTGCAAGTAATCCTCATCCAAGGCCTCATACATTCCAATTGCGATCGCCTCGAGATCACGTCCCGCAAGTCCGCCATAAGTGGGAAAGCCTTCAGTGAGAATTAAATTATTTCGAAAAGACTGAGCCCACTCCTCATTTTTGGTGCAAATAATTCCCCCAATGTTTGCCACTCCATCTTTTTTTGCAGAGATTGTGATCACATCTGCCAATTGAAAAAGATCAAGAGCAATTTGCTTGGCTGTTTTATTTGCGTATCGAGAATCTCTTTTCTTAACAAGATACGCGTTCTCCGCAAAACGACATCCATCGATCATGAAAGGAATTTTGTAGGCTTTGCAAAGTCTTGCCACAGCTCCTACGTTTTCTGGATCAGCAGGTTGCCCGCCTCCGGAATTGTTTGTGAGAGTCATCACGACAAGACCCACTTGAGATTTTAGCTCTATCAGCTTTTCCTCAAAGAGCGCCAAATTCATATTTCCCTTAAAGGGAAATTGTGCCTGAGTATCTTTGGCCTCCTCACAAGGCAAATCAAGTACTCTGCATTGCTCGTGCTCTACATTTGCACGAGTCGTATCGAAAAGTGTATTTGAAATGACATACTGACCGGGCTTCAACAAACTTTGAATAACAATTCTTTCTGAAGCACGTCCTTGGTGAGTGGGAATCACCACCGAATGTCCCGTGATATCTTGCGCTGCTTTTTCAAAGCGCAAAAAGCTTGGGCTTCCCGCATAGCTTTCATCTCCGCGCATGATCCCCGCCCATTGCTCGGCACTCATGGCATTTGTTCCTGAATCCGTCAGCAGATCAATCAACACGTTTTCACTTTTGATCAAAAATAAATTCAAACGAGCTTCTTTTAAAATCGCTTTTCGCTCAGCAAGAGTTGTGCGCTTTAAGGGCTCAACGCTTTTAATTCGAAACGGTTCAATAATGGTTTTGAAAGATTCCATCATAAAGCTCAACCATAGTTCTCCCTTTCTACCTTCGCAAGAACGAGTGCAGCTTGAACGTTTACCCCCTTGGCTCGCAGCAAAGAAGCGCAAGTTCTTAAAGTCGAGCCCGTCGTAAAGACATCGTCTACCAACAAAACTTTAAGGCCTTTATATTGATGATAACTTTGATCAACAAAATATTGCTTCGAAACGAAACGCTCCCGATCCTCCTTTTTAAGGTTTTTCTGTAAAGCTGAAATATGATTTCCTACAAAAGTCTTTCGTCTAATTAAATGAAGCTTTTTTATTTTTAGAAGCGCTTCCAACTCGGCTGAAATAAACCAAGGTAAATCACTTTGCCACATCGACCTTAAGGGATGTCCTGGGATTTGAACAAGTGCCCCTATACCAAGAGCCCTTATCTCACAGCTCCAATACTCAACTAACGTTTTTAACAAAGAGAGTTGCGAGTAAGTTAATCCATTTAAAGATGATTTCTTAGCGTCATATATAAAATTTTTCATAGCACGCTCAAAACGACTCATCGCTAAAACTTTTATTCCATGAAAATAAAAGTGTACGGACCTTGGATAAAAGGTTTGAGAGAGTTTTTGTAAACATGCTTCGCATAATTTTTTTGTAAAAGTTTGCTGAGCACAAGGACAAGACTTAAACAATCTCGCTCCAGAAGGATCAACTCTAAACACGACAAAGCCACCGACTTTGAAATGATTTTTGCTCTTCTAAAAACGTTTTAAAATATTCAATACTTTCTTCACTCTCTCCAACTAGAACTTTGTAAGCATTCCAAATTTTTTTAATGAGTACTCCTTGACGAGCATTCTCCTCTTCCAATGGAAGATAATGACTTTCTTTGATAGTTTTTGGATCGCTAAAAAACTTAGGCAAACTTCGCTCTTCTTTCGTTAAAAAAAGCTTCATTCCAACACGATCAAGAAGAGGGCCCGAAAAGCGAGAAATATATTTTAAACGAGAACTCTCTGGACAACGACAATCTGACAAATCATCTCCTCTCGCCATACCGCACGCACAGGGATTTGCCGTTAAGATAAGCCAAAAGTCAGCCGGCCAAGATAAAAATCCTGCCTTTGAATTTTTGTGTACTTCTTTTTCATCGATGATGTTTCGTAAAATCTCACGACAATCACGAGAAAGCTCAGGAAACTCATCTAAAACGAGCAAGCCCCCATGAGCCAAAGAAAAGATTCCTGGTCTTGGTACATCCAGGCGGCTTACTCCCACAAACTCAGACAAATGTGAACGAGCATGGGGAATTTGCAGTGGCACTCTCGGATATTTCACCTTTCCAGATAAGTTCCAAATTCGATTGATTTCTTCTCGAAGTTTTCCTTGTGGCTCACGAATCAATGAATGTGCCCATCGCGCAAGATATGTTTTTCCAATTCCAGGAGCCCCCATGAGCAAGACAGGTACACGTGCTTTTGAAGCTACTTCTAACCAAAACCTTTCGTAGTATCTTCCTTTAGGAGTCATCGATTTATTTTCCTGAAAAAAAGAAAGTTCTTTTTTTTCAACACAAAATTTTTTACGATTTAAAATAAAATCCCAAACATCTTCAAACTTTTTAAAATCTGCGACACACTCCCCATGGCTATTGAAAGCTTCGCCTTCCACTTCACCTGAAAGGCTCACTCTTCCTAAAAAATAAAAATCTTTTATTTTTTCATGGGCCTCTAAAGTCAAATCCTCTTCAGCTAAAAGAATTCGAACAGCAAGTGCCACAGGAAGTTCTAATTGTGAAGAAAACTTTGGCATGTCTGCAGGCAAAACATTCACCAATATTTTATCAACAGGACCCCAGGAAGCTGATTGAGTGACAAGAGCCTTTATCTTATCTCTCGAGTCCCGAAGCGTATGAGAAATATTTCCTGTTAGTGAAAGATGAGCCAACCCTCGGGTCTTGATTGCTTGAACAAGAATTTCTTTTTTATCTAATCCTTGGTACTGATAAGTTTTAATTTGTACAAAGCTCACGCTCAAGCCCCTACAAATTAAGTGCCAGTTACCAAAAAAGAACTATTTATTCCGCGTTTTTTCTAGAACTACCAACTCGCCATAGGTGGCATGGAGCACAATAGTTACTTTAACCAATGTGATAAATCTACACCCAGAAGCGCTTGAAGCTTTTGAATATCTGACCTGAATTCATTGATCATTATCATCTTAGTTTTTTGCGACATTTTAGTAGGAGCTAATTTGTTAAGAACCCTAAGCTTTAGATCTAGAAGATTAAGATATACAAATTTTTTATTTTCCAGGCTTAATGGACGATAAAAGATTTTTTTTAATATTTTATAAAAGCAATAAAATAAAAAATTATCTTTTAATTTTCGATAAAATTTTACCATAAAACTTTGATAATTTATCTTATCTCCTCTGTTTTCGTAAAGACTATAGCTTATGTTACTTATGGAACTTATTCCAAGAAAATTGAAAATCTTGGAATAAAATGACTTAGGACATGAATTTAATTCTTCATAAAATAAAACGAGTACGTTTTCATTTCCAAAAACTTCAATATAATTTTTTACCTGATCAAAATATAAACCAGTATCTTTGTAAAAATAATGCCTAAAAAAATTATCTTTTTTTCGCTTTTCCTCAGCATCTAAAGCGTCTTCAAAAGTATCAATAGGCTCCGCCTTAAGTCGCCTATTATGAAAATACTGAGAAAAAGCTCTTTCAATAGGATTTCTTAAAATAATTATAATTTTTGCAGCTGGAACTTTTTTTTTGATATTAGTTGCAGCATTGAAATACTGAAGGTAAGAAGTAGAGGCATCACACCTATAACGAAAAGCGGCGGCATTCTTATATAAATTCAAATAGTCAGATTGATCTTTTACTACATCCAACCTTACATAAAGAAATCCCGGCGCATAAGGATTATTTTCCATTATGAAGTGGTGTGGTTCTTTTATCTTGGAAACAAAGACATCGGGGTGACTAGAGAGCACCTTAGCTACTGTGGTTGTTCCAGCTTTTGGAGCGCCAACTATAAATAAATTTGGCCAATTTTGTAACATAGACAGTAAAGCTTTCTACATTTATCTTATCTCAAAAAAAAATTATTAATAGCCAATGCTTTACCAACTCGCCATGGGCGGCATGAAGCACAAAATCGCTTCGGGATTTCCGCCTGTATCAGCTGTCCGAGCTTTTAGTTATGATTTTGGATGTTACAATAAACTATGTTTAAACGTTTTTTAATATTTTGCTATTTCCTCACATTTTGTACTTTTGCTGAAAATCAAAGGTTATTAGAACTCCCTATTAATGATCAAAACCTTGGCTCAAATGGGTATGAAATTCAAAATATAAAATCCTTTGATATTATTGATTTCAATTCCGAAAAAGGGCTTGTAATTTATCACACTGTTTATGGACTTTGGGATGTTTCTGGCGAGGAGGATGAGGGAGGAGAGATTGATAAAACTCCACCGCTTATTGATTGCCACTATAAAGACCAAAAGCTAGGCGCTAAAACTTCTTCCGAATGGGGAATTATCGATCTCGAAAAAGCTAAAGCCGTAGACGTTGTAATAGTTCGCAAACCTTCTAGATCTAAATCGTCCTGCACAACAGAAAAAGAAGCTCGAAAGAATTGGAAAACGTTTGAACAAAAAGCCAAGTCTATTGGTTTAAGTCTAAACTCGACTATTCCTATAAAATCTGCAGAAGAGATTGCAAAAGACCTTCACACTGAACAAGTTTCAGGAATGAAGGCTTTGAAAACTTATCAGAGCCTTAATGAGAAACAGAAAAAGTCCCTATTTGGTGAAATTGATTTAAATGTTGAAGATCCTGAAGATCTAACCTACTTTAAGAAATCGGAAACTTGGCTTCAAGATAAACTATTTAGCATGCTTACTTTGAAAAACAGCAAAGAGATCATATGGGCCTATCAATTTATATCTGACTTTGGGGCCATGGCGCCATCTGTGCATAAAAAATTTAAAGGATTCGTCGGTGACAAAGATAAATTTTTTATACTTATTGATGAAACGGCAAAGGGTGGGGCTCATGCCTACGCGCATGATTCTGATACAGTTCTTATTAGCCCCATGTTGAAAATTTAAGATCATTGCTTCCAGATGAAGTTTTATAATTAACATACGAATGTAGTTACACAAGGTTTTTTGGATAAACGAGAAACTTCGGCCAATTTCCGATTAGCCCTCGATAATTTTTTGAGTATTTAAAGTCACTTTAAATTTAAAAATAATCACCAACTCGCCATAGGTGGCATGGAGCATAAAATCGCTTCGGGATTTCCGCCTGACTGAAAGCCAAACTTTGTTCCGCGATCATAAAGCAAATTAAATTCTGCATAATGAGCTCTCTGCTGAAGCTGCAACTTTCGATCATCCTCGCTGAAATTTTCATTCAACCTTTTTTCATAAATAGGAATAATCGCAGGAATAAAACTTCGCCCCACAGCCTTCCACATTTCCAAATCACGAGAAACCTCACCCGAAGAAAAATGATCAAAGAAGATTCCCCCCACTCCTCTTTCCTTTTGACGATGTGGGATATAAA
>CAYOWH010000019.1:23889-35615 GCA_964407615.1 uncultured Bacteriovoracaceae bacterium | reverse complement strand
TGGTGGAGAGTGATGGATTCGAACCATCGAAGGCATAAGCCAGCAGATTTACAGTCTGCCCCGTTTGGCCACTTCGGTAACTCTCCGCTCGGCTCATTCCGCTCTGATTCGCAGAATATGGAGCTGGCGATGGGACTCGAACCCGCAACCACCGGTTTACAAAACCGGTGCTCTACCAATTGAGCTACGCCAGCACATTGGACTTCCAAATAATTAAGTTCAACTCAGCCCCTCTGACAAGCCAAGTTTTAAAATTTTGATAAAAATTCTTGAATTTGAGCCTAGCTTTTTAGCTTTTGCGAACCAGCATAGAGTGCAATCGCTGCTGAATTTGAAACGTTTAGACTTTCAACCCCAGGGCTCATAGGAATTCCCACTTTTTTATGGGCTATTTTGAGAACAAGGTTTTGAATGCCGTCCTCTTCTGATCCTAAGATCCAGCCTATTGACCCCCCTTGTGATGAGGTGAGAGCTTGTTCCAGTGTTACTCCTCCGCTATCTAAGGCAAAAAGCTCAAAATATAAGTCTTTTAATTTTTCGCAAGTTTTTGCAAGGTTATGGCAAACATAAATATTAAGTTTAAAAATATTTCCTGCAGATACCTGCGCAACGGTTCCATTCACGGGTGCTTGTTCACGACTTCCGATAATGACGTCTTGAGCACCAAGGGCCGCGGCAGAGCGAAGAATAGCTCCGAAGTTTTGAATGTCTTGAATGCGATCAAGAATAAGAATTTGCCGCCTTTGGGAGAGATCTTTTTCATAAAATTTTTCAATTCCGCGCACAGGAAATTCTTTGATCTTGGCCGCCACGCCTTGAGTCCTTTTTTCGGTCAAAAATCGAGGAAGTTTTTCTACGTAAGAGCATTGAAATCCGTCGAGCTTTTTTCCAAGGCGACTAAGAGCGTGAGAAGCCTTTTTTTCAATAAAAACTTCAAGAACACACTCGGGATGTGTTTCAAGGCACGCTTCAACACTGTGTTCACCCCAAATCCAATTGTCTTGGGAAGGGCTAGAATTTTTTTTGGATGGAAAAGGTCTCACTCCTTTTATGTAGGCTTTGTCGAGTCTAGGAGCAAGAAGCAATTAGTTCGAGAGCCCGCTGGGCAGCTAAATATGGCTTAGGAGCTTTTAGAATCGCTCTTCCAATGACTAACATATCAGAACCAGCTCTTACGGCTTCTTGGATGGTAGACGTTCTATTCTGGTCACTATGCTTTGATTCCCCTTCAAATGAAATCCCTGGTGTGACGCTATAGATGTCTGGATAGATTTTTTTTATGTGAGCAACTTCTTGTGCACTCATGACAAAAGCATTGAGGCCTGCGTTTTTGCCAACTTTGATAAGCTTTTCAACGCTTATTTGAGTTGTGGTCATTCCAATTTCTGTAAGATCCACATTCGAGAGAGATGTGAGAATACTTACTCCGAGTAGCTGGATGTTGTGGGCGGCAGCAGCTTTTTGAGCTTCTATCAGCATTTGTTTACCCCCAGAGAGATGGACGGTTAGGTATTTTGCGCCTAATTCTCCGTAAGCCTTCACCGCATCACTCACTTGTGAGGGAATGTCGTGTAATTTTGCATCAACAAAAATTTCTTTATCGTGAAAATGTTTCCAATCACTTTTTTCAAGACGCGGAAGCATCTTAAGGCCGATTTTATGAACAAGAGGAAGGTCACCCAGGAGTTTGAGGCTTTTAAGAAAATCTTCCCTGTCGGTGGTGTCGTGAGCGATGGCTAATTTTGTTAAAGCTTTCAAGGGTTTCAAAGTGAGACCTTTCTAGTTGCTTTCATTGTTTTGAGAATCTCGAGATGCATGAAGACCGAATTGTCTCATTTTTCGATGTAAGTGTGCACGCTCGATTCCCAAAGAGTCAGCAGTTTTTGTGACATTTCCACCTAATTTGTGAAGTCTTTGCATAATGATGGATTTTTCAAATTCTCCTCGTAATTTTCGAAGGGGTCCATCTGGATCTTGAAGTGAGCGAAAATCAACATCCGAAAAATCTTCCGGATGAGAGGCTGCATTTTGAATTTCTTCTGGCAAATCTGAAATGGTCAAAATTTTTCGATCTTGTCCTGCAAGAATCAAGATGCGCTCGGCAATGTTTTTGAGTTCGCGAACGTTACCGGGCCAATCATAGTGAAGAAGCCAGCTTTGTAATTCATCAGAAAGTTGAGGCTTTAAGATTCCTTGATCGGCACCTGCTCGTGCTAAAAAATAATTGAAAATTTCAAGAATATCCTCTTTTCGATCTTTAAGAGAGGGAACTTGTATTTCAATTCCGTTTAGAAGATGAAAAAGATCTGCGGTGATTTTTCCAAAACGATGTTCTTCCGTTAAGGGTCGAGTATTGGTAACGATAATTCTTCCTTTAAAGGGAATGGGTTGTTTGCCGTTTTCTCGTAAAAAACTTCCACGCTTTATGACTTCGGCTAATCGATTTTGCAGAAAGGTAGGGATTTTTTCGAGATCTCCAATAACGAGGGTTCCCTCGCGAACATATTCCAGTGCTCCTTCTTTGCGAAAAGGAGTTGCATTTTGGTTTAACTCGCTTCCAAAAAGACTTTCACTTAAAGAGCTTTCAGTGTGCGAAAGGGGGCTCCATGTGACAAGGGGATGTTTTTTTCGAGGACATAGATCGTGCAAAAGTCTTGCACATAAATTTTTTCCCACTCCAATTTCGCCAATCAAAGCAATGGGTGATGAAGAAACGGCAGCACGTTGAATTTGGGCTTTTAGTTGAGAAAGGGCTTTAGAGGAACCAAGCATTTGTCCTTTTTCAAAAAGAAGCTGATTGAGACGCTCATTTTCATTGCGAAGGTCACGAGTTTCGAGAGCATTTTTTAAAACGACGAGAACCTTTTCAAGTTCAAGAGGTTTTTCTAAAAAGTCGTATGCACCTAAACGGATTGCACCCAGAGCCATTTCGATGGTTCCGTGCCCAGACATCATGATGGGAAGAATGCGGGGATAGTTTTGTCGAACTTTTTTGAGAAGATCAATTCCATCACCTTTGGGAAACCAAATATCAAAAAGACCAACGTCTACAACTTCTTTGCTAAGGATTTCCAGCGCTTCGTCAGGAAGGGTGGCCACAAGAACGTGATAGCCTTCATCTCGCAAGGCAAGTGAGAGAGAGCTTTGAATATCTAGCTCATCGTCGACGATGAGAACCGTCTGTGACACGGACCTAATCTTATCTCAAGAATTGAAGGGTATCTATAATTTTGTTTTTACGAGATTGAGGCTTCATTCCAACGAGGAAAGTCAAAGATAAAACGTGCTCCCTCAAAAGCTTCTTCACAGTTGACGCTTCCGGAGTGTTCTTCGGTAATCCTATGGACAATGGCAAGTCCTAGGCCCATACCCGAGGATTTGGACGAAATATAAGGATCAAAAATTTTGTTTTTAAGTTCAGGATCGATTCCAGGTCCGTTATCTTCAAAAATAACTCTAAAGCGGTCTTCACTGGAACCTGGGGTGATATTTATTTCAAGGGATGCTGCAAAATCTGGATTTTGATTTTTTTTGTTTTGCAAGCTGTGAAGAGCATTGTCGACAACATTTACAAAAAGGATTCGTAGCAATTCTGGATCACCTTTTAGAAAATCGTTCGTAGAAGATTGAAGATTAAATTTAACTTCTGGATGAGTAAAGCGATAATCTTTTAGAAAGCCTTCAAACAAAGGCACAAGTTGCATTTTTTGAAAGCGAGGTTCTGGAACTTTTGCAAATTGACTAAATTCTTTTACAAGATCACGTATCACTCGAACCTGTTTTTGAATTTGCGCAAGGCATTCCTTAAAAAGGGGAAGGTCGGGGTTGTCTTCTGTGTAGTGTGATATTTTTCGCGCAATTCGATCAGCGCTGATTTGTATAGGAGTGAGAGGATTTTTGATTTCGTGTGCAACTCGTCTTGCAACTCCTTGCCAAGCGGCCAACCGTTCCATTCGAGTGGACTCAGAAATATCCTCTAAAATTAAAAGAATTCCTAAATCTTTTTGCTCACCATCTAAAAGTAAAACACCTGAGGCACGAAGTGACAGGGGGGGGAGGTCGCGGTTTGTATCTCTTGGAACTTCAAAGACTTGATCCAGGTGTTCTCCTCTTTTAATTTTGATCGCGCGTAAAAAATCTTCGAGTCTCTCCTTGGGGTTAACTTTAAATAAATCAGTACAAAGTTTGTCGCGACAAATTTCAGGAGTGATTTGTGAGTCATCAGGAATAACTAATGCAAGTGCTTCGCGGTTAATGCGTTGGATGCGTCCCTCGGAATTCGTCACCACAACACCTCTTCGGATGCTTGATACAAGCGTTTCAAGATAACGTTCGCGGCCCTCAAGGTCGTGCACGACTTCTTCGAGTTTTTTTCCTCTTGTGCCCACTTCTTCTGCCATCAAGTTGAAGGCAGATTTGAGAATTTCAAGGTCGGCACTCATGCCTCGGGTAAGGTTTACTTGACCTGTATTTTTGATTCGAAAATCCCACTGACCCGATCGAAAGGCATTTGTGGCTTGCAGGAGTTCAAGAACGGGGTCTGTGATTTCACGGGTGATGTAGATTCCAAACCAAGTCACCACAAAAAGAACAAGAACGAAAAGAACAAGAAGAACAATCGAGTACTGAGTTTTAAGTGAGTTTTTTATAGTTCGTGTTTCTTGATAAACAACGAGAGCCGACTTGAGTTCTTGCATACGCGTAAAAAGTGCAAGTGGGACGCGTTGACTCAGAACAAGAACATTTACTCCTTTGGCCGTAGAAAAAGGTTGAAAGCGTTGGATAAGGTCACCTTCATCATCTCGAGTAGTTGTGCGAAAGCTTTCGCCTTTAAAAGCTCTCTCAACGAGATGAGAGGGAGTGGGGTCAATTTTTTCAAAATGCGTAAATATTTCGGGTTTTTTATTTTTTGATTGATAAATTTCAAGTCGAGCGAGAGGAAGCGCTTTAAAAAAATCACGTGAAGAAGAGTGGTTGTTTTTTTTGTGACTTTCTTCATTTAAAAGACGTGCAACTTGAGTGGCCACCAAATCCATGTCGCGATTGATTCTGTCGTAGTGGGTTCCTACAATTGCTTCGGAATCTTCGAGGGCTCCCGCAACACGTTCTCCGAAGTATTGCTCAAAACCAGAGCGTATGAGTGAGGTGGCTCCTACGAAGAAAACAAGTGAAGGAATAATAGAAAAGGTGACAAGAGAGACAACGATTTTCCATTTGAGATGTGCGCCCAATTGCCCGGTCTTGCGCTCTATATAGGCTTTGATCAAATTACGCGCTACGAGCACCACCAAGAGGGCGCCAATCAAAATATAGAAATAAATAACACTTAAGTAAGTGAGGCTGTCGACAAGCTTTCGACTTTCAGTTTTTTGAACAAAAAGGGCATGCACGAAAATGGAGACAATGAGGAGAATAAAAATAAATAAAGCAGCACGCTTTTCTCGTCGTCTTTTTAATTTTTCAAGACGAAGGTTAGGCAAAAACAATCTATGAATCCTCAGAGTGGGATTCTAGCTCGAGGCGTTGGAGACTTCCATGTGAATTTTAAGAGTGAAAGCTAAGTGTTTAGTCTTCGCTGTGAGGGATGATTCGTCCATCAGCTAAGAGATAAGCAGGCTGTAAGCACTTGTTTTCAAAGGCTAATTGAAGAGTGCGAAGGTGAAGAGCATGTCCTGCGCTTTTGAGAAATATTTTTCCAAGGATAGGTTTTCCAGCAAGAGCAAAGTCGCCGACTGCATCCAAAAGCTTATGGGAGGCAAGTTCGTTTTCAATGCGCTCTCCCTCTGGATTTACAAAATGATCGCCTTCAATAATCAAAGCATTGTCAAGACTTCCACCAAGAGCCAACCCGCGTGCTCGAAGGGCTTCTACTTCTTGTAAAAAACCAAAGGTTCGAGCAGGAGCAATTTTTTGTAAGAATTCTTCTTGGGATTTTTCAGGTGAGAGCCAATTCATAGAGAAGGAAGCTTTTTGAGAAATCACTCCAAAGCTTCCTTCAAAAAAATAATCGGTTTGTGGATTAGAGTTTGCCTCTAATCGAATTTTTCTTTCGCCATCAACATATTCAAAATCTTTAGCAATCAACCAAACACTTTGTTTAAAGAATTTTTCTTGGGAAGGTTTTAAAGCTTTGCACCATTCAAGAGCACTTCCATCGAGAATGGGAACTTCAACCGTTTCAACTTCTTTATGAGAAGAATTTAGAATCAGTGAAAGCTTGGCCTCAATTTGATGAAGTCTCCAAATGTGAGCTGCCGCCATGAAATGTTCAATCATACCGACTTGAATTTTTTTTCGGCTTTCACCGCGCATGACAAGAGCAGTGGTTCTTGTGGTACCGCTTAATCGATCCCAAAGAGCAGGACATTCAAAAAGAGTTCCATTTTCTAAATATGAAAAACGAATTCCTTCTTGTAAGGATTTTTCAACAGAAACAGAAATGGTTTCACCGGTATGGATACCAATCCCTTTTTTTTGAGCTAACAGATGATTCGGGACGCGAGTCAAAGAACGTGAGTAGGGGCTAAGATTTTCCAGGCCCTGAGTCATAAAAGCAGGGGAGTATTCCCTAAGCATATCTTCAACCTAGCGCGTAAGGGGGATCGCCTGCAAAAACAAGCGATGGTGTCAGTTTTTTATGTTGCAAATATGTTTCAAAAAAAGGCTTAAATAAGCGTTTCTTGAGAGGTGTCGATAGAGGCTATTTTGGCAGGTATTTTGAGCCCAAGATGCGTATAGGCCTGAGGAGTTGCAATTCGTCCTCGAGAGCTTCGAATAAGGTATCCAATCTTGAGCAAATAGGGCTCCACAAGCTCTTCCAGGGTTCTTCGGTCCTCAGAGAGACTCGCAGCAAGAGCTTCAATCCCCGCAGGACCTCCATTGAAATTGTCAATCAAAATTTGCAAGTAGCGACGATCAAGAGGTTGAAGGCCTTGGAGGTCGACATCTAAAAAATCGAGGGCTGCATCCACAAGCGCTGTTTCGTTTTTTTGCGAAAACTTTTGCACCACTTCTCGCGTTTGTTGAGAGAGGTCAGATTTTTTTTCTCGAGATACCTCTACGAAATCTCGAACTCGGCTCAAAAGTCTGTTGCCTACACGAGGGGTACCGCGAGATCTTTTGGCAACTTTGATGAGCTCATCATTGTCTAATTCAATTTGAAGGATGGAAGCTGAGCGTGTGAGGATTTCGCACATTTCCTCTTCGCTATAAAAATCAAGGTTGAAGTGAATTCCAAATCGATCGCGCAAAGGAGCTGTGAGCTTTCCAGCTTGTGTGGTTGCCCCGACAAGTGTGAAGGGTTGAAGCGGGAGCGTGACGGCTTGCGCGGCACTACCTTCACCCAACACAACCTGTATGCGACGATCTTCCATTGCGGGATAAAGGCTTTCTTCGATCGTAGCGTTGAGGCGATGAATTTCATCTATGAAAAGAACATCTCCCGCTTGAAGTGAGCTCAAGATAGCCAGCAAATCGACAGAGCGCTCGATGGAGGGTCCGGGTACTTGGTGAAGTTGCCCACCCAACTCACGAGCGATGATGTAAGCAAGGGTGGTTTTTCCAAGGCCTGGAGGGCCTGAGAGTAAAACGTGATCGAGTGAGCTTTTACGTTTTTTGGCCGCGGCTAAAAAAACTTCTAGGCGACTTGTGACTGCTTTTTGCCCAATGTAATCATCAAGTTTTTGAGGACGTAATTTGTTTTCAGAATATCTTTCAGAAGTTGCACCTTCTTGTGATTCTTGTGGGAATTCTTTTTGAAATTCATGGAGGGGAAGCTTTTCTTTCATTTTTAAAATCCTTATGGACTACTTAGCTCAGATCGAGAGCGAGTACGCCCCAGCCAGCGAAGAGCTTCTTGTAAAAGTTGAGCAAGGGGCATTTCTTGATAACTTGGGTTTTCCTTACACATTTGAGCAAAAACATCACGCGCTTCATGGTTCTTGAGGCCCAGTTGTGTGAGCGCTTTTTCAAGATCCATACGGTCGCTTGTCAGAATTTCATTTGTTTCATTTGAATCGGAGGATTCAACAGAGCGCTGGCCAACAATTCCCAAGAAGTGTTCTTTTTTTTGCTTCAATCCCAGAGACATTTTTTCTAAGTTTTTGGGCCCAAGACCCGGGATTTTTACAGTTGAAATATTTTTTGGATTTTCAAGAAGGCCTCTAAAGCCTGTAAGTCCTAGGCGACCGACTAAGAGAGCCGCGCTTTTGGGGCCAATGCCATCGATCGTTCTTAATTCTTCAAAGAGAGTACGTTCGCGGGGATTTTCGAACGCAAAAAGAATCTCTTCATCTTCGCGAATGATTTGCGCTAAAAAAATCCAGCGCTCATCGGTGCTTTCCATGAGTTGTGTATGGAATTTTTCGCTAAAGACTTCGAGGACAAAAGCTTCACCTTTATTTGTTTCGACAACAACGTGTGTGTCGGAATTAGTCAGCGTCGACGTCCAGTCTTTGCGTCCTTTTGCGAGAAGAGAAAATTTGGGGCCGAGTTTTGAGGCCATGTAGTCTGTTATGAACAAGTGCAGCGCTTGTGGCAATAGCCAGAGCATCAAAAGCGTCTGCAGAGAAATTTTTTAAAGTTTCTGACGCAAAGTTCAATCCCCAGCGAAATCCAAGGCTTCGCTTGATCTCGTCTTTTGTGGCAAGTCCGCGACCTGTGGTGCTTTTTTTGATGAGCGTGGGGCTTAGTTCAATAAGGCGATCGTCGGCTTGAGCAAGCTCAGAGTAAACAGCAAGTCGCAAGACTCCGCGGGCTTCGCTCAAGGTGAGTGATGAAGGAATGTTTTTAAAAACGACAGCTTTTTCGATGCCCACAATTTGGGGGTTCCATTTTTTAATGAGAGAAGAGGATTCATTGAAAAGAATTTCAAGGCGCTCCCCTAGGCTTTGTTTGGGGGGCAAGTTCCAAACTCCCCATTCAAGAATTTTTAGGGATTGGGTGTTGGCCCCGATGAGTTGAATCACGCAGTAGCCTGCTTTGCGGGTTCCCGGGTCAATTCCTAAAATTGTTTTAGGTGTGGTTTTGTTTTGAATAGCGGTCATCCCTTAGAAGACCATTTTACCATCCCAAGTCCCACAAGAAACTGAATGACAGCAAGACCTAGATATTTTAGCTCAAGGCGCGCGTCATTTGTGGTAAGGCCAATGTAGAGTGCATAGGGAGCTTGAATAAGCGCAATCAGCTGCAAAAGTTTACCAAGATTCCAGACAACGGTTTTGAACATGTTTGTTTATATAAAGCAGAGAATGAGTGATTTAGAAATTAATTTTATTAATTAAAAGATATTTTTTCTTTGGTAAGAACTTTTCCTGATTCGGCACCGACCAAAACTTTTAGTTTTTGTATTTTTTTGTTTTTCGTTTCAACTAAATAAACCCAAGCTAGTTCAGCAGGTTCAGAGTTTGCCCAGATGACAGGTTTGGGTTCGACTCTTTCGATCTTCATTCTTTCTTCGCTGGAAAATTCATTTAAGACAACATCTTTGAAATCTACAGCTTTTGTTGATTCGGCAGTTTTAAAGCTCAGTCCTTTAACTTCTTTAAGATCGGTTGTGATCATATAAGCGGAATCGTCATTTTTTGAGGTCATTAAAGTAATTCCTGCTCCATAAACTTCATAATTATTAATTTTTTGTTCAAAGCGATAAATTTTAGATCGGCCTGTTTGAGAAAAGCTCTTGTCGTCGTTGCGGGTAACAACCTGAGAGCTTTCTATTTGAAAAAAAGGAGCAATTTTTTTTGCAAATTCCAAAGCTGAGCTCGGGTTTTTGCCTACAGAGGGCATGTTGCCGCCAGATACTGTCATAACTTTTCCCTCAGAGTTGCGAATGAATTTCCAGTCGCCACTTCCCTCAGATTTGAGATATTCTAAAAGTTCTTCTTCACTCTTAAACGACTCGCTAGAATTTTGTTGTGTAGACGCAACACTCCTATCTTCTTCTTTTGAGCTCGGATTATTTTTCTGATTTTGTGTCATCTTATCCTCATTATTCTCAGGCATAGAATTAGGGGTTTGATTTTCTAAATTGTCATTTGCCTTTTTTCTTTGAGAGATGAACAGTCCTACAACGATTATGAGAGCAAACAGTATAGATATTTTTTTCATTTGGTTCCTCTTATGGGCAGCTTTCTAAGCCAGGAAGGCCTCTTCTTTTATATTCGTCTGAAAAAAGTTGTGAAAAACGACTCCCAAATAAACTCACATCGATGTCTTTAATTTTACAAAGAGAAGTTACAAAGGTATCTGCGCTTTGCATGACAGCTAAATGTTCCATAAAAAGTTGGTCTACTTCTCTCATAGATTTTCCAGCCTTTGCGGCGTTTTGTCTAACTTCCCACCATATAGAAGCATAGAGAGCTCCCACATCGTGAATCTCTCCGGGAGTAGGGGATGTTCCATCTGAATATTTACAAACACTAGGTAATTTAAATACGCTATCAGCAGTGAGGCCAGAGTTTTGGGATATTGTTCTTCCAATCGAACACGTACTCGAACTTAAGCCTCCTAGATCGTTTATAATAGATTCTCCAATAGGTCCAGGTCCAAACATCAGAGCAGCATGATAGTCGGCCTGCCCTTCGTGAATAGCTCCTATGCAGCCGTTTTTGTCAGCGCAGTAATCAGCCCCAACACCTGCTTGGGGTGAGGCATAATACATGTTCGCATGACCCATTTCATGAGCATAAACTTCTGCAGCTAAACCATAGGTCACGGCAGGCATATTTTCTGATCGTCCCATCACAATTCTGTTATAGGTACTTTCCCAGTAAGCATTATCGAGAATTGTTCCGTCTGATTCAGTGGGGTGGTAGGCAAATACTTGGATTCTTCTGTTGGCAGCATAAAAATCACCCGTCCACCTTTTCATGGTATTAATCTGTTGATTGAGCCAATAATAGGCCATGATTTGCTCAAGTTCGAAATTCGTTCTCGAATTCACATAGCTTATTTTCCAGGATTGGTTTTTTACAAATCGTGAGTACTTGCCGTCTCTATCTCCGCATACTGAAATATTATCGCTATCGAGAGTCAGTCCAAGTGCATCTATCTTCACTCCATATGTTTGGATGGAGGACAAGTCTAAGGTTGATGATAACTGCGGAGTAAAAATTTTATTTTGTTGGGCAACTGGGTTTTTATAAAAAACACAGGCATCAAAGCTAGAACTTGTCATGCAAGATGAGTTGATTGATCCAGGATTTGTAGGAGCAACGCTTGAGAGGCTTGTATCGATTGGAGAGGAGTTATCTTTTGTAGCATAGTCTGGTTTGGTCAATGACCAATAGTTTGAGGCAATTCGAATATTGTCTTTCGTGATGGAGCAGGATCCTACGGGTACTTGAGCGGTTATTTTTGTAGCAGAGTTAAATATAAACGGAATGAAAAGCCAGTTTCCTTGCCATGCCGCAAGTGTCTGGCTTGCTGCAAAACCACATCCGTTGATCGTCAAAGTTGATTTTGGTCCAGAGTTGTTTGTTTCTATTGATGTAATTGTTGGTTGAGTGCAGCTCGTATTTACCTGGAGCTTCAGATTTGCAGAGGAAGATCCTGAGGAGTTTGTAGCAGAAATAGTGAAGGAAATAAGACCAGATGTAGCAGCAGAAGGAGTTCCAGAGATAACCCCAGTTGTGGAGTTAAGAGTTAATCCCGCAGGAAGAGCAGGAGAGATAGAGAAGGAATCAACTTTTCCACCTGTGGAGGTGGGAGTGAGAGGGGTAATGGTT
>CAYOWH010000019.1:0-23789 GCA_964407615.1 uncultured Bacteriovoracaceae bacterium | reverse complement strand
AGAGAAGGAATCAACTTTTCCACCTGTGGAGGTGGGAGTGAGAGGGGTAATGGTTGTTCCCACAGTGTAAGCCGCAGAGGGAGAAGTGTAGGAGATTATAGGAAGTGCAGGGGGAGCAGCATTTACCTGGAGCTTCAGATTTGCAGAGGAAGATCCTGAGGGGTTTGTAGCAGAAATAGTGAAGGAAATAAGACCAGATGTAGCAGCAGAAGGAGTTCCAGAGATAACCCCAGTTGTGGAGTTAAGAGTTAATCCCGCAGGAAGAGCAGGAGAGATAGAGAAGGAATCAACTTTTCCACCTGTGGAGGTGGGAGTGAGAGGGGTAATGGTTTTGCTTACGACCAAAGAAGTTGTCGGAGAAATGTAAGCAATAGAAGGAGGAGGTATAGAAGCTTGTTTGAATGTAAATGTGATAGATGCAGACGAAAAACTTATAAAATTATCATAGGAAGCTTGAACGGCATAAGCACCACTAGCAGCAACTGTAGGAGTTCCATAGATAACACCCGTTGCAGGATTTACAGCGAGGCCCTCAGGAAAATTAATAGCTCTAAATTTAAGACTAGATTTAAGTGCATCTTTATTGATTGAGGGATAAATGAATCTTATTTGTGTGCCTACAACAAACGGTGACTGAGGCGAGGTGTAAGAAAAAGAAGGTGGCCCTTCTTTTACCTGAAATGAAAAGGGGGCATTTGGAGAGGTTCCAGCAAGGTTTTTTGCGATTATGTAAGATGTGATTTTGCCGATTGTTGTTTTTTTAGGAGTACCCGAAATTACTCCTGTTTTGGGATCAAGAGTTAAGCCCTCTGGAAGGGGAAGTGAATTTGTAGCTAAAGAAAAAGAAACAGCTGTTCCACCTTTTGAAGTGGGAGTGAGAGGAGTAATTGGGTAGCCAACCATGTAAGAATTTGTTGGAGAGGCGTAGGAAATTTTAGGGACTGAGAGAGCGGTTTGATTGGTTTGGCCATGAACTTGAAACGTATAAAAAGAGAACAAAAACAAAATACCAACATGTATAAAACTAGTTTTCTTGTTGATCACAATTATCTTGTCGGAATTTTGACTTAAAAAAATTACGTTCTTAATTGTGAAAAAAAGGTTAAATAAATTAAATTTTTACAGTTTATGAAGGCATTGTGTTTAGGTTTTGGACAATTTGTGAATGGTTGTTTTGAGTTTTGTTGCCTCTTCTAGGGCAAAAGCCTATAAGTAAAGAGTCATCTTCCTGACGTCATCAAAAAAGTCTTGGGTTGGGTGATGGCCTTTAAAGTTTTAAACTAATGAGAGTGAGTATTATTAACCGTAAATCAAAAATTGTTGCCACAATGGGTCCCGCAATCAAAAGCTATGAAATGTTGCGGGAGCTTCTTGAAAAAGGTGTTGATGTGATGCGCCTCAACTTTTCTCATGGCGATCACAAAGCTCACAAGCAAAACATAGACTGGATTCGAAAAGCTTCTATAGAGCTTCGACGTGAAGTTGCGATCCTTGCTGATTTGCAGGGGCCTAAAATTCGGACCGGTTTGATCAATGAAATGATCATCCTCAAAAAAGGACAAGATGTTTTTTTTACAGGATCAAATGATCGGCAAATTGAAGGAGATGGAACTCAAAACAAACCTGTTTCCATCAGTTATCCACGATTGGCGCATGAGTTACGTGTAGGTGATGCTTTGTTGATTGAAGATGGGTTAACGCGGATGGAAGTTGTGGCGGTTCATCCTTCAAAAAACCTTGTTCAAGCAAAAGTTATTTTTGGAGAAACACTGAGCTCTCGTAAGGGTGTAAATATTCCCTCCGCAAAACTTACTGCAAGTGCCATTACCGAAAAAGATTGGGAAGACATTCTTTTTTGTATCAATGAAAAAGTTGATTTCTTTGCTCTTTCTTTTGTGAGAAGCGCTCAAGAAGTTAAAAATTTAAAAAGTTTACTCGCATCAAAGGGAGCGGAGATTCAAGTTATTGCAAAAATTGAAAAACCAGAGGCTCTTGAAAATCTTGAGGAGATTGTTGAGGCTTCTGATGCTCTCATGATTGCTCGGGGTGATTTAGGCGTTGAAATTGGAAACGAAAAAGTTCCTTTTGTTCAAAAAAAATTAATTAAGATGGCAAGAAGTATAGGGAAACCTGTCATCACAGCAACTCAAATGCTCATGAGTATGGTGACTCAGCCCACTCCTTCTCGAGCAGAGGCCTCGGATGTGGCCAATGCTGTGTTTGATGGTTCAGATGCATTGATGCTTTCTAATGAGACCGCTTCAGGAGCTTTTCCTTTAAAAGCTGTAGAAACGATGGATGCTATTATAAGAGCTTCTGAGAGTAGCGAATTTGAAATGAATTTTGATTTAGATCCAACGGTTGAGGCGAAGGCTCCCTTGGAGGCAGCAGCTGTGTTGCTTTCAAAAAAAATTAAAGCAAAAGCTCTTGGGTGTCTCACTCGAAGCGGAAATACGGCTCGAAATTTGTCTCGGCTTAATCCACGAGCGCCCATTTATGCTTTTGTTGAAAACCAGTCTGTAAGAAGGCAGTTGGCATTGTCTCGCGGAGTTTTTGTGATCCCTTGGAAGGAAGTGCAAACTCAAGATTATACAATCTTTGACGGACTTGCGAATGAGCTTGGACGCTTAGGACATCTTAAGAAAAACGATGTCGCAGTTTTTACTGCGGGCATCCCAACCTCTCGTGAATCGGGAACCTCGAACACAGTTGCTTTAAGAAAATTTGGAGCAAATGAGTGAAATTTTTAAAAAGGCTTTTTGATATTCGCGAATGGACTTATAAAGAGCTCTTTATCGTTGTGGGAGCTTTTATAGTCATGAATTTACTAGCTCCAAGAGGCTTTGTTCAGTGGATCTTGCTTATGCAAGATATACGGCGAGTTAAAATTGAAATGAATGAAACTCAGTCAAGAGTGAGCAAACTGCAGCAAGAAATTCACCTTTTTCAAAACTCTACTATGATCAAGGAACAAAAATTAAGGGAACTTGGATATTTAAAGCCTGGTGAAATAAGTCTTGAATTTATAGGCCCAAGTCATAAGAATACTAAGCGTGAGAAAGAGAGCCCCTCAAAAGATCAAGTTTTGGATGCTCGTTAGTTTTTTGTTTTTTTCTTGCTCGAAAATTATTTCTAAAAAAGAAAAGAAACCAGAAAATTTTTCTATCTTTCTTCCTCTTGCTGAAGATTTTCCAATTTTAAAAAACTCAATGCATGCTCTAGTAAAATCTAAATTTCCAAATGCAAAAATTCAAATGAGAGATTACCTTGCACCAAATTATGTGATGGCACCCTTTGATGAGTGGCTGATGAGAGCAAATGAGGATGGGCTTTTACAGCTATTTATTAATGTTCCAGATTTGGAGGAAAGAGATTCTCTTATTGCTTTCTTAAAACAAAACTCGGCTAAGATTTTGTTCAAGCATTCGCTTCCTCCTTTGTCGTCTCAAAAAGAATCTCGATTTTCTAGGGGAGAGGCTTATTTTTGTAAAATACGATCTGAGACAAAAGATATTCTTGAACAACAGCTTTGTCACACCCTTGTTTCTTTACTTTGCTCTTCTAGCACGGGAGCGGGTTATAGAAACCCGTATAAAATTTCTCATGAGTCTAGCCCCCTTTGTTCCTTACGGTTTTATTTGCCTAAAAAAAATAATAAATCCAGAGAGATTAAGTTTGCTTCTTTTCCTCTTCCTATAAAATTTAAAAACGACTACCCATTTGAGCGCTTTACAGAAATTGATGAGTCGGCCATTATGAACCTCTTCAGGGAATGAGTTTGAAAAGTATATGATAAAAATAATTCGCTCTCTTGGAAGAGCTTTGCTGACTTTGTTTTTTATTTCAGCGGCAAATTTTTTTCTTATGAAGCTCATTCCAGGTGGGCCTTTTGATACAGATAAAAAAGTACCGCCCGAAATTTTGCGCGCTTTAGAGGCAAAGTTTCGTCTTGATCTTCCCTGGTGGCAGCAATACCTCGAGTACATGAAGGGAATTATTTTCTATGGTGATTGGGGTCCCTCTTTAAAGTTTTTGGGCCAAAACGTGAGTGAAATTATTATGGATGGCCTCCCCGTTTCAATTGAATTGGGTTGTTACGCTCTTGGAGTTGCTCTTTTTTTGGGGATTGTCAGTGGAACTTTGGCGGCTGCTTATCGAGGAACATGGATTGATCGTCTTTCAATGGGAATTGCGGTGCTTGGAATTTCTTTGCCGAGTTTTCTTGTTGGAGCTCTAGCAATTTTATTTTTTGCTCAAAAATTAGGTATTTTACCTGCGGCAATGTGGGATAGTCCTGCGCATAAAGTTTTGCCTACTCTGGTTTTAGGAATTAGACCTGCTGCTTTGATTGCGCGTCTTACACGATCTTCTGTGTTGGAAACTTTGCAGATGGATTTTATCAGAACAGCTCGTGCAAAGGGACTTTCTCGAATGAAAGTTTTATTTGTTCATGCGCTTAGAAATTCTCTGCTTCCTGTTTTGAGTTTGTTGGGTCCTTTGGCTGCGACGGTGTTAACAGGAAGTTTTGTGATTGAGTATATGTTTTCTGTACCAGGTCTTGCGACTCATTTTATTCAGGCGGTGAATAATCGTGATTATCCTCTCTTGATGGGAGCGACGTTGTTGTATGCAACAATGCTCGTCATTTTAAATTTTTGTACCGAAGCTCTCTCGTTGAGTGTTGATCCCAGACTAAGGAAATCTGCATGAGTGTTTTTTATTTCATTCTTAGAGACTACTGGAAGCAAAGTGATTGGTTTGTAAAATTATCCACGTTATTTTTACTTTTTGTTCTTATCCTTGCGGTCTTTGCCCCAGTTTTGAGTTCGCATGCTTTTGATTTACAAAATTTAGAACTAACTTTTGCAAGTCCTTCATGGGATCATTTTTTTGGAACAGATGCCTTGGGACGCGATTTGTGGAGTCGCATGCTTTATGGCTCGAGGCTTTCTTTGTCGATTGCGTTTGTGACCGCGATGAGTTCCGTAGGCATAGGTCTGCTGTATGGGTTAATTGCAGGATATCTGGAAAACACTTTTAGCCGTTGGATGATGGGTTTGGTAGATGTTCTTTATACTTTGCCAACGCTTATGGTGAGCTTGCTTGTAATGCTTTTGTTTGGACGAGACATGAAAGGCTTGTTAATTGCGATGGTGATTACGGGATGGTTGGGGACTGCGCGATTGGTGGAGGTGCAGGTTCGATCTCTCAAGAGAAGGCCCTTCATGGAGGCAACAGATGCGCTCGGCTTTAGAGCGCCTCGAAAACTTTTAAAACATATTCTTCCAAACTGTGCGGGTCCCTTGTTGGTGGAGTTGAGTTATCAAATTCCAACAAATGTTTTGTCAGAAGCTTTTTTGAGTTTTTTGGGAGTGGGAGTGCGTCCGCCGAATCCCAGTTGGGGGGTACTTGCAGATGAGGGTTGGAGGACAATGCAGTATTATCCTCATCTTATAATTTTCCCTGGCTTGATTATTTCTCTCACGATGCTTTCGTTTAATTTTATTGGAGACAGTTTACGTGATTTTCTGGATCCTCATCTAAAGGGTCGATTGTAGAGCAAGGCTCCTCCTGCTAAGAGGAGAGTATGATCAAATTTAAATCTTCTATTTCTTTAAGTTTTTTTATTTTATTTTGTTTTGCTTTGGTTTCTTGCAATCAAAAATCTTCAACTGCCTCAAAGCAAAGTGTTTTGAGAATGCGTTTGGAGGCTGAGCCCCCGACAATCGATTGGACGACAGCTACCGATGCTTTATCGCGAGATGTGATTGTGACTTTGCACGAAGGCTTAGTTCGAATGGACAAAGAGGGAAAGATTGTTCCTAATTTTGCGGAATCGTGGAAGGTTAGTCCAAACGGAAAAACTTTTACTTTTAAATTACGAGCAAATTTAAAATGGAGTGATGGAAGCCCCTTGCTTGCTCAGCATTTTGTGGACGCCGTTGAAAGAACGCTTACCCCTAGTGTTGCTTCCGAGTATGCTTATTTTCTTTTTGATTTAGAAAATGCAGAAAATTTTTTTAATTCAAAAGAAAAAAGTTTTTTAAAAGTAGGAGTAAAAGCTCCCGATTCAAACACGGTTGTTTACACCCTTCGTTCACCAGCGCCTTATTGGATTAATGTTCCAGCTTTTTCTGTCACTTATCCTATTCGCAAGGATTTGATTGCTCAAAATGGAGATCGTTGGACCGAGGCAGGTAAACTTGTGACGGCTGGACCATATTTGTTACGTGAGTGGGTACGCGAATCAAAGTTGTCCTTAGTGAAAAATCCCTATTATTGGGACCAGGAAGCCCAAAAGAAAAATTTTGATGAAATTGAATTTCGAGTCATTAAAGAAAATGCTGTTGCAGTGACCCTTTTTGAAAGAAAAGAAGTGGATATCGTGCGTAAGCTCTCTCCTCTGCAGGTACCAATGCTTTCAAAAAAAGAACCTGGCTTTACAAAGTCTGCTTATCTTCGATCGATGGCCTTTGGTTTTGGAATGAAAAACCCTCTTACGAAAGACAAGCGAGTTCGAATGGCGCTTGCGATGTCTGTTGATCGTGTTCAAATCAAAAAATTTATGAGTGATTTGGTAGAGCCCACACAGTCTTGGATTCCTGAAGGGCTTTTAGGTGCGGATTCCCAGAGGGGAATGCCGTTTAACCCTGAAAAAGCAAAAAAACTTTGGGCTGAAATAAAAAACCCTCCAAATAAAGGGCTTGAGTATTGGTATCCCAACGATGAAATGCATAAAATGGTTGCTGAATTTTTACAATCCGAGTGGAAAAAGAATCTCGGAATCGATGTCGCTCTTGTTGCTCAAGAATGGAAAGTCTTTTTAAAATCTGCTGCAACTCAAGATCTGCCAATTTTTAGACAAGGTTGGGGCGCAGATTATGCAGACAGCAATAATTTCTTAGATATGTTTACCTGCAGTTCAGGAAATAATTATCCGAAGTATTGCAATGCTGCTTATGAAAAATTGTTAAAGGATGCTCTCAATACACAAAGTCCTCAAAGTCGCTCAGCCCTTTACTCAAAAGCGGAAAAAATGTTGATCGAAGAAGACGTGGCGATTGCTCCTATTTTTCAAGAAAACAATTTATTTTTAGTGAATCCCCGCTTAAAAGGTTTTGCGGCCAATAAGATGGGGGAATTCCGGCTTGCGGATGTTAAATTTCAAGAGCAAAATGGGAGATAATGACTAAATTATCTCACAAAAGCTTTAAAAATTTTTTGATTGCGTTCTTTTTTTCTGTGCTTTGCTTTGGTGCAAGCGCAAAATCTTTTAAGAGTAAGTTTATCTCTCTTGAGCTTCCTCCCAATTGGGATTGTCAGCAAGAAGAGCTTGATTGGGTTTGTCAGCCCGACAATCCAAATCTTCGTAACGAAGCAATTGTTGTGATTGTTACAAAAGCTGTGAATCCAACAGATGATACTTTTGACAAATATAAAGAGTATCTCAAGCAAACCAAACCGATGAGAGATCTTTTGGGCAAGGGATACACGACTCAAGTAAAATATGTAAAAGACAAAAAAATTCGAGAGCAAATGTGGGTAGATAGCTTACAGATTGGATCTGAAATTCCGGGCTTTGTTTCTCGTTATGTCGCTTCGATTAAAGAGCAAGTTGCAGGTTTGATTTCCTATCATGTTGCTGAGAGTGTTTTTCCTAAATGGGCAGAAATTTTAGATAGAATGATTGATTCGGCTGAAATTCGCTTTGATCCAAAAGCCTTTGATGAAATTGTAAAATCACGAAATATGAGTTTGTTTGTCTCTAAGCCTGCACCGAGAACAGCTCCAAAGGTTGCAGTTGCAGAAGCTCCAGCTGAGGAACCTAAAACTGATTCAAGTGATCTGTACATGAAGATTGCAGGTGGGGTTTTGGTTTTAGTTGTCGTGGGCATTATTGTGTATCGTAAGAAAAAGGGTCTTAGCTAAACGCAACGCTCTTGATTTTTATTTGTGAAATTACCTATAGATCTAAAAAAAATTGCTGGATGGGGTTTGCAAGAGGGCATGCTTGCTCCAGAGTTTTCCTTACTAGGAACAGATAAAAGATTTCATTCTTTGAGCGAGTTTCGAGGTAAAAATGTACTTCTTTATTTTTTTCCCCAAGTTTTTAGCTCAAGAGCTATTCAGCAGGCTTTAAGCCTCAAGGCTCATTATCATATTCTTAAAGAAAATTATGTTTTGCTGGGAATGTCCACTGATCCGCTATCTGCTTTGCAAGCTTTTTCTGAACATTATCAACTTGCCTTTCCTTTATTTTCAGATGTGACACAAAGTGTTTCGAGCAATTATCAAGTTTTAAATCTTTTTGGCAAAGCAAATCGGGTGACTTTTTTTATAGGTAAAGACAGAGTGATCAAGAAAGTTTTTCGATCTGTGCCCAAAAAATTTTTTGCAGAAACTCTTTTAGAAGAGTGTCGGTATTCCCATGATTTGAGTCGAAGCCCAAATGGCTAAAGAAGTCCAAAAAGGAATCATGATGTTGTCGTCCCATTGAGAGGGCCACGCTTCAGCTGCGACAGAAACAAGAGCTCCAACAACTGATAAAATTAAAACTTGCAAAGGAGTCGGCCACAAGGCGCCATTTTCCAGAGGAAAGCTCGCCCATCTTCCCGTCCACGCAACCATGCCCGCTAGAAAGGCGGCAATAAAACCTGCAAAACTTCCCTCAATTGTTTTTTGTCTTAAAACTCCCTCGGCTGAAGGAAGAGAAACTTGTGCTGGAATAGCTGAACGCCAAACAGTTTTTCCAAAACGCAGTCCAAAAAATCCGGCAACGGGATCCATCCATGCAAGAATCAATAAGCTATGCACGGCAATCGGTTTAGAAAATCCAATCGCAAGCCACAGAAGTCCCAGCATGTAAAAAGTTTGCGCGCTTAGATTTTTGGTTTCTTCTCGGCGCATGACACCGCCCATGATTTTGTGAATGTGTCTGTTTAAACCATGAATCCGTAAGCGAAGAACATCAATTGTGAAAACAAAAATTGTTAAAAGGGCCACGAGGACAACCGTTTGTTTGCGATCTAAAACATAGAGAAATAAATAAGCCGCAATTGTTCCACTGAGCATGTGATAAAGCTTGCGACCAATGTGGTCGTCTTTGCGCGTGGGAAAACTTTTAAATTTCATTGTTCTTCTGTAAGAGAAAGAATTTCCTTAACGTCACCTTTTCCGTGTCGAACAACAACGGGTTCCGCAACAGAGAAATCAATAACAGTTGAAGGTTCAGAGGGGACATGGTCCGTATCAAGTATGAGTTGAATGGATTTTCCTAAAACTTTTTCGATTTGAGCCGGATCTGTTAGGGGCTCTCCCTCGGGGCTTGTACAAGAAGTGCCCACTAAGGGATGTTTGAGCGCATTTACAAGTGCAAGAGCCACAGGATTAGCAGGAACACGAATCCCCACGCTGCTTCGTGAGCTCACAAGAAGTTTGGGAACAAGACGAGTTGCAGGCAAAACAAAAGTGTAGGGCCCTGGTAAAAGCCTACGCATGTCTCTATAAACACGGTTGCTGACAATCGCAAACTGACTTAGTTCTTTGAGATCTGCACAGATCACGCTAAGAGGCTTTTTGCGGTCACGTTTTTTGACAAAATAAATCTTGTCGATGGCTTTTTTGCTGTAGAGATCGCACCCAAGTGCGTAACCTGTATCGGTTGGAAAAGCGATAATACCGCCGCGTTGGAGGACTGCCACAGCTTGATCAATGACCCTGGGAGAAATAACCGGGGTGCCGACCTTTAGAATCATGAAACTTTTTTAACATGCCCCCCTTCAACTCACCACGCCTGTTGAAAGAAAGTGGAATGTATTTCCTTTATTACGCAACGCAATAATGGTAAAAGCATCCTGCGTGTCTCAAAGCCAAAAAAGTTGTTTTAGTTGTCGAGTCCCTTTGAAGGCTGAGGGTTCGCCCTTGGCTGCTTATCTTGCGGATCGATTTACTTACTACAAACAAGAAGATTGGCAGCGGATGATTGAGGAAAAGCACATTCTTTTGAACGGAGAGCTTCGACCCGCTGAGACACCCGTTCATGCAGGAGATGAGATTAAATATTTCACTCAAGAGCGTCCTGAGCCCAAGGTTCCTACTAAAATATCTATTATTTACGAGGATCAAGATCTTCTTATTGTGAATAAACCCGCACATTTACCTGTGCATCCTTCAGGAAAGTATTTGCGTAACACACTCATTCATTTACTTCGGAAGCAAAAACAAAACGATAAATTATTTCTCGCTCATCGAATCGATCGTGAGACATCGGGCCTATGCGTCCTCACAAAAAGCACACTTGCGAAAGAAAAAATGTACTGGGTTTTTTACGAAGGCCAAGTTGAAAAAACCTATTGGGCGCTTGTCTGGGGCAAGCCTGAGCCTTCCTCTGGAATGATTGATGTGCCGATTGGAGCTGTTCCCAAGGGAAACACGCAACTATCAAAGATACGTATCAAGCAAATAGTGGGTGGCGTTGAAAGTAAACGTGCTCAAACAAAGTTCAAAACGCTTCAAACAAATTGGATTCGTGGCCCTTGGTTGCCTCCTCCTTGGCCAAAGCTAGAAAGCTTGATGACGGGAAAAGAGCCTGGCAATTGGCCCGTTTCGCTTGTGGAATGTCGTCCCTTAACAGGTCGAACGAATCAGATTCGGGTCCATATGGCGCATATTGGATGCGGTCTTTTGGGGGATAAGCTTTATGATCCATCTGAGGAAATTTTTTTGGAGCTTTGTGAAGGAAAGCCTCTTTTAGAGGGCGAGCAGGGGCTACCCGGTTTTCGTCTTCCGCCTCATTTACGTCCTCGTTTGGTACTGGATGCACATGCTCTTCATGCGCGATCACTAAAATTTCGTCATCCACGAACAAATGAGCCGCTTGTCCTTCATGCCCCGCCTCCACAGGCATGGCGCGGTTTTTATCGTTCTTGAAGACAATTTCTGGGTCGATTTCTCGGTAATCTTTCGTGATTCGAGTTGATTCATAGAAAGGCCTTTGCTAATTGTTACTCCTTACAGCAAATAAGGAATATGAATGTCTAATACAACTACTAAAGTTCGAGTTTACGAAACAATCTGCCTCACAAAGGTAGACATGCCTCAAGAAAAATACACAGCGATGTTAGATCGCTGCAAAAAAGCAGTCGCAGAGCAAGGAAAAGGCGAATGGCTTTATGAAGACGACTGGGGAAAAGCAAAAATTTCCTACGTTGTGAATAAAGAGCCTCGCGCACAGTGGACTTATTTTCGTTTTAAATCGGAGCCTGCGGGAGTTGACGAATTGGTTCGTAGCTTGGGAATTAACGAATTTGTTTTAAGACAGGTGACTTCTCGTACTTCTGAAGATGGAGCGGACTACAATACACTTCGCCCAACTTTTGCAAAAGATTTGAACGAGCGTGATAAGCCTCGTGAATGGAAAGATCCTCGTGGTCGTCGTGGACCTCGTGGAGACCGTGGCGATCGTGGAGAGCGTTCAGCTCCTGCAAGTGAAGAAAAAAGCGAAGCTTCTTCTGAAGCTGCTTCAGGTGGTAAACAATCATGAGAGTTATTTTACAAGAAAGTTACATGAACCTTGGCGAAGCGGGTGAATTGGTAAACGTTAAACCTGGTTATGCTCGAAATTTTTTGATCCCTAATAAAATTGCTGTGTCTGCAACTCCTGCAAACACAAAGCTTTTTCAAGACAAAGCAAAAGAAATTGAGAAGAAGCGTTTAACAGAGCGTGAAAAATCTCAAAAGCTTATGGACGCTTTGAAGGACGTTTCTGTCACTCTTATTAAAAAGGTAGGAGACGATGGAAAGCTTTACGGTTCAGTGAGCTCTAAAGAAGTTGAAGAAGCTCTTGCTAAGCAAAATCACGTCGTCGATCGTCGTATGATTGTGATGGGACAGCAGATCAAAATGTTGGGAGAATATCCCATCTTGATCAAACTCGTGGGTGGTATGAAAACTCAAATCACTCTCAAGATTGCTCCTGAGCAAGTTAAAAAGAACTAATCTTTTATAAAAGATTTAATATTGTGCTCCGTCTCTTGTGACGCGTGCATGTGATTCGCTATAAGAATTGAGCATCATCTATGGCACTTGAAATCGTTTCATCTAAAGGTCGACCTTCTGGAAGCGGAAAGTCCCTTATGGCCTTTAAGATTGGGGATCGCCCTCACGATATTGAGTGCGAAAAGGCACTCCTTGCTTCGATTCTTCTCTCAAATGATTGCCTCTTAGAAATTCAAAATTTTTTTGAAAAATCGCATCTTTTTCTTCCTGCCCATCAAAGTATTTTCGAAGCGATGCAGGCTCTTTCTTTCAAAGGAATTCCTGTTGAGCTCACAACTCTAGCAAACTACCTCAAAGAACACGGTCTTTTGGATCGTGTGGGTGGTGCAGAATATTTGGCCCAAATTTCTCAGAGTCCTGCAACGTCTATGCACGCTGCTGAGTACGCTCGATTTTTAAGTGATTTGGGGTGGAGACGAAAACTTATTGAGGCGGGTGAGCTTTGCCGAGGCTTGGCTTTGAAGGCGGGAGAAACTTCGGAGATCGCGGCTGAAATTGAAAAAACTGTTTTCGATGCCACTCAAGAAAAAAAATCATCATCAGTTGATAAAATAGGAAATCTTTTAAGTCAGACACTTAAAGAAATTGAATTTCGTAGCGACAACCAAGGGGCGATGGATGTTGGTTGTAAAACTGGTCTGCGGGATTTGGATGAATGTCTTTTGGGACTAAGACCTGGTCAGTTAGTTGTTTTGGCGGCTCGTCCAGGTATGGGAAAAACATCGCTGGCTTCCAACATGATGGTTCACGCAGCGATGAAACAACGCAAAGCTGTTTTGTTTATGTCGCTTGAAATGACAAAAGAGGAAGTTTGCGAACGTATGATCTCTTTTGTATCGGGCGTTGATTTGCATAAAATCAAAACTGGAAAATTAAATCCCGAAGATTTTGAAGAATTGTTTTATGCAGCGGAACAGTGTGAGGAAGCTCCTTTGTATGTAGATGATCGAAGTATCGTCACTCCCTATGATGTTTTAGCTCAAGCGCGAAAAATCAAATCTCTTTTGCAAATGGAAAAAAAGGGAATTGAGTTGGGCCTTGTCGTCGTGGATTACATTCAGATCATGAAATCGGGAAGTAGTTTTCATGAAAATCGCTCTATTGAAGTTGCAGCGATTACGGGCGGTCTTAAGATGATCGCAAAAGATTTAAAAGTTCCAGTACTTGCACTTAGTCAGCTCAATCGTGAAGTTGCTAGACGTGGAGTGGAAATTAAAAAGCCACAATTATCTGACTTGAAGGATTCGGGTGCGATTGAAGCGGATGCCGACGTAGTGATGTTTATTCATCGAGAGCAAGGGCCTGAAAACGATTCGCGTGCACCGAGTGAAGCAGAAATTATTGTTGCAAAACATCGAGCGGGACCTACGAAAGGTGTCAAAGTTACGTGGCTCGGACACCTTACAAAATTCTCCGATCACATTGCTCCTGCTTTCATGCCGCAGCATAATCCAGAAAATATTGGCCCTTAAGGCTCTTCACGGGTGATTCTTTTGATATAATTAAATTTATGAAAAAATTATCCATGCTTTTTGTTTTAGCTTTTTCTGTTTCTTGTGCACATTATTCTAAGAGTGCTTGTGGTGATTCTTGTTCGAAGTGTTCTGAGAAGAAAATGTGCAGCAGCTGCAAAGATAAGGGCACAAAAAAGTGCGATAGCTGCGAAAAATCTAACAAAACCTAAATTTTTCGCGATTGCAACGCATCGCATATTTTAGAATTAATCCCAAATGTTAGCCTCGAGTTTGGGGAGAACACAAAATGGGACAACAAAAAGAAAGGGTGTGGGAGCTCTTTATGAGCCTCACAGGCCTTGATCAATTTGA
The DNA here is from genome assembly GCA_964407615.1 of uncultured Bacteriovoracaceae bacterium. Taxonomy (GTDB): domain Bacteria; phylum Bdellovibrionota; class UBA2428; order UBA2428; family UBA2428; genus CANIGN01. Next base: position 9,906 of record CAYOWH010000019.1, on the reverse strand, counting down.
GATTCAAAAAGAACTCAATCCAATCATCAAAAAACTTAAAATCGATTTAGACAAAGTGACTATGGATGACATTCGAAAGATTGTTGTTCACTACATGAAAAGCACTTTAGATAAAAGATTAAAAAGTGTTGATTCTGAGGAAGCCGATCGCGTTTCTTCGCATTATACTCATTAGATATATGATGATTTTAAGATTGTTGGTATTGGCGTTTTTATTTCAAACGACTTCTTGTGCTGTTAAAGGAAATGGATCTTTAGGGAAGGGTGATGATTCAGTAGACGTTGCTTATGACGGAGATGAGGACAAAGACGTTGATGCCGAGGACGTAGAGATCACTCCCGAATCTTTGGGAGATGTTGATGTCTCTCCTGAGACTTCGCTTAAAGAAAAAGAAGCGGATCAACAATCTATGAAAACTTTTCCTCTTGTGTATAACGAATTTGTTCAAATGTGGATCAATTATTTTACAGGAAGAGGGCGAGACACTTTCCAAAAATGGCTGGGTCGTTCCACTCGCTACATCCCACTCATGAAACAAGTTTTGAAAGAAGAGGGAGTGCCAGAAGATCTTATTTATCTCTCAATGATTGAAAGTGGTTTTAATCCAAAGGCCTATAGTCGTGCAAAAGCGGTAGGACCGTGGCAATTCATGGAAGCAACAGGCAAGCGTTATGGTTTGAAAGTTGATTTTTGGATTGATGAACGAAAAGACATTGTTCAGTCCACTCATGCGGCGGCTCGATATCTTAAAGAATTACATCAGATTTTTGGATCATGGTATTTGGCAGCAGCGGGATACAACGCAGGTGAGGGTAAGGTGCTAAATGCCATACGTCGTGAGAAAAGTCGAAATTTTTGGCAGCTCGCTCACGAGAAAAAAAACTTCAGATCTGAAACTACAAATTATGTGCCTAAAATTATTGCCGCAGCTATTTTAGCTAAAGATCCCCACAAATATGGTTTTGCAAAAGATATTGAATTTGAAAAACCTCTTGTTTGGGAATCAGTAAAGATTCCCGGTGGTGTTGATTTAAGAGCTGTTGCGCAAGTAACAGGCGCAGATCCAGAGGTTCTTCAGTTACTTAATGCTGAATTACGTGCAGGTATTACTCCTCCTGATTTGAAGGACGGATATTTGTTTAGAGTTCCACCTGAGAAAAAAGATCTTTTAATCTCTAAAGTAAGTGAATTGAGTAGAATACAAGTTGCAAGCTTTATTAGTCACAAAATTGGTCGAGGAGAAAATTTGGGATACATCGCTCGTCGATATAAAACTAACACGACGACACTTTTAAAACTTAATAGCATTCGCAATCCCAAAGCACTTCGGGTAGGTCAGGTGATCAAAGTTCCCTTACCTTATTCAAAAATAGGAAGGGGTCCCACTTCCGTACAGAAGCCTGAGAAGATTGAGAGAGCTAGTAAAAAAATTGAGGTCTCTAAAACTCGCGAAATCTCATCCTCTCAAGAATACATCCAACACAAGGTTAAACGAGGCGAAAATCTCATAAGACTTGCTAAAAAATATAATGTAAAAATGAGTGAAATTTTAAAGGTTAATAATCTCAAGTCTAAAGAGCTTAGAATTGGACAGAGATTAAAAATTCCCGAAAATATTAATTAGATTCGAAATCCTTCAAGCCAGCATTCGTAAGTTGCTGGCTTGCAATTTTATCCCATCCTTTGTTGGCCGCAGGACTTGCGGGGCTTGGATGGAGGATTGTATGCGTTTCTAATTCAGGAAAAAGTCTTTGGAAGATTTTAGCGGCGTAAGCGCCGATTCCAAAAAGTTTTTTAGGACCCAAAATTTCAACAGCTTTTGAAAGATGTTCATCGCAAAGCTTCTCAACAGCTTTTCTGTAATTAATTTCTAATTTATCTGGAGTCACATTAGATCCTGTTTCACTTAAAAAACCTAATGGACAATAATTAAAAACAAAAAATTTTTTAAAAAACTCCTCAGAATTTGAATAGGTCTTTTCAAAAAGCCCCCACAACCTAGATCCACTTACCTCTACTCTTGAACAAGCAAAGCCCTCGATTGGTCTTTTAGGATGTTGGACCGAGGGCTTCTCTACGCCATCTTGAATTTTTAAAAAGTTTTTAACAGAAACAATATCTCCAAAGGGAATTCCTGTTTGCATCATTCCAAAGGGTCCAGGGTTCATTCCTAAAAAAAGTCCTTCCAGGGGTGCTTGAGCGTAACGGGCGATGTACTCAAAGTAAGGCTTTTGAGCATAATCCAGTGGATTGTATACAAAAATGTCTTTGGGTTTTTTAAGTTTGTTGAGATTCAAAGATAAATCACGACTTGCATTTTGCAGGTCTAAAACAATGCTATTGGTCTTTAATTTTTTCCTAGTTCTTGGGCTTTGTTCGAGCATTTTTCAAAAACCTTTCTTAGTGAAGCTTCTACGCTGAGCTCTTCAAGAGCTTTGAGGCCTTCTTCGGTGCAGCCTCCAGGGGTGGCAATTTGTTTAAGTAAAATATTGGAATTTTTTTCTTTTTTAAAAAGAGTCAATGCGCCCTGAAAAATTTGAAGAATCCACTCCTGGGAATTTTTTATTTTTAATTCGTCAGCAGCAATGAGTGAAAGTTTTTGCATGAGCCAAATGATAAACGCAGGATGACTTCCGCCCAAAGCCGTGGCTTTAGAAAAAACTTCCTCGGATAAGATATAAACACTTCCAAAGCTTCCAAAGAGTTTTTTTACTCGATGAAGCTGAGTAGCGGAAGCGCAGGGGCTTTGAAACAAAGTTGTGAGAGCAGTGTGTGCTTGAAGACATGTGTTGGTCATAGCCACAATCACAGGCTTTTGGAGGTCCTTTTCAATTTGAGAAGCTTTTATTCCCGCCATGATAGAAATAAAAAAAGCTTTTGGAGCGCTTTGTTTTTGTAACTCGTTTTTGATTTCACTCCACTGAGCGGGCTTTACGGCAATCACATAAAATAAAGCAGAGGGAATAGGGATTTTGTTTTCAGCACAAGTAACAGTGGCTTTGGGAAAAAGGTTTTTTAGTTTCTTAAAAGATTTTTTGCTTTTTACATGGATGTGAATTTCAGAGGCTTTGAATGTTTTTTCTTTGATCCACGATTCAATGATCAAGGAACCAAGTTTACCGGCTCCCAAAAAAACAACTTTTGGGCCGCGACTCGCAGTGGGCATGAGAGAGAAGCTAATCTATATAGTTTAAAATTTCACTGACTAGGTCGCTTAAAAGGTCGCGTAATTCCGTGGTTTCAATTTCAAGTGAATAAAGATTATTGCTTCCACAAGTATCTGTTGGATGTTGAAGAAATCCTTTGAAGCCTTCCGGAAAAGAAGCTGATTCCTGAATTCTTGTCGCGATTGCCATAGGGATTTGGATGATCCCTTTGATGGGTATACTTGCAGCATGGACTTCGCAAACAGTGAAATCATTGTATTTGGCCGCACAAATCCATCCAATGCTCTTGCCTCTCCATTCCCATTGAAGTTCCAATCCGCCTGCAGATCTCAGAGATTGCAGGGCAGAATCGACAATTTTGAACTCCTTTGGAGAAAGCATTCCCCGTAGGGTGCTGCTAGAAGGCCTTATGGCGGCTTTTCTCAAAGGATGGGAGACTTCAGTCCGCATATGTGCCGCATTGTGCACTAAAATTCGAGCGATAAGCAAAATAAAAGGTCTTACATTGGCTAAATATTTGCGAGAAAGAACTTTTAATTTGGGCTAGATTTTAGAGCGTGGTAGATGATGTTTCCTTTCAGATTCAAGATATTTGGAATCAAAAAAGGGCGATTGTTCGCGAAATTTTAGGTGAAGAGACTCTTCTTCGTGAAATGGAGCCGATTTTAACTCACGATCGAAGTCGCCTCGACCTGATGTTCTACCAAAACAAGATTGGAATGCGGGGGCCTAAGAAAAGTGCTGACCCTTGGGATTTTGATTTTTCAGAAGAGCTGCCTGAATGGAGTTTAAATCGCGATCTTATCGAGGCAATTCGCGAATTAAGAGAAAATCCTCCGCCTATTGAAGGGGCTCAACTTCGTTTTCGTGTGAGTTCGCAAAAAGTAAAAGGTTTGTGGTTTGATACCTCAAAGGAATTGCTCACAAAACTCATCGAAGAACACTCAGATTATCTTGATCAATTAAAAAAGAATTCCTGGATTGTGGAGTTGGGGCATAAAGATGAGCAAGCTCCTCTTCATTCATGGATTCCAACTTATTCTAAAGATAACGAAGAAATAAATTTAGAATTTTCAATTTCAAGTTTTTCGCAACCTGGACCTGAAGCCAATCGTGCTTTGATTGCCATGGGCATGGAGTTAATGGATGGGGTAAGTGGAGTTGGGAATTGGACAGAGTTGGGTTCGGGTTATGGCAACCTTAGTATCGCCTATTCAACTCTCTTGGGAGCACCTCGGGCGCTTGTGGAAACAGAAGCAAAGGCTGTTCGTGCTTTAAGAGGGAACTTTGAAAATCATTTAAAGTCTTTCAAAAGTGATTCGTTCAACATCGTAAATGCTTCTGCGGAGTCTTTTCAAAACGATCTTGCTGATTGTGAGTTTTTATTAGCTGACCCTCCTCGAAGTGGATTCTCAGAATTTTTTAAAAAAGACTCACTCAAGGCTCAACGTATTTTGCTCTACAGTTGTGACTTGAAGGGTTTGATAAAAGACGCAGAGGTTTTGAAACAAAATTACAAGCTTGTGAAATGGTCTGTGGCGGATGTTTTTCCAGCAACTCCCTATGTTGAAGTTGCTTCACTATGGGAGCGTAAAAAATGAATTATACGATTACCACCTCACCTGGACTTGAAGAAGCCACTGCGGAAGAAATTAAAAAACTCATAGGTGTTCAAGCCGTGGTGACTCCAGGTGGTGGCATCAAAGTTTCGTGTGATTTAAAGCAAATCACGCAAGTTTTGTGCGGATCCTATCTTGCAAGTCGAGTGCTTCAGCCCTTAGCTGAGTTTCACTCATGGGAAAAAGAAGTTCTCTATACTGAAACAAAAAACATTGCTTGGGAAAAAATCATCCAAGAAGGCGAAAGCTTTGTGATGGATGTTCATGGCCGAAGTGATGAGTGCGATTATTCAACAGCACAAGGGATGCTCAAAATTAAAGACGCCCTAGTGGATCGTATTCGAGAAAAGCGTGGCAATCGCCCCGATGTGAATAAAGAAGACCCCACACATCGGATCGAAGTTTATTTTTGGAAAGGCAAGGTTCAGATCTCAATCGATATCACGGGTGAGCCTATGCATAGACGCGGATATCGTGTGGGAGTTCCAGGGCCTGCACCTCTTCGTGAATCCAGAGCCGCGGCTTTACTCCTCTTGGCTGAGATCGATTCAAAAATCCCGCAACATTTGTATGATCCTTTCTGTGGAACGGGAACCATTGCCATTGAGGCCGCAATGATCTTGCGTAAAATTCCTCCAGCTAATTTGCGTTATATTCCTAAAAAAGGATTTATCCCTAATTTTCACGAAACCTATCTTGCGACTCTCAATGAAATGAGAGCGGCGATTCTTCCTAAATGTCCCACTCAAATTATTGCAAGTGATGCTGACCCTGAGATTATTCCTCGAGCAAAGCGCTTTGCTGCTAAAGCAAGAGTCGAGGAAGACATCATCTTTGAAGTGTTGGATTATGGGGATCAAGTTTTTAACAAGGGTGTTCTCGTGTCGAATCCTCCCTATGGAGAGCGTATTCAGACCCACGACCAAGCAAAAGATTTGCTTGGAAACTTGGGAAGAAAAGTAAAATTCGACAGCGAGATTGAACGAATGGTCTTGCTTGTACCTGCAAAATTAGAAACAGCAACGGGCCTGAAGCCCGAGAAAAAAATCAAATGGAAAGCAGGTCCTCTCGATATCACCGCTGCTCTTTATAGCCTTTGGAGAGGCGAAAAAACCTAACTTGATTTACATTAAGGTTGCTCAAAAGTAAGACCTTGGGGCTGATGAATTACCTCTTGGATACTTATGGTTACAGGAATGATTTACGTCAATTTATCGTTAGCAAACAGATCTTGAAATGAAAAAAGATAATTTGTAAACTTAAATCATGACAAGATTGCAAGAAGCTTATATTCCTTGCTTAAGCGAGAATCGCGAAAAAGGGGCTTTTTGTTGATGAAGTCCTCTGTCAGGTACCTGCTCTCAAATTTAATCATCTTTTTTTTTTTGATTTATCTCACGCCATGGAATTGAAGGACGCATTAAGGCTGGTGCAGGCGTGGGGTGGAACCTACATCGGCAACTTGCAAGTGGATTCCCGAGGTGGATTTGTCACCAAATCGGATGGAGCATTTTTCCGATTTAATCCAGATCAAAAGGTGCTGTTGGTGTCAGGCTTGGTTCGTTACGATGTGAAGATTCATTCTAATCATCCTCAGACTTGGGTAGAGATGGTTGCGGCCTCTAAATTGGAATATCGTACTCTCGGTGAGGGGGAACTTGAGCTTTACACTCAACCTTTGTTCGATCTCAAAGACGACGTAATTTTGATGACCCGCCGTTACGACGTCGTCCCGGCCAGTGATGAGCAATTTTTTCGTGAAATTCGGTGGTTGTTGATGGCTGCCGACTACTGGTTCATGAGGCGCTACAATGAGTTAACTGTTTCGACGTTTGATGAAGTTAAGGCAGGTGCGCAGCGACGCAACGATGCCTACCCGAAAAGGCCGTGGTGATGGTGATTTGGAGGCCGGCTCTATTTTGGACAGCAGTTGTTGTAGTTGTGTCCGTGGGTTTGTGCGTTTGGTGGGGACTCGCGGTATTTCAAAAACCGCTTAAATATGAGCAAGCCGCGCTTGATTGGTTAGTTCAAAGCGGATTATCGACGCAACCCAAATCTGAAACGTTGCGCCTCGCTGTGCATGACGCCGCCGAGGAACTGCGGAGTCAGGGGATGGACCCCTATGTTTTGCCCTCTTTTTTGGGGGGGTACACAGCTGCGCGTCTCCAATTAGGGGAAAGGCCTTTCGAGAAGCACCCTGAGATTGGACAGGCTTTAGCTGATGAACAGATAAATATAGAATTTCGGTCGCAGTACCTTCAGGCATGGCTCAAGGCGAATAAACGAGAGCCTTGATTGCAGAGCAGGTATTTGTGTTTTCTCCGCGAAACCCGCGATTCCGCGTGAGAATCTAGCCCTCTAAAGATTCAGAATCTAAAACTTCTTGGGTTAATTAGGAAAACTAAGCAGCTTTTTTTGCGCTGTAGCTAACGCCAGCGCCATTTCCTGCGCTACTAAAGTTAACTTCTACTTTTTCAAGTTCGGTTTTGGAATTTGTCCAAGTCCATATTTCTGTCCAAGAGTTAGTTCCTTCTTTCGTAACTTCAGTGTCTTTAAGAAGAAGTCCTTCTGTTCCGAGACCTATCGTAGCAACAGAAAAAAACGGCTGGCAGAGCGTCTTTGAAAAGGAATGGGTCGGTATTTGTTGATCCCAAAGATAATAAATTGATATGAAGATCTTGCTGCCCAAAATTAAAAATAAAATTATAAAATTTTAATCTGTTATCTCTTATAACTTCGAATCTAACCATTGATATTGCTTCTTGGTTTTGAGAAAGAAATGGAAATATGAGGAGTGGTTTAATGCTGTAATCGCCGTTGAAATCTTCTTTTATTAATTGATCATATCTAAAACATTCTTGAAAAATGTGCTGCACGACTTGTTGATCTTGTAGTGCAGCTCGAGTTGAGTTCACGATGGCATCTGTTGACATACAATTCATTCGAAATTTTAATCTAAAATTTAAGAAAGAATAAAAATAAATTTATTGTAAATTGCTTATTAAGATTTAATAAACTCAAGAAATTATGTTTATTTTTTTTCTAAAAAACCAAGTTACCGGTAGCAATCAGATCTTGGAATGAATAAAAATATGTATAATGAAATCATCATGAGCAATCAGAGCTTTGTGTTAAAAGTGAAAAGTGTCATTATAAAGATTTTTTTCTTGGTGGTATGGTTTCTTCCCGTAACTTCTTTTTCGAAAGGTATAGTAAACATGAAGAAAGTTAAATTACATGAGTTTTTTCCTTATATTGGAGGCAATATTCGAACTCATTCGATAGAAATTCCTTCAAATTTCGAATTGGATGCGACTCAGGATGGATCAGTCGTAGGATTTCTTTGGGGAACTAAGAATGATTTAAAGAATTGGAAAAATATTCCTAATGTCAAAGATGGCATCATTAGGGTTCGCTTCACTCCAAACGTTGGCTTGGGCAACGACGGTATGATCCTCGGGGCTGATAGGGCTTCAATTGAAAAAATTGGATTATCTGATTTGGTCTACAAATCGGGAAATTATAAAGGGATCAAAGGTGTTCCAGTCGTGGCTTTCTCGGGCAAATCAAATAGCAACCTGCTTTACATGTTATATCTTTACTCCCCAGCGGATAATGTAGTGATGTTGGCAAATCTTCAAGGTGCAAAAAGTGCTGACTCTGCAAATGTGATTTGGAACGCTTTTGTCGGAAGTTTTGATATCAAGTAGTCAAAGCTTGTTACGTTTATATTCTAGGTGTTCTGCTCTTCGAGATCTTTGGGAAGTTCCAGTCGAGCGTAAAGGCGAGGAATTTCTCCCAGCTTTGATCCGCTTACAATTGCTTTTGAGTAATCTTTGAGATTCAAGCTAGGTGTTTGCATTCCAAGAGCTGTGCGCAATTTGTGGCAACCCTCGGGAAGAATAGGATCAAGTAGCACGCTGAGCTTGTAAAGTGCTTCGATCGCAACAGAAAGGACTGTGCCTAGTCTTTCTTTTTGTCCTTCTTTTGCCAGAGCCCAAGGTTTTGTTTCGTTGATGTAGCGATCACATTCTCGAACAGCATCCATGATGAGCTTAATTCCAAGGTGATATTTGTAATGGTCGTACTCGGCAAAAACTTGCTCGGGCAAATTTTCAAATTGTTTTAAGAGGTTTTCGTCAAGGGCTTCCATCTTTCCGCGAGGTGGAATGCACCCCTCAAAGTTTTTGACTGCCAAAGTAAGTGTTCGAGAAGTTAGATTTCCAAGGCCATTGGCAAGATCGCTGTTCACTTTTGAGACAAAAGATTCAAGAGTCATAGAGGAGTCCAGACCAAAAGACATTTCACTTAAAAGAAAATATCTCATGGCCTCCACGCCAAATTGCGCAGCAAAAGTTGTAGGTTCAACAACGTTTCCAAGGCTCTTAGACATCTTGTGCCCTTTTACGAGCCAGTATCCTGTCACAATAAATTGTTTAGGAGCTGGGAGGTCTAAAGCCCAAAGCATTGTGGGCCAGTAAATAGAGTGAGTTTTGAGAATATCTTTTGCAAGCGTGTGCGTGGAGTTTTTCCAGAGAGGAATTTCTTCGAGGGATTCTTTCCCTGTGTATCCCATGCCTCCTAGGTAGCAAAGAAGAGCGTCAAACCAGACATAGGTAACAAATTTCGAATCAAAGGGAAGTTCAATCCCCCATGTGAGACGCTCCTTAGGGCGTGAGATGTTGAGATCTTCAAGAGGCTCGGAAAGCATTCCTAAAACTTCTTTTTGATAGTGCTCGGGTTGAATGACGTGAGGATTGTCTTTGTAGAATTTAACAAGCCTTTCTTGATACTTGGACATTCTAAAAAAATAATTGGGTTCTTTTCTTATTTCGGGTGCCTTGAGATGATCGGGGCAGAGGCCTGCTTCGTTGAGTTCTGAGTCTTTGCGATAGCGCTCACATCCTGTGCAGTATTTTCCCTCGTACTCGGCAAAATATATGTCTCCCTTATCATAGAGACGTTGAAGCGCTGTTTGTACGAGCTTGTGATGCTCGGGGGTTGAGCTTCTGTAAAAAACATCGGGAAAAATTCCAAAGCTTTTCCAAGCTTCTGAGAAATAGGCGCTGTGTTCATCGCAGAATTCCTTGGGCTGACGATTCACTTTTGCTGCTGTTTG
>CAYOWH010000018.1:0-36433 GCA_964407615.1 uncultured Bacteriovoracaceae bacterium | reverse complement strand
TAATTATTTTACTTAATAGACTTTGCAACAAGGCTCTTACTCTCATGGGTAAATCGCGATTTTCATTGTCTAAAAAAATTAAAAAAAGTGTTAAGCAAGCTTTAAAGCATGTTGAAAATTTTGAAAACCGTACTGTAGACCTTGCAAATGATGAGGGCTTTGAAGTTGTGATTTGTGGTCACATTCATGTTCCTGCTATCAAAAAGATCAAACGCGAAGATTCTGAAAAAACCGTGACTTACCTCAACTCTGGCGACTGGATCGAAAACCTTAGCGCGCTCGAATACAACCACAACGAATGGACACTCTTTGAATACACATCACCTTATTCCTATCAGGAAGAAAGCAGCTTTGAGCCGCTCATGATCAACGAACTTGTTTCTTTTCCTATTTAGAAGCGCATAGAAAAAGTTACGCAGAAGATATTCTCTCTTAGAACTCTGTCTAAAGAGTACTAATGATTGAATATATTCAACGAATAGTACAAATGTAGCCAATTGGAGTGAGTGTGTGAAATCTGGAGGAATCTCGTTGCTTCGAGGGCGTCTCCTTTATCGTTATTTATGTATTAGAGTTCTCTGGAATTTTTGGGTCTTTCGCTTTTCGTTTACCGAAAAATGGTCGGCGTGGCGGGAAGTCCCGCAAGCCGATGAAATTATTACGACTACCAAATGTCTGGTAGCAACGCGTAGCAATTGAGGGTTGGGGGGCTTTATGCAGGTTTATACCAAGTGCCTTTGCCTGTGCCTTCTTTTAAAAGCCTGCCATTAGCAACAAGGTCTCGGAGGTGAGCTTTGATCGTGTTGCGGTTTTGGCCCGTAACTTTCAAAACATCGCCGATCGTAATGCGAGAGCGATCTTTTGCTAGAGCCATGATATCTGCTGAAAGTCCTGAGAGCTTTTGAAGAAGAGCTTCTTCTCCGAGTTTTTTCTCAAGATTATCTTTTTGCTTTTTCATGCACTCCAAGAAAAAATCGATCCAATCATTAAGCTTTGAATCATCCGTCTTGAGCGTTCCTTGTGCTCTTCTTAGTGAGAGGTAATAGGCATCCTTGTTGGCCTCCACTACTCGCTCAAGCGAGCTATAGGGCACGTAAGAATATCCTGCTCTAAGAAGGAGCAGGCTTGTGAGCGATCTCGAAAGTCGTCCATTGCCATCTTGAAAAGGATGTATCGCTAAAAAAGTCACAATAAACACTGCGATTACCAAAAGCGGATGAAGTTCTTTCTTGGAAAGGTTTTTGGTTGTCCATTCAATTAGCTCACTCATTTCACGAGGGGTATCAAAAGGACTGGTAGTTTCAAAAACAATCCCAAGACTTTTTTTATCAGTATCAAAAGCTTCTACATTGTTAGGAAACTTTTTGTACTCCCCACGATGTCGCTCGTCTTTGCTGCTAAATTTTAACAATACCGAATGCAGTTGTTTGATGTGGTTCTCGCTCAACTGCAATTCTTCAAAGCTAGAAAAAACCAAGTTCATCACTTCGGCATAACCCGCGACTTCTTGCTCATCTCTGGAGATGAAGGAATGTTTGCCAATTCCCCCCAGCAGCTTTTCAATTTCTGAATCGCTAAGTTTAACTCCTTCAATGCGAGTGGAGGAACCAATTGATTCAATGGTTGCCACAGCTTTAAGTGAGCTAAGTCTCTCGGGTGCCAGTAGTGAGGTGGCTGCCCACTTGCCCTTGAATTCATCGAGTTCAGCGATGAGTTTTAGGGTTTTGTGGCCGATCTTGATTTTTGGCTCCATACCCATATTTTTACCCATAAATACCCAAAAGTCACCGTTTTATGGGTATTTATGGGTACTTTTTTGGGTATCTGCGGCTATTTTAGCTTGTCCATGGCGTGTTTATGCGTGCACCATTTGAGCATTGGGTTTGTGAACAAACATGTTGATTCGTAGCGTCTCAATATGTAAAAGCCGGTATGGTTAAATTTAATTCCAAACAATATCTCTATTTTACTCTTCAACTTTGCATACAATGAAAAGCTGCGTAGCCATCCTCGGTGCCTTTACTGAATTTTCTGAACTTTATGTGAGGCATCTCTGCTCACTTCACCACCACGTGGCCCTCATCGATCTCGATGCCAAGAAGGCCGAAGATCTCCAAAAACTTGCTAAGCGCAATCCCGAACATTTCACTAATCTCAACGTTTCTTATCATGTTCTGAGCGAAGGAAATCTATTTGATTCGCTGGTCGCTGTCTTGGCCAGTCTCGAAGCTTCTTACAAAGTGTGCGGTCTCCTCAACATCAAAGAAAAATTGGTGGTCGAAGGGGCCAAAGCGGCCGAAGCTTTTGGCTTGCCCGGGGTGGGAGTTTTGGCCGCCACGGTGTCGCGCAACAAATTTTTGCAACGAAAAGTTTTTGCAGGAACCCCCTTCGTGCCCGCTTCTCGCATCTTGCCTTTAGGCGAAGCCTTGGCCCAAGCTCCCGCGCGGGGCGCCCTCAAGCCCGTCAGTGAGCATGGCTCAGTGGGGGTCGTGCTCTGGAAAAATTCTTCGCAATTGCCACAGGTCAAAGCCTCGCTCGAAAAATTTAACGAGAAAGATCTCTTTATGCTCGAAGATTTGGTCGAAGGCCCCGAATATTCGCTCGAAGCCTGGGTCGCTCAAGGGCAAGTGCTCACGTCGCACGTCACGGCCAAAGATACGCTCCCTGCTGAGGGCATTGAGTTTCCGGTCGAAGTGGGTCACCGAGTTTTTTTCGAAGATCATTTAAGCCAAGACGTCAAAGATCAGCTGCAAAAAGTTTTAAGTCGTATTCTTCGCGAAACGTCGCTGAAAAATGCCGTTCTGCACCTCGAATTTAAAATTGCGAACCATCAAGTGGCGATCATGGAGTGGTGTGTGCGCAACCCCGGCGATCGCATCATGGATCTTTATTACTATTCGGGCGCTTTTAATCCTTACGCGCTCTACGCCGATATTTGCTTGGGCAAAAAGCCACAAAACTTTTCGGAGCCCAAGCGCATTGCGCGGCAACTTTATTTTTCGGCCGTCGACAGTCTCAACAAAATTTCCACGCAAAATGCGCTCTGCTATTGGCCCAAACACAGCAACTATAGCGGCTTTACCCGCAAAGAAAGGGGTGTGCTGCTCCCTCACAATGGGTGTCAGTTACACGAAGTGGGCATTTTGCTGGGGCCCGACGAAATTGCCCACGCCCCCGCAATTCGAGATTCTTTTAGTCGCCACGCGTATGTCATCGTGAGCTATCCCTATTTTGCCGAAGATCACATGCAAAGTCAGAGTGTCGAGAGCCTCGTCGCGGCTTGCATCGAGAAGGGCGCTGCATGTTGAGTTCAAGTGTCGCCGACTGGAAAAGTCTTTCGCCGCTGCAACGATTGGTGATTTTTCTCAATTTTCTTTTTGGTCTCTCGCGCGGTATCGTGATTCCTTTTTTGTTTTTGGAACTGAAATCCCGTTACGCGGCGACGCTTACGGCCATTTCGGTTCTCGTTACGCTCAGTATCGTCTTTCGCGTGGTTGGCTCGATCATTGGCGGCATGGGGGCCGATCGCTTTAGCAAGCGTAGCCTCGTGGCCGGGGGAGCTTTTTTCAATAGTCTTTGCTATCTGGCGCTCGCTGTAAAAAGTAATTTCTACGTCGCCGGCGCTATTTACCTGGCTATCAATTTAGCGCAAGCAATTTTTCGGACAGTTTTTTCGAGCACGATTGGCGAAAGTCTCAAAAAAGAATACACGCGCGTGGCCTACGCTTTTTTTCACGCCAGTCAGAATCTCGCCATTGGCTTGGGAGCTCTCGTTGGTGCTTACGCGCTTTCTAAATCTGCTGCGAGCATTTACCTTATTTGTTTTTCCGCCCTTCTGGCCTTTGCTATTTCCGCTTGGCACAGCCCAATCTTTAAAAAGCTCGCCCTGGCGCCACGGGCAGAAGTCAAAGCGGCTTCGTTCGCGTCTCTGCTTAGCGTCCCGCGCTTGATTGTTTGTTTGGTGAGCCTCAATCTTGTCCTCGTACTGTCGTACGGAGTCTTCAACGAAATTCTCGGAGTCATATTCGATGCGGCCCATATTTCGGTCAAGAATGTCGGACTTCTCTTTGCCATCAACTCGGCCATGATCGTGCTTTTTCAAATTCCCGTGGCCGGAAAAATCAAGCATTGGTCCTTCTCGAGACTGATTGTGTCTTCACTTAGTTTTTTCCTACTTTACTTTGCGGCCATCGCTATGATCTTCCAAGGCCAAGCTCTCTGGTGGGCGACGGTGGCTGTTGTCTTTTTCTCGTGTGGAGAAATGTTACACGTGAGTGTGATCAACGCCGAGGTTAACTCGGCCTGCGACACCAGCAATCGCGGAAAGAGTTTTGGCTATCTTAATGCGAGCTGGAGTGCCGGTTTTGGTTTAGGGCCCGCCATCGTGGCCGCCATTTCGGAAAGAAATGGTTTTGCCGTGGCCTCCGTAGCCATGCTTTTTATCACGCTCTTTGCCACGCTTTTACTTTTGTCGCTCGTCAACAAACAAAGAAGTCAGAAGCTCGCTTATGCCTAAAACTTTATTTGTTCTCTATTCGCACAATCCCAGTCGTTTGGCTCATTTGCAAAAACTCAACACCTTGCGCTCGCGCTTTCGAGTGATCCTCCTGGCCAATGCCAAGGCTGCTCCCGAGTGGGTCATGACCTATGTCGATGGCGCCGTGGTGGTTCCACCCACACTTTTAGAGGAGCCCAGAGCCTTGGCTATGTTTCTGGCGGCCAATTTTTCCGAAGCGCCGCATGCGATTTTAAACTTGTCCGAAGCTTGCGTTCCGCTGCACGCCGCTTTGTGTGAACACTACAACTTGCCTGGCCCCACGCATGAACAAGCTTTTTTAGGGCGCGATAAATTGCGCATGCGTCAGATATGCCAAGGTCTTGGAGTTCGCATTCCCAAGTTCCGTGAAATCACTCTAGGTAACTTTGCGCAGATTCAAGACCTCAAAGCGCCTTGGATTGTTAAGCCTTGCATAGGTGGCGGCTCAACTTTGGTGCGACGATTCGAAAGTCTCCCATCTTTAAGCCAAGAACTTACTGACTTTGATCGCCTCGCCAAAAAGCAATACGGAAAAGACGCGCTCTATTCGCGCGCGCTTAACGAAAAAGAAGATTTTCGCTTCATTGCCGAAGAAGATATTGGCGGCAGCCTGCAGTTTCCATCGCAGTTTCCCTATACAGTGGGCGAGGTTTCGGTGGAGAGCTTTCACTTTGGCGACGAAGCAAAAATCTTGGCCATCCACGACAAACCCATTCCGGGAGACAACCCTTATTTTGAAGAGCACATTTGGTCCACACCCACGCGTATTCCGACCCACCTTTTGCAACAAATCGAAGAGACCATGCAAAAAATTCACCGTTACTTGGGCCCAAATTGCCATGTCTTGCACACCGAATTCAGAACCCTCGATAACGAAGTGGTGCTCTTAGAATTTGGCATTCGCATGGGCGGCGGGCCCATTTACTCTTCCGTTTTGCGTTCCACCGGCTTTGACGTCATTGATGCGCTCATCGAAAGAGGGGCGAAGAAAAAACTACCTTTCGGAAACTACGCTCTCACTGCGAAACCAGTTATTACTCACAGTTTGTGGGGCGCGCAGCCCGGAGTGCTCAAAGCCGTGCGCGGGGAAAAAGAGCTCGTGCAACTTTGTGGCTACCAAGAACATCAAATTTACGATCAACCGGGCGATGTCTTGATTCGTGCCCCCTTGGCCTCGCGCGGGCACGGGCACGTCGTTTTTGCCGGAGAAACTTTTGAGATACTCGAAGAGAACTGCCTGAGGGGGCTCAGTGAACTGACCTTTGAAATTAACCGAGAAATAGTAAGAAAAGGAAACTCACTATGAACTTAGTTAAAAAAGCCATTCCCATTATCGCAGGCCCGTGTGCTTTCGAATCCGAAGCGCAAATGCTCGCTCTCGCCAAAGAGCTGCGACAGCTCCCCGGTCTCTGCGCTCTGCGCGCGGGGGTGTGGAAACCGCGCACGCTGCCTTCGGCTTTTGAAGGTTACGGGGCCGAAGCTCTCAAGACCTTGACCGAAATTCAAAATACCTATGACATTCCCACGGCCGTAGAAGTTGGCTTAGTCGAGCAAGTCGATGCGTGTGCTGCCCAAGGGATAAAAATACTTTGGCTGGGCGCGCGCAGCGTATGTGCTCCCGAATTGGTAGAGGCCTTGTTCAAAAGAATTTCTGAAAAAATTCCCGACGCCCAAGTGATTATTAAAAACCCCTATGCCAACGATTTTAAATTGTGGGAAGGCGCCGTGCGCCGCGCGATAAAATGGGGCATCGTTCCCGATCTCTGCTTCCGCGGAGTGAAGACGGGCACTTCGGTATTTCGAAATGCGCCGCTCTGGAATTGGGTCGAAGATATGAAAAAACTTTTCCCTCAGTGCAAAATGTATCTGGATCCCAGTCACCTCTATGGATCAAGAGAAATTATCAGGGCCCAAGCGCCGCATTTTAAAAATTTGGGGCTCTTTGATGGCTACATCATCGAATGCCATGCCGAACCCGAGTTAGCCAAGACCGACGCTGGACAACAGTTGACGCCGGCCGAACTGCTCGATCTGGTCAAAGTTTTAAATGACAAAGATTCGATCGGCACGCAAGCTGTGCAAGAGCTGCAGACGCTGCGTTCGCAAATTGACGAGATCGACACTCAGCTCTTGCGACTCTTGGGAGAACGCCAAAAAGTTTCGCAAGCCGTGGCTCATAATAAAGAGCGAAGTGGGAAGGCCATTTACGATAAACAGCGCTACTTCGATGTCTTGCGCTCGCGTTTGGCGCAAGGATTGAATTTCGGTCTTTCTACTTCGTTTGTGGAAAGCCTCTTTACCCGCATTCACGATGAAAGTGTCGCCAAACAATTTGGCGAAATGCTTTCGCGTAAACCT
This sequence comes from uncultured Bacteriovoracaceae bacterium, assembly GCA_964407615.1. GTDB lineage: Bacteria > Bdellovibrionota > UBA2428 > UBA2428 > UBA2428 > CANIGN01. Next base: position 29,538 of record CAYOWH010000018.1, on the reverse strand, counting down.
CTTCGAATCAATAAGGAATTGTGTGATGAAAAAAATACCCAAGTTCAAAGGGTTTAATTTAACGAACGAAGATTTTGCCGCGATGGCAAAAACGAATCAGCTCTTTCGCATGGGCATCAAGGTGAATACCCCGGTGGCGTGCAACTGGGCCTGCCCCTATTGTTATGTGGGAAGTCCCGAGTTTAAAGATCGGCCGCGTGTGCAAAAAATGAAAAACAGCATCCTCGAACCGTTCAAAGATCCCGAATGGCCGAGCAAAATGAAAGGGTGGATCGATCAAGGACATGCGCTGGGCGCGCGCGCCGTGACGATCAACGGAACCTTTGAGCCCACTACGGCTCCGCACCACATGGAAATCATCGATCACTGCGTGAGTAAAAATCTCTTGGTCACTTTTGTTACCAATGGTGCGCTGGTCGACGAAGTTAAACTCGACGAACTCAATGCGCGGGGAGTGAATGTGCTCACCAAGTTGAATGTGCCTATGGTTGAAGCCGACGACCCTCGCTACGAAAAGTTTTGTCAGATTCACAAAACACTTTCGGGCGCGGGTGGCACGCCGGCCGAGTCTTATGAAAAACAGAAAAATCTTATCCGTCGATTTATGGCCACAGGTTTCAATCGCGATTGTCCCGTGGGGGAAACGCGATTGGGCGTTGAGTCGGTCATCACTCAGCTCAATATCGAATACTTGCCCGAGCTTATTTCGCAGTTAAGAGAGAATAATCTCTACAGTCACATCGAAGTGACCAAGGTTCAGGGCTTTGCCAAGAACAACGAGTATTTAGTTGTGAGTAAAGAGAGGCTGGAGAAATTTTTCTACCAAATTCTCGATCAAGATATTGCGCAGGGTTTTGAAGCTTGGATTCCAAAGCCCCCCTACGTCGCTGGAGTCTGCTACGAAAACATGATGCGCGTCGATGTGCATGCCGATGGCAATGTGAAACCTTGCCCCGGCATCGAAACCAATTTGGGAAATCTTTACGAGACTTCGTTCAGAGAGATTTTGGAATCGCAATGGCTCACAGTGGTGCGCAACTTGGGCGAAATGATCCAGGGCGATTGCAAGTCGTGCGAGTTGATGAAGAATAAGCAATGCTACGGCGGCTGTCGCGGCACGGCTTATCAGTCGATGAAAAACGCCGGCAAGGACGAGTGGGAATGCCTGGTGGCTTCGGATCCATCGTGTCCGCGAGTGACCAAGGTTTTGGACAACGGGCTGCTCGCGAGCGAGATTTTCCGGGCGCCTATATACTAACGCCTTACGAATATGAAAGAATACAAGACTTATTTGCAGGAATTCTCGAACCAAAAGATGCTGCTAATAAAACGTTTGAAATTGTTCTAGAAGCCCTTTTAAGACTTTTGAGTCCAGAAGGCAGAAAGGAAGCGGAATCATTTCTTAAGAGCGAAAGAATCTGCTGCTTCCCAAAATCAAAGCATCCTATTGCAGTATATATTCGAGGATCACACTATAATGCACGTATTGGATTCGATAAAGATATTTACTCCAGATAACTATCATCAAACGATTCTTCAGTATCGTGTGTTTATGCACGAATTTGAACATGCCCTTCAAGCTCAAGAAGAAAAAGCGCAAAGGGCTCAGAGTTTTTTTGAGCGGCATGGTTGGCAAAGAAAAAATTCTATCGAAATTCGAGAGTGAAAAAGGTGCTATTTTAGTGTTTGAGTTCTTTCGTGTTCTTCGTTTTTGCCATTTTGACTTGCCGTCAAATGGTCGGCGTGGCAGGAATTGAGTTAAATGCCTGAAATTACTCGTTTCAAATTTTCGATAGAAGTCAAAGGAAGTAAATTGCGCAAAATTGAAACAGAATTCCTAGGACTTAAATCTATAGATCCTAGAGTTTGATTGATAAGAGCCTCCGAATAAAATTTGATAACCTAGGATTTTATTGAGCAGATCTAACATATTCAATTTCATCAAACACAACACCACGAATGGTGTCACCTTGCGGAATTTCACGAAGTATTTTAAATCCAGCTTTCTCTAGAACTCGGTATGAAGCCAAATTTCCCTTAGTCACGGTTGCCAATATTTTCGTGATACCATTCATTCCTAAGTGTTCACAAACTGCTTGAAGCGCCTCGGTCGCATAGCCTTTCCCCCAAGCGATCGGAAAAAAGACATATCCAATGTTTGTTGCCACATTTTCTTTACTTATGTCTGCATCAATTCTGCCGACATAGGAGCCGTCATCCACTCGCCTAATTACCCAATTTAGCCAGGCAGTTGTTTGATCTGGAGAAAGTCGATTTTCTCTTTTTTTCCATGAGGATTGAAGCGCTTCTAGTGAGGGCGGTGGCTTTGATGAGATCCATTCATAAATTAAAGGGTCAGACAATTTTTCAAAGAATATTTCAGCATGTTCGCCTGTTACTGGCTCAAAAACTAATCTTGAAGATACGATTTGAGAGTTTAATAATTTAGCTCGATCTGACGAAAACAATTCCTGCATCTAATAATTGTACTAGAAAAAAATAAGCCATCATTAGACGGTTCCCAACGTAATTTTTTCGGTTCAAATCCCGTCACCCCGAAATTTGAACCTCCATCATTCAAAAAATTTATTTTCAATTTTAGAATCAAGTTATTGGGTTTTTGGGATTTTTGCGAAATTCAATATTTGAAAATTGGTCGGCGTGTCTTGGTCACGGCCAAGGCGCTGAAATTCTTCTAACTGCCAACACCTTGGTAGCAACGCGTAGAAATTAAGGGTTTAGGGTCTAATTTTGAACTAGTGAGCTTCGAATTAGGTCGGCAAGTTGCTCTTTAGTGATTTTCTTTTGAGTCACATCAATCACTATTTTCTCTGCAATTGTCTTTCCGTCAGCATCTTCGTCGTCCGAAATGCTTAGTGATAGGTTGTTTAAAGCAAGAAAAGTTACACAAGCTGCAAATCCTATTCTTTTGTTTCCATCAACAAAGGGATGGTTTTCTACAAGATGAAAAAGATAAGCGGCTGCCATAGAGGCTAGGTCTGTGTGCAGGTATGCGCCACCAAAACTTGCTTCGGGCTGCTGAATAGCAGATTCGAGCAATCCTTGATCGCGAACACCGTGACTTCCACCGTAGCGATCTATCAGTTCTTTGTGAAGTTCGAGAACATCTTCAAGGCGCAAAAATAGTGGGTATAAAACAACGATCACATTTTTAGCCATTTAATTATTTAGCAAGGTTCTTCAAAGTCTTAGGAAACTTCTTATGAACTTCGTCAAATGCTTTGCGCATGCGCTTTTTGCGATCTTCTTCGGATGCTGGCCTGATGATAAGCGATTGCCCATCAACAGTTGTGATCTCAAGAGGTGTGTCCTCTTGAATTTTCAAAAGCTCAAGAACAGGCTTATCAATTACCAGAGCCAAACTGTTTCCGTGTTTAACGAGCTTCTTTACCATATCCACCATTGTATCACCATTATACTTACTATTCAACATGCTTCTTTCACTTCTTGATCCCATTAAATTCAACTACTTCAGCCAAATTTGTAGCCGGTAGTGAATAACTCAGCTTCACCATAGCCCCTGCCAGATCCGTACCAACGACTCTCAAATATGTGTTGGTAGTCTTGAGTTGGTTGTGTCCGACTATGCTCATTACCTGAGCGAGTGGGACGCCTCTCATTAGCATTTGGGTGATGAAGGTAGCTCTGAGGTCGTGAAACTTAATGGAGCTGATACCGATGGATTTGCAGAAGTCTCTGGTGATTTGGGCTTGGGTGCCGTTTTCCCATTCGGATAAGTGCGGTAACACAAACTCGCTTGGGCCAGTTTTCAACTGACTTTCTTTTATTTCTAAAAGTAAATCTCTAAGACTTTGTGAAATAGGCACTACTCGATTTTTTTGGCTCTTTGTTGGGCCAAAGCCTGCTTTGCTGCACCAACTGCGAGTTACAAAGATTCGGTTGTGTTCCAAATCTACATCGTTCCAACGAAGCGCATACATCTCACCACTTCGCATTCCGGTAAAAAGAGCCATCGCCCATATGGGGTAAGATCTGTGATTCAGATTCTTGGCCTCAACTAAAAGTTTTTGCGCTTCGCTTGCCGTTAAGACTGCTTGCTTGGGCTCTGGGACTTTCACCGGAAGTGCTGGGTTACGTGCGATAATGCGGATATTTGACTCTCTCAAATTGAGAAAATTCTCAATTTGAGAGAGCGGATTTCTCAGTTCGAGAAAGAAAAGCGTTCAGATTTGTGAACTGTGTTTGGAAATGTGAACGCTCTTGACTTTAGTAGGTTCATCTACCAATTGTCCAAGGAGAAGGGCAATGGTGGGTTGCACTGAATGTAGACCCAAAAGCCGTAGCCTGAATATTTCTCTGGATCATAGGCAAATGGCGTCAAATTTCCTTCTCAAATCTGGGCACTTTCTTCCGAAAAATGTTGAGATGTTTTTGCGCGCTGTTTTGGCTTTTCTCATGCTGACCGTTTACGGCGTATTGCACGCGCAAAATTTTGACGTTTCGGAATTTCCAAATTATTTCTTACCGCCTGCTCTGAGAGGTATGAGTGCCGAGGAAATTTCTAGAAATCACTCCGCTGAACTGCTTGCCACAAAAAGGCGTTTGAATGCGGCGTTGGGAATGATGTTCTCAAGGCTTACGGTACCCTTGGTTATGAATGAATCAGAGGGGCCAAAAAACTATCGCTATTTCGATACTCTCTACAAGGAGCTTCGCCCGATCGATTCAGATATCAAAATTATGCCAAGCTCCGGCGTACTTCGATCGGCAATTGGATTTCTCTATCAAGAACTCTACACGGCCGAGCAAACTGGAAATTCTGCTGTTACTACATTAGAAGCCATTGCTGCCGGTAAACATAACATTTACGATTCAAAAGGAAACTTGCCAGCGCTGTCTTTGCAGGAAGTTGGCAATTCTATGCGCGGAGTAGGAAGTGACTTCGACGTCCAACTCATTGTTGGAAAAGCAGAAAATTTCCCAGCTGCGCGAGACCGTGCCTTTGCCATCACAAACAGTGCTGAAATCAGCTTGGGGCTTCGTAATGCCGATATGAACAAAGGGTTCAAGGCATCCCTGTTTCCTCCTGCAGACGTAAAAAGTTATCATACCATCACAGTCGGCGGGGAAGTGATCGAAGGACAGGCCCCGCGTTCGAGCGCGCAAGGCGGAGCGACTGTGGATTTGCTTGCTTATGATATGGAAGCTAAAGAGATCAAAGAGCCAAAAGAATACCTGCCAAAGGAAAATATTGTCGACGACCTATTGATGGGATTCGTGAGTTACATTGAACCCGCGAAAGATCCAGAAACTGGAAGAGAAATTGTCGAAGACGGGCCCAAGCAGACCATTCGCGGTCTTCGTAGCTTGCTCGAAATTCCGTACACTCGCTTGAAGCAGGAAAAGCGACTCGTCGAAGAAATTCGTGAATTGAAGCAAAATATAAAAGACGAAAAGCTCTCAAGGCGCGCGGCAGAAAAGGCTATCGAACAGTTTCCTAAAATGGTTCGGAACTCGCGATTCTCAGGTGCGGCGAATCGCTACCACCGTGGCGGCGAGGGTAGCTTCGAAAAAGAAGTTGAAGAGCTTCTCGCTGTTATCGAGGAAAAATATAATGTGTCGACGGTACCCGAATTTGTCGACAATCTAAGAATCGGTCGACCGTCGCAATCCATGCCCGATGAATTGCCTCTGATGGCGATGTCTCGGTTTCGGCAAAGTGTAGCGAAAGATGGAATTGTATATCATGGAACTCCACAAGTGGATCAGGGCCTCGCGATTCTCCGCAACGGATTGTTTTTGAGTAAGAGTGGAGGCAGGATTCTCGGCGGAAGACACACCGTAGCTGTGTACGGACGTGGAGGATATACCTCTCCAAGCTATGCTACTTCAGCAGGCTATGCCAGAAGTGAGGGGGTAGTGTTTCAACTTAGAATTAAAAATGATCCCAATTTGCGCATACTCGATTGGCAGAACGATCAGGTACAAAAAAGTTCAGTTGTTCAGCGGTTGATGGTTGAAGAAAATAATAACATCGATGCAGTCTTCGAAAGGTTAACTCGCGAGCATGGCGTCGATGTCATTTTAAACGGTGGACACGTGTTGGTGCAAAATTCACAAGCTGTTGAGTTTCCTGCGGGCTTTCGCGGCCTCATCCGCTCCTACGACTCACTTGTAAAGAATAAATTATCATCGTTACAATCTCGTATCGAAGCTTTTCGAACGGTTGAAAAATTAAAAACATTCATACGTGCGCTTGGAGAAGCTGCACCTAGAACGACGTCGAGGTCCAATTTGAGAACCGAACTTTACGCAGACTTTGGCAACTATCTCGCGACAGAAGCCAATAAAGAAAAAATAATGGAAACGGCGAAAGCCCTGATTGAGGTCGGAAGCCCCGTCTCCCATGTCGTCGGAAAACTTCAGGCTGCCAGAGCCAACGCTAGTGAAGAGAAAGACCAAAAATACCTAAGCGTGATTCGAGGGATTGTGGACTCTTCGCATTGGAATGATCCCAAAAACTTAAAGGACTTACTAACTTTATCAGAGGGATTGGACGACGTCGTTCCGAGAACGAGCCTGATGTTTCAAACAGTTGCTCACATTACTAAATCGTGTCAGGGAACTTGCACGAAATGGATGGAAGCAATTGAACAGAATCCCAAACTTTTTTCGAGCATTCGATCGGCCATTCGTTGGATGGATTACAAAGTTGAAGAATTAGAGTTAAAATATAATAAAAACAAAGACTATTATCCAGAACCAGAACAATTGAAAACAGCACGACAAAATCAAGAATCGATGAAAAAGATTGAGAAGTCATTTTATGAATCAATCCTAAATTCACCGTCCCTCCGAGCTCATCCAAGGGCATTGGATATTATCGAAAAACTTGAAAACGGGGATTTACAATATATGACTTCGCGAAGCCGAAAACTCCTCTTTGAAAGTAAGGCGATAAGTCATGCAGACGCTAAGAAATATTTTGAACGCTATTTTTCATACGATACGGAGGTAGGTGACAACTTCGGAGCTGCCCGCGCCCTAGCTTTTGAGGGGCTTCAGTTTCGAGCGGCTTCAGAGCCAGAGAGTTTGGATACGCTCAGAGCATCTTTGAGCTCAGGCCTTAACTCGGATGAGTTAGACGCAGCTGCAAAAACGCTCATTGAAATTGCTCATTCGCAGCCTGCAACTCTTGAGCCAACAGCTAAGCTCATGGCTATGCATATTGGTTTTTCTTCTTTGTCAAGCGAAGAAACAGTTGAGCGCGCTGCTGCCTATGCACCGCACGTAATGGATCTTGTTTATCCGTCTCGTTTAACGGCAGAAAATATGAAGTTGAAAGCAGAGGTCTCTGCTTACTTGACTCACATTTTGGAAGCAGTTGCGCCTGCACCACAGTCGATTGCAGATCAGCTTGGATATCCGGTATTTTTACCGCAGTTGCATTTTCAAGAAACCAGTTATGCCAAACTTCAAAATGCTATTCTTGAGGGTATGCTTAAGCACGCGAAGAAAGATCCGACTCTAGCCGTTATCCTCAACAACAAACTCGTTGAAATCATCAATAAGGATCCTAAGCGATACAACATTCATAGTCCCATTCGCCAAGCTTATAACAAAGTACGCACATATTTCCCAGAAATGTTTGCAGCCAAAACACCCGAGGCTTTTCAAGAAGCTATGCGTGATCGTGTGCGACTTATCGAAGGAGATAAGTTAACGAGAGAGAAGGCTATACGACAAATATTTAAAAACCATGGCACGGCGATGTTTCTCGGTGATGAAGATTCAAGATTGAGGCGCGAGGCTGTCAAACGCACGCAGCGAAGCACACTCCTTGCGGGAGAAGTAGAAATCGAAAGTGAAGCTGGGCGAGGGTTATCTCGGCATTACAGCAATCACCCGGATGAATCCCGGAGCGCCACGAGAAGTGCAATGCGCGAGCTTCACCGCAAAGGGCGTCTTAATTGTACCGACGCGCTGTCTGTGTTCGCTCAATAATTTACACCGTACCCATGTGTGAAATGAAAAATGTACTGATTCGATGTGGTAGCAATCAGGTAGCAAAATCTAGTTACATCCCGTGATGTCCGGTTGATACCTGTGACTGACATCGCTTTCATAGTCATTTTTAAGATGGGTTCAGAATCAATCAATTGGGTTTCTTTAGGGTGTATGGGTTTAGAAAAATGGTCGGCGTGGCAGGATTTGAACCTGCGACCCCCTGCTCCCAAAGCAGATGCGCTACCAGTCTGCGCTACACGCCGATAATGTTGATCCCGGTGTAAAGACTAAATAATTAACATGAAAAAGCCCAATTGCCACGGGAGCAATCGGGCTTTTTTCTAGAAATCGTAAAAAGATTTACTTGGTTTTTTCTTGATTAGCTTCCACGTTGATGATGATAGCCACGTCGTTACTGATCGCGAGGTCTTTTGCTTTATTCACGGCTTTTTTGAGCGCATTGGGCTTTTGAGCCGCTTCAATTTCTTTGTTCCAAGTCATTCCAAATTGTGTGCGGTCAATTTTTCCTTGAGCATCGAAGGCAGTTTTTTGTGTACCACCCATATTGGCGCTGCCGTTATATTTCACGTTAAGAGTCACGTTCTGAGTTTTGCCCAGAAGAGTGAGTTCGCCTTTGATGGGTTTGCCATCAAGCTTTACGGGTTTTGTGATTTTGAATGTAGAAACAGGAAATTTTTCAACATTAAAAAAATCAGCATTTTTTAAATGTCCATCGCGATCAGTGTTTTCTGTATTGATGGAAGCTGTTTTGATTTCGACGTTCAAATCTTTCAAGGTTTGAGTCTTTTCATCAAACTCAAAAGTTCCTTTAAATTCTTTGAACTTTCCAGGGACTTTTGAAATCCCCAAGTGAATCACTTCGAATCCAATAGTCGTGTGCGTAGGATCAAGTGCATAGACCGCGCTGAATGCAGAAGGTGAAAGTAATAGACATGCGAATAAGCCAAGTTTTTTCATAATTATCTCCTCGAGATAATTAAAGAAGAAGCTTCTTACTTAATCAAGGCCAGCTACGGGCACAACATCGGTAAATTTATCGAGACCGATTTTTGCCATGATAATTTCGTCACGACGTTGTTGGATGAAATTATTAATCACCGCTTGTTTTGCCTGATTCATGGGCATGAAGTGCAAGCCTGTGTGAATGGCGTCACCAAACTCAGGAGCAGTCATCTTTTGACTCCAAACGACTGCGGCTTGAACAGAAAAAAGTTCTGCTGTGTGAGGGAGCGGAATTTCAATTCGTAAAACAGTTTTGGCTTTGAACACGTCTTTGGTTCTCAGACAAAGACCTGTTTTTGAAAGGTTCATTAATTCTGCGTGATGAACAATGGGGCCTTTTTCCATCACTCGGTAGCGAATATCGAGATTCACATCCACGCGTTCTTTTCGCATGGTGTGTGCTTTGAAAAGTCCCTCTCCACCAGAAGCCGCAAAGAAAGCTTCAGGGTCGAATTCGTCTTCCTCGGTTGTTTCTTTGAGTTTTTTAGAAGCTTCAAGAGCCGCTTTCACAGCTTCGGCAGCTTGGTCGCGTTTTTGCTCTATTGTAGGAGCTGAGGGCCCTTTAGGAGGGTGAGCTTTTTGCGGGGAAGATTTTTGAGAAGCAACTTTTGGGGCAGGCGATTTTTCAGCGGCAACTTTTTTTGCAGGCGCCGGTTTAGCGGAGCTTGTTTTAGAGGAAGCAGCTTTTGCGACAACCTTTGGAGCAGGAGCTTTGGCTTTGCTGCTCTGAGCGGGTTTTTTCTTAGCTGCAGGGCTTGAGCCTGCAGAGGATTTGCTTTTAGCTTTAGGAGCTGCTTTCTTTTTAGTCGCCATGGAAAATGAAGATACCTCTCAAACTGCTTTCTGTAAAAAAGCTTCCCAGAAGGTACAAGAATTTATGCGCCAAGTCAAGGATTTTGGGGGCCCTTTAAAGCTTCAAAATGCACGACTTTTCATGACAGAAAATCTTAGGGAAATCATGGTTTTAGATTTTTATCCTCAATTAAGAGAACAGGCTTTTGGTGTCTTTGAGGGAGGGGTGGGAGTGGCTTCGCTTCACACATTTAAAAAGGAGCAGTTTACGGCAAAAAAGACACCTTTGCTTCTCTACTTGAAAGCTCATTTTGTGGGATATCCTCTGCAGAGTGTTTTGGTGAGTGAGTCGGGTCGAGAAATTCTTTTTGATTTTGGCGATCGTTCGATGAAGTGGGATATGGTCCAAAAAACATGCGTTCTTAAAGTAGAAAGTCGAAAAGATTATCAGCAAGCACTTCCTCGTTGGGCCTTACTCGATGAATTACATTTAAAAGATTTTGATCAAAAAAATTCCGAGCAAGTTTTAGTTGTGCAAAATTCTTCGAAGCAAAAAAAACTTCTGCAAAATATAGAAAATGATTTAAAAAAAGCCCAAGAATGGATGACTCAAAATGAAAAAGGTATTCGGTTTTTTTTACAGAACCCCGTGCTGTGGGGCGAGAATGATTCTCAACTTCCAGAATGGACAAGGATTTTTTTAGCAAAGCTTTCTGAGTTAAAGGGTGTAGCGTTTAAAAAAGAATATCGAAAAACTTCTCTTGATCGCATGAAGCAGCTTCTTCAGCGTCAAGAGAGAAAAATACAAAAGGCCCAAGAGCGGTTTCTTCAAGTTGAAAAAGAAAATCAGACAAAAACAACTCAAGAATCTTTTCAAAAGAAAAAGGAATTACAAAAGCAAACAAAAAAACAAAACAAAGTAGGTTCGATTCAAAAAATTGCAAATGATTTGGAGTTAGTGGTTGGTAGAAAAGCCACTGAGAATGATGAGCTGTATCGTCAGGCTCAGAGTCGTGATCTTTGGTTTCATGTTCGCGGCCAAAAAGGGGGGCATGCTTGGCTTCGAAGAGGGCAAAAAGGTTTTGGGGCAAAAGATGAAGCCTCGCAGCTTGTGTTGCAAGAGGCGGCGTTAGTGGCTGTGAAACATTCAAAAGTAAGAGGGTCGTGGATTCCAGTAGACTATACAGAGCGTCGTTATTTAAAAAAACCTAAAGGAGCAGCAGAAGGTGAACTTTTGGTTTTAAAATCAAAAACAATCTTTGTCAGTTTTGAGAAATAGAGAGAGAATGCAAAACATAGAGAGAAAACAAGTGTGACGACAGCTTTTGAGAAAACCCTCGATGTATTGGAGTGGAATCGCTTTTTAGAAATTCTTACTCAAAATGCTCTCAGCCCTATGGGGCAATCTTTTATTGCAGATTTTCGTCCTGACTTTTGGGAGAGAGAAAAAGCCTCTATCATTGCTGAAGCAATCATTGATGTGGTGGCTCTTCAATCTAAGGAAAAGCAACTTCCCTTGGGTGATTTGTCTGACCTGAATATGGTCTACAAAAGAATGTCTCGAGGGGGGGCGATCAGCGTTGAGGAGTTTGCTCAGGTCATACGCAATCAAAAGGGTGTGATTAGTCTAAGATCGGTTGTTCAAACGAGTCAGTTAGCAGCATTGCAAAAAGTTTTAAATTTGCTCGATCCTCTCAAGGATTGGTGTGACGTCCACTTTCCGCTCATCGATCAGCACGGACAAATATCTGATTCTGCCTCCGAGGATTTACGCGCTCTGCGCATGATGGCGCGCGACCTGAAAAATCGCATTGACGATCGCTTGAAGGATTATCTTCAAGATCCTCATCTTGCAGAAATTATGCGTGATCATTATGTGACCTTGCGCGATGGTCGCTATGTTCTTCCTGTGAAAACAAGTTACAAGGGCCGAATGCCTGGAATCATTCATGACGTTTCTAAAACGGAATCGACAATCTTTGTTGAGCCACAAGCCATTGTGGATCTTAATAATCAGCTCAAGGTTACCGAGCGTGAAATTGAAATAGAAATTGAGCGAATTCTTGCTCAAGTTGTAGATCGCTCAAAAGATGTTGTGCCTTTTTTTATCACCAACCAAGAGCAGTTAGCGCTTGGAGATTATTTGCAAGCGGTCTCCAAAATTGTTTCGAAATGGGATAATTTTTGCGTGGCCACTCAAAGTGATGATTTGTCATTTGATTATCTCGCACATCCTCTTTTGTCTCTTCAGACAAAAGTTGTTTCAAATAGCTTGGAATGGAAAGAGGCCCTGATTTTATCGGGCCCCAACACAGGTGGAAAAACGGTTCTTCTAAAAAGTGTTGGAATGGCTCTTCTTTTTGCTCGAGCGGGAATTCCTGTATGTGCAAAATCTGCCAAAGTTCCTTTTGAGTTAAAAAAAGTTTTTGCCGAAATGGGCGATGATCAAAATCTTTTTGAAAAACTTTCTACTTTCTCAGCTCATATTCATTCATTAAGTCGAATTTTTAAAGAAGCCTCGCGCGGCGATCTCGTGCTCATCGACGAAATCGCGACGGGCACTGCACCTGAAGAGGGGCAGGCACTTGCACGAGCCGTGATTGAATATTTTTTAGAAAAAGGTGTCCGAGTCTTTGTGACAACTCATTACGGAGCCCTCAAGGTGATGGCGCTTGCCGATGAGCGATGTCGGGTTGCCTCCATGGCCTATGATACGCAAAAAAGAACACCTCTCTTTAAGATTGTTATGGACGTTCCAGGCGAGTCGTCGGCACTCGATGCGGCAGACCGCCTTGGGATTCCCCAAGGAGTCTTAACTCGTGCACGGCAATTGTTGGGAGACGACTCGAAAGATCTCACCAAAGCTCTCAAAAACTTAGAAAAAAGTCGAAAGCATTTTGAAGACAAATTGCTTGAGGTGGAACAAAACAAGAAATTGGTTCAGCAAAAAGACAAGGAGCTTCAACGTCTTAAGGAATTGGCTGAAGAAAAGTTGCGAACTCTTTCAAGAGAGGAAGCAAAAGAAATACTTCGTGATTTTAAAACTTTGCGAGAAGAATTAGCTGGAAAAATTCTTTCTTTAAAAAGTGAGGGCAAAGAATCGACACAAATCTTTGAAGATATTTCTCAGAAAACTCAGGAATTAAAAAAATTAAGTCTTGAGGATGTTCCCTTTGTTCAACCTAAGAGAGGAATTGATCCACAAACTTTAAAAAAAGGTATGATCGTAGAAATTGCGGGCCTTGGAATGGGCCAGGTAGAAGAAGATTTTCAAGCTCAAACTAATACAAAAGCGACGGTTTCTGTAAAAGTGGGTGAGATTAAAACCCGAGTGGGAGTGGAGCGAGTTTTTGATGTCACCAATGAAGAGAAGCTTCGCTTTGATCAAAGTCGCAAGAGTTGGTTGGGGGTTGAAAAAAGAAAATCAACTACGAAAACGCAAGTTCTTGCTCAATCAAAAGCTCAGGTTGGAAGTTTTATCTGCGATGTTCGTGGAAGAACGTGGGACGAAGCTTCTCGTAAAATCGATTCAGCTCTTAATCAGTTAACCGCTCGTGAGGTGAGTTCCGTCACGATCATACATGGACACGGAAAAGAAGTTCTCAAAGAAAGAATTCGAAGCTATCTCGAAAAAGAACGAACAGAGTTCAAGTTTAGAACAGGATCCTGGCCTGGCGAAGGCGGAGATGGCGTCACCATCGTCGAAGAAGCTTCTTAAATTTTATAAAAGAAACTCTGCGCTAGGCTTCTAGCTGTGAGTGTTTTCTTCGGATAGACTTTTCAACATGGATAGAAATTTAGCTCTTGAATTTATACGTGTCACAGAAGCGGCTGCGATTAATTCAGCAAGATGGATGGGACGAGGAAAGCGTGATGAGGCAGATCAAGCAGCGGTCGATGCAATGAGAAGAGCTTTGGATGTTTTGGATGTTTCAGGAACAGTGGTCATCGGAGAAGGTGAGCGTGACGAAGCTCCCATGCTTTATATTGGGGAAGAATTTGGTCTGCGTGAAAAGGGCAGCCCCGCAGTTGATGTGGCTCTCGACCCATTAGAAGGAACAAATCTCGTCGCACTTGGGCATAGTAACGCTATTTCTGTAATTGCAGTTGGTGAGAAGGGGCACTTTTTACATGCTCCTGATACCTACATGGATAAGATTGCCGTAGGCCCCGAGTGCAGTGGATTGATCAAGTGGGGGATGAGCACAAAAGAAATTCTCACAACTGTTGCAAAAGCTAAAGGAAAATCGATTCAAGAAACAACTGTGATTATCTTGGATCGAGATCGTCACAAAGGGTTAATTGAAGAAGTGCGAGCGATGGGTGCGCGTATTCGCTTGATTGGTGATGGGGATGTTTCCGCTGCTATTTCTACCTGCAATCCAGAAACAGGAATTGATTTACTTTTGGGTACAGGAGGAGCTCCTGAGGGAGTGATTGCGGCAGCTGCTTTAAAATGTTTGGGGGGAGATTTTTGGGGTCAGCTCAAATGGAGAAACGACGAAGAGCGCCAACGTGCAAAAGCTATGGGTATCACGGATTTGAATAAAGTTTATACGATTGAAGAATTAGCAAAGGGCGAGGTGATGTTCTGCGCAACAGGTGTGACCGATGGCTCGTGGCTAAAAGGAATTAACTTTACGGCTTACGGATGTACCTCGCATTCGATTGTGATGAGAAGTAAAACAAGAACCATTCGCGAGATTCAAACTCGTCATGTTTTTGATCAGAAGAAAAAAGCAATTTGAGGTTTGTTTGATTAAGAGTTTGTTTAAATCATTTGTGATCTTTGCTTTTGCAGGCTTTTCTTTTGCAATCGTCACGCCAGCTTTTGCAATTGATAAGGGTGACTATGTGATTCATGTTGTAGAATCTTGGAACAATGACTTAGAGGTCACTCAGACACATGCAAAATTTTCTTATGCCTTGATCAATGATTTTTCTATGGGTTTGGCTTTTGAAATGAATAAATTTTATAAAAGCCCGGCTTTGAGTTTGAACTGGCATTTAGAGCCTTTTGAATTATCTGCTGAAGCAGGACCCTTGTTTTGGAATTATCAAGGAGTGCGTCGGGAGGCTTTTCAGTTTTCAATTTATGCAAATTATTTGTGGCAAATAACCACGCACTTTCAGCTTTTATTTAGTGCGGGAATCAACTTGCCTGACAAGTTTTTTAGAGGCGTCCCTCTTGGATTGGGCTTTCGATACTGGTTTTAGGATGTTTGTTTTTTTGACATCAATAAATTGACTTAAGCCTTGAAGTCCCTCTCCGATAAAGATTCTGTGAAGAAAGTGGCTTCCGATAGAGCTTCCGTAATAGAAGAAGCTCTTCACTCGTTTGAATGGCTATATCGAATAGGAATTTGGTTAGCTTTTGGATTGATGGGAGCAAGTTTTTTATTTTGGGCTGGCCCGGAGAGAGGTTCGGGTAGTTTTTTAAGTTATGGGCTTTTCTTTTTATGTAGTATTCCGTTTAAAAATAAAAATTTAACTTTTGAAAATTTAAAAGGACTTGCGGTTCTTTCGGCTCTTGTCGCTCACATGTTGGTCTTGCAAAGTGAGTTTCATCGTTTGCCTTCGGTCTTGTTGATTGTACCTGCTTTTTTAGCAGCAGATCTATTTGAGTCATGGGCTTTAAAGAGTTTCTTTGCTGTGTCACTGTGGGCCGTTCATGTTTTTTGGGTTTTTGGTGAAGTTCCTGAAATTCAAAAAATGGGAAGTTCCCTCGTTGGTTTAGGAGTGACGATGTGTTCGCTTTATGTTTTTAAAGCGATTCGTGATGTTGGAAAAAAACTCACTCTTCAAAAGTTAGAGGCTCTAAGGGGAAAAAATGATTTTAACCAACAAAGGATACATGCTTCAAGGCTTCAGACGATGGGAGAATTGAGTGCTGCTCTTGTTCATGAGCTCAGCAATCCTATTACCAATATTCATGGTTTTTTTGGACAATTAAACGAATTCGAGGAGTTGAGGCTGAACATTAAGTTTCGCGAAACAATGGAGCGAATCGAAGCCAACGTGACACGTGTGAAAGATTTGATTTTAGGGTTTAGATCTTTTTCAAGATTACAAGCAAGCCAAGAAGTTGATTTTTCTCTCGAGGAGCTTTTTAAGAATTTAGATGTTTTAGCTCGACATGCTTTTAAGGCTCAAGATGTGGACTTAGAAATTAAATATGAAAATTGCGAGTGCCATCTGCTTGGTAATCGGGTGGAAATTGGGCAAGTTGTGATGAATTTTATGTTGAATGCCTTATCTGCAGTCAAAGAATCACCGGTTAAAAAAGTCAAAGTAGGTGCCCGAATTCAAGAGGATCAGGTTGTGCTTTTTGTTGAAGACAGTGGGCCGGGTGTTCCCTCTGATCTTGAAGAAAAAATTTTTAGGCCTTTTTTTAGTACGAAAGGCGAAGAAGGAAGCGGATTGGGGCTTTATATTTCTAAAATCATAGCTGAAAATCATGAATGTGAGTTGAGTGTAAAAAGATCTACAGATGCCTCTTTGGGTGGGGCCTGTTTTGAGATTAAATTTCCATTAAAACGAAACTTAGAAAAAAAACTTGCTGCTTAGATTCTAAATTTTAAAAAAGTTTGTCACTTACCAGAAGAGCGTGTAATTTTGTTATGTGTTCTCGGTGAAGGGGCCTGTGTTAATTTTAGGTCGAGCGCGAAGCGGTGAAGCCGTTCACGAGCTTTTAACTTTTTTGTATCCTGATCTAGAAGTTTTTTTTTATGACGATGTCGCTTCTAAGAGCGATTTTAAAAATCAAGCAGAGGTCCTTCATAAAAAATGGTCTCATGCTATTATTTCACCCGGGGTTCCGCATTCTTCTTTTATTGACGAGCTTCTAAAGCAGAAGGTTTGTTTACTTCAAGAAATGGACGTTGCCGCTGCTTTTTTAACAGACGAAAAACTTTATGCAATTACTGGAAGTGTTGGTAAGAGCACTTGTTCATGGGCTGCCTATCAGGCGCTTTCATCGATGCATAAAAAGGTTTTTATTGGTGGAAATTTTGGAGTTCCTTTTGTTCAGTACGTTTTGAATCTAAAAAAATATAATCGCGAAAAAGCTGAGTATTTGATCATTGAGATGTCGAGTTATCAAATTGAGCGAATGGCTTTTATGATAGATCGGGGTCTTATTTTAAACCTTTTCCCCAATCACTTGGATCGATACAAGAATCAAGATGCTTATTATCTAGCCAAATTAAGGATGCTTGATTTTGCTCGTGAAGGAGTGTGGGCAATTCAACCTGGAGGCGATCTTCAGCATTTTGCTCAGTTAAGTGGAGTTGCGCATAGGCTTAAGTGGATTGACTCCTCAAAATCATCTCACCTTTTTAAACATTCACTGCTTCTTGGCGATCATAATCGTGCTCAACTAGCTGCTTTGCATGAGTTTTTAGGCTCACCGGAGCTAGATGAAACCCAAGTTATTGATGCGCTCAATTTAGCTGAAGCTCTTCCGCACAGAGTGGAGCTTTTTACTCATAAAAATTCATTTTTTGTGAATGATAGTAAAGCAACAACGGTTGAAAGTGTGTTGTCCGCTTACACCGCTTTAAGAGAGAGATTTCCGGATCAAAACTTAATTTGGCTTTTAGGGGGAAGAGACAAAAAACTTCCTTGGTCAAAATTAAAGCGTTTATGGAGTGATCGTCATCTGCAGATTGTTTTTTTTGGTGAAGCAGGAAGTTTGATCAAGGAAATGACGGGTTTAAGTGGCGAGGTCGTTCCCTCGCTTAAGCAAGCTATGGATTCTATCCAAAAGCGCTTTCAAGAAAACTCTTTGCTTGTTTTAAGCCCTGGAGGAACAAGTCTGGATGAGTTTAAAAGCTTTGAAGAGCGCGGAGATTTTTTTAAATCGTTCATTCAGCAAAATTTTTGATATTCTATTTCTACATGAACATTGATTTATTAGTTGAAAAAGCATCTCATTTTTCTACTCACTCAGGAGAAGTAGAAGAAAATGGAATTTTTGTAGCTCTTCAAGGAGATAAAATCGATGGTCACGATTTTGTTAAGGATGTTCTCAAGAAAAATGTGAGAGCCGTTTTTGTAGAAAGAGATCTTGGGTTTAAAGATGAACGAGTTGTTGAGGTTACAAACACAAAAGAAACACATTGGGAGCTTGCTTCTTTATTTCGAAAAAAATTTAAAGGAAAAGTGATAGGTGTTGGAGGAAGCAACGGCAAAACCTCGACAAAAGATTTTTTGTATCAAATTTTAAGTTCTCGTTTTAAATGCATTCGAACTGAAAAGTCTCAAAACGGTAAATTAGGACTCCCAAAGACGCTAGAAAAGTTAAGGTCTGACGTGGAGATTGCTATTATCGAAATAGGAACAGATGCGCCAGGAGACATGAAGAAAAACGTTGAGCTTGTTCAGCCAGATTTTGGAGTGTTGACATCCATTGGAGAGGAGCATCTTAATTTGCTAGGCAACCTTGAAGGTGTTTTTCAAGAAGAGCGAGTTCTTGCAGATTACGTCCTAGAAAAACAAGGCAAGTTTTATTGTCCCGGGAATGATTTCTATTTATCAAAGTTAAAAAACTTAGGAGCCATTTTAACTCCCTCAACACCAGAGGAGATTTACCCAAACTTCAAAGTTGAAAACTTATCTCTTCATGCGCTTCAAAATTTGGCCTTAGCAATATCTGTTGCACAAGGTTTAGGGGTAACTTCTTATCAGATAGAACAATCTTTAAAAAATATTTCTCTCCCAGACGGAAGAGGTGCCGCATGGTTTGTTCGAAATGATTTAATTGTTCTAAGAGATCATTACAATGCGAATCCAAGTTCTATGAGGGCTGCCCTAAAAAGTGCTGTTGAAAGTGCTCGTTCAAAAAAACTACCACTTAAACTAATTTTAGGTGACATGTTGGATTTAGGTGTTGAATCGGATCTCCAGCATGAAAAAATTTTCAATGAAGCTTTGGCTTGTCATCCAAGTTTTGTTTTGTGTGTAGGGCCTCAATTTTCAAAATATGCAAAAATATGGAATTCTCCAGAGGTTTTGAGCATAGAAAACTCAAGGTCTGCTCTGAGTGATGAGCTTGTAAATGAATTTAAATCAAATGGAATTGTCTTGGCGAAGGGCAGTCGTGGAACTCAGGTTGAAAATATTTTGAATAAAATTTTTGGAGAGTTTAAGTCATGAAAATAAAATTATTTGGATTGTTTTTTCTTCTTTTAGTTTCCTGCTCTTCTCAGAAATACTTTTCTCAAAAAGAACAGAATCAAGTTTCTTCCCCTGTTCCTCAGGATATTCGCTCAGACATGCAACTGACTGAGGAACAGTATGTTCGTTTGTTAAAAGCTGTTTTTGAGGTTGTAAGTCCTCAACAAGAGGACAAAAACATTATTTATGAAGAAGAACTTCCTGTTCATCTTGTGCCATATAAACATCGCAAAAGTCCCTATCGAGGGATTGGAACTGCCTTTGCTATTGCTCAAAACCGTTTTGTGAGTGCAGCGCATGTCTTTGATTTAGATTCACCCTCTCTTTTAGGTCCTTTAAAACTAAGAGACATAAATGGAAAAATTTATGAGATAGATCAAATTCATCGCTACTCTCAGCATAGGGATTTGATTGAGTTTTCACTGAAAAAGGCTCCCCCTGATGTTGAACCTTTAAGAATTGCACCTGAACTCAGAATCGGACAATTTGTTTTTACAGCAGGTAATGCTTTAGGTGATGGAATTGTTACTCGAAGCGGATACATTACTTCTTTTACGCCAGAACCTGTCAATGGAGATTGGAACGATATACGTTATTCTGCTCCTGCATCTCCTGGAAATTCCGGAGGCCCTCTTTTGAATAAAAATTTAGAGGTCATGGGAATTGTCGTTCGAAGAACAGAAAACGAAAATTTAAATTTTGCAATTCCCTTTAGTGAGCTGGGAAAAGTAAAAAAAGCTGAGTTTTTTTTTCAAGACGCAGCGATTTCTATTTTTAAAAAACGCCTTTCAAGAGATTGGAAGTTCACGTTTCCTCTTCCCACAGACTCTGTCACTCTTACGAAAGCTGCTAATGAAGATTATTTAAAATTTTATAAGAATATTCAAAGTGATTTTAATAAGAAATTTAAAGACGATATTTTTCCGACAGCTCCTTCGCTCAAAAAATGGACTAAGGATAACACTGCTTATGAGTATGTTGGCTTTGTTTCGAAAGATACCAATGATCGATGGGTAACTGACCCTTTAGATTGGGAGCTGGTTCAACTGAGCGTCGATAGAATGATGCTTATCGAAAAAACTCAGAACACTAAATCATCTGTTTTTTATCTTGAGCGTCCTCAAAAAACTAAATTAATTGACTTTTATAAAGATGCTAAGGGAATTCTTGATGTTTTATTAAAACATTTAAATTGGACAAGATTGTATGCCGGACGAAAAATTGAAATTAAAAGCTACGGTAAACCTTCAGAAAGTTTTGAATGGAGAGATAGATTTGATCGAAAATGGCTAACGAGTATTTGGACAAGTTTGTTTGATGATCGCGTTCTTGAGCTTAGTTGTTTGCCAACCCCGGGGGGTGTGTTTTGTTCCTTCTTTTCAGATCCCTTTAGCGGTAAGGACCTTTCAAGACTTATCACCAAAAGAACAGTCGATCGTTATGTTGTCGACTATAGCGGAAAAATTCGAGACTGGAGAGAGTGGTCTCAGTTGCCAGATGAGTGGAAATTACCGAATGGATTATCAAATGTTGAATTAGACAACAAAGGAATCTTTTCTTGGAAAGTTGATGGGTACTCTGGAAAAATTTTAACAAATCCTTTTAATGATGATGCGGAATTAAAATTATCTTTTGCATCGACAACAGACGATTTGTTGAAATTGAGACTCAAGTCTTTTTCTTTCTCTGATAAAAATGGAGACGTACAGCTTAAGTTAGGAAGCTATCTAAAGCCCGATGAAGGAGGTAATCCTAATTACTATCAAACTTGGGAAAAAATGATTGAGCAGAAACCTCCTTTTAATGGACAACTACAGTCTCAGGGTAAGTATTTGTTTTTAACAAAAATTCTTGATTCTTCGTTATTTGAAAACTTAAAAAACAAAAACAAAATTCAAAGCCTTCCTGTTGTCTCTTGTAGTTTTCTGTCTTCGATTGGCGAGGAGAGGATGAGGGAGATTTGCCAGGATTTTATAAAAAATATTCAACGAAAAGAATAATTTAAAGACTTCTGTTGAGTACGTCACTATGTCTTTGAAATTTACATTTTCCCCCGTTCTCGAGGCAAGCAATGTAGATTTCAACAGCAAGAGCTTCCGGAATCCGTTCTACTTTTTCGTTCTGAAAAACAGCATCTGTAATGAAACTTCTTCTTTCCATAATTTCTAAAAGCCATTTATGATCTTGAAGAAATTTTTGAATTCTCTCACGAGCTTTTAAGCGACTTTCTTGATCGAGCTCGCTAAATTCTAAATCATAGTCAGGGCCTAATATTTGTCCCATCGAAGCGCTTTGAATTCTTTCAACAAGCTCTTCACTTTTAGCTTTTGGTTTTTCGGGGATTGTTTCTTCTGCGGGTGTTGCAGGAATTTCTGTAGGATCATAGAGCATTCCACCAGGAAGTTGTTCCGGAGGCGTTAAGAAATCAGAAGTAAAAGTGACATTTCCTTCTGTAATTGGTGAAGGCATGGGAGGGAGGGCTTCTTCTGTGGGCGTTGTCTCAGCCTGTATTAAAATTTTTGAGTCTCCTGCGGATGCAGGTGCTCCTTCGAAATTAACCTGATTATAACTTTGAGAGTCAGATGAAAGTTCCGGGTTAAGAATTAAGTACCCGCATCCGCAAAGAATATCGAAGGCTCCGGGATAGTCTTCACTTCTGTGTTGGGCACTACATGAGGGACATCTAACTTCCATTTTTTTATTTTAACGTGTCTAGAAAAAATCTAAAAGTGAGGTGAGTCTGACGCCGTACTGAGTTGATCCAAGTCGACCAAATCCTTTATAAGCTCCAAAGGTAGCTTTAAAGTCAAAATAGTGAAGGGCTTGGCAGAAGAAATCTATTTCAGCGCCAATAGTTTGAAAGTATTCTTTGCCCATACGAACATTTGATGGGTAGGCAGCTTTGTCTGTTATTTGATAGAGATCTGTTGTGAGCACTTCGTAAAAAGGACGCAGCTCTATATCTTTTATGTGAAATCGATTCCAGGGCAATCCTCTGTTGACTCTTAAAAGTCTAAATCCAATCTCTGCATTGGCTCGAAGTATTTGTAAAGAAGGGCCAATTCCCACAGGAAAACCTCTTGCAAGAAAACCACTGTCCAAGCTGGTGAGTTGATTACGTCCTCCCCATTCATAATAGGATTTGGGAAAAGATCGTGGTGAACTTTTTGAATACTCAACCCCAACGAGATAACCCATCTTAGAAACTTTTCCTTGAAAGTTGCTTTTTGCGTCGATGGAGAGTTCTGGAAGAAAGCGAAGTTTTGTAGAAAGAAAAAAAGCATTACGAAAGTTTGTTATTTGATATTTCTGAAAAAAAGTTTCAACGGCAGCAGGACTTGCAAGTTTAAATCCGACATAAGGAATAATGGCTGAAAAAGATTTAAAGATACCAGCATCGCTTCCGCTTCTATATTCAAAACCAGGATAAACAGCAGCGTACAAATATGGATTCAGATTTTTAATGATTCTTAAATAAGAAAGGACTGTCAGTCGATCTTGAATTTCTTTTTGGGAATATTGAAAAGATTTAGCTTGAACCAATTGCCACTGATCAAAAGGTCCCCATCCAAGGGTATTTCGCTGTAAAGAAAATTCGTTAAAAAATCGTTTGTTATAAGAGGCATAACCTAAAAGTAAAGCGCCTTGCCAGTTGTCCGAAAGATCAGCAAAGTTTGTTTGACCTGTAAGAGCGTTACCGCTTGTATCTTTTTGATAAAAGAACAAACGATTTTCGGGAATAATGCTTGGAAAGGCTGAGTATTTTCGAGTGTTCAAAGAAGGTTCTTCTGAAAAATTATTTTGGTTAAGAGAAGCTTTTTCAATTTCAGATTTCAGCGGAAGATTTTGCTTGGATTCATGAGAAATAATTTGATCTTCGTCCCAGAGCTTTTGATTTGAAAATATTTTTTCATCCAAGGCATAGCTTGAGGGAGCTTCTGTGAGTTGATTAAAACGTGAAAGAGTCTTTGTCTTTGGATTAAAAATAATGGGTCCACGGTAGTTTTTACTGTAAAGGGTTGCGAGGATACAGTTTTTACAATCTGCAAAGTTGATTCTTTGTGGATACCCAAGTGCGCCTTCTTTTAAATGAAGTTCAAAATTGTGACTCCCAATTAAAAAATCGTTAGAAAGCTTTGTTCCCATGCTGCGCGAGAGAAGCCATTCTTCTCCTTGAATCCAAGGATTAGAAAGCCTCTCAAAGGGTTTTTCACTTTGATAGATAAGTTCTTTTTTAGAAATTTGACAGGAATCACTGAACTCAGCTTTTTCAAAATACAAAAAACCATCGAGCGAAGATCTTATCCAAGCAATTTGCGTGTCGTTCACGGCAAGTTCACGAAGGCGCGGAATCTCTTTGATCTGACATTTAATTTTTCCTTTTGTATCTAAAAGGAAAATGCTTTTTGTGAGATTTCTATTGGTATTGAAGTCTGGAGTTGTGGCAAGAAAAACCCAGCGCTGCCATGTGGGGCTCCAAAAAACTTGAGACCCGAACAAGCCCGCATTTTGGATCTTTGTTGTTTGTATTTCTTTGCCATTAGATAAGTAGTGAAAAGAAAACTTTTCAATATCATCTTTACCGATACTTTCAGATTGAATCCAAGTAAGGCCCCCACTTGAGGCAAACGGACCTTTGATTTGTTTTGAAGATGCAACTTTTTGCGAATTATCAGATTCAAGGGGGGTTTCATCCCATTGTTTTTTTAAGAATTCAAAGCGATCAGTCATGACTTTACCGTTTTCTCGATAAATCTCATGAAAAAAGAACCCTAGGTTTGAGGAACTGTTATGAAAAAGAACTTGCGGGCTTTTGGAGTTTGTTTCTTTAAACAAATCGTCAACAAGCAGATAGCCCAGATGATAGGGATAGTTTCCTGCGTGCACATATCGAATGCTTTCCATCGCGCCATCCATAAAATCACTACTCAGTGGGTCTTTGTTGGTTCTTTTTTTGTATTCGATGTATTTACGAAGGTCTGCGTGAACGACTCCGTTGTTACCGCGCCCGTTATTGCCTCCATGAGATTCGGCCCAAACCGCAAATCCTTCATGAATCCAACGAGGCAAGAGAGAGTTAGGTCTTGAAATGTTTCCTAAAGCATAACTTAGAACAGTAAAAATACCTTTTCTTTGCTGTAGGACAATCATGTGAGCGAGTTCGTGAACAGTTGTATCGAATAAACTGTCGTCGCTTAAACCAATCGTACTGTGAAGCTCTGGAGTTTCTGTGTGAACGTAGATTCGGTTGGTGGGAATAAGGGTCGTAAGTCCATTGTGAAAATCTATACGGTTATCAAAAACGACTGAAAACCCATCAATAAACTGTCCTTGAAAAAGAGATTCAATTTTTTGAACCGCGCGTTGAGTAATGCTTGAAAAATACGGAAGGTATTTTTTTTGATCGATACCCGTAACAATGGTGATCTTAATTCGAGGATTTTCTAGAGGATAAGAAAGCGTCGTTTGGCTTTCAAGAAGACCTCGCGCTGTAGCGCACTGAATCACAAAGATAGACAAAACAACGAAGCTTTTTGCGAATAAGAGTTTCAATTTGTTCATTTTGGAAATAATTTACCAGATGTAGGGCTATCTTAGAGTAGACCCAGAAAATAAATAAATTTGTTGTGAGACAAGTTTATCAATTCAAAAAGGAGAACACACATGAAGATGAATAAAAACTGGGGTCTTTTGACATTGTCTCTTAGCTTGAGCGCTATGATGACTATTTCTTGCTCAAAGAAAAAAACACTTGAGGAAGGTGATGGTTCAGAAATCACTTCTATTGATACAGGTTCTGGAAACAGCAAGAAAATTGCGGGTCTTCCCACTATCTATTTCGAGTTCAATTCTTTTTCATTGTCTCCCACAGCTAAAGAATCTCTTGTTCTTGCGTCTAAATGGCTGAAGTCAAACAAAGACCAAAAGGTTCAAATTGAAGGTCACTGCGATGAGCGCGGAACAACTGAGTACAATCTTGCTTTAGGTGAGCGTCGTGCATCTGCTGTTAAAAACTTTCTCATCTCAAAAGGCGTGAGTGCTTCTCAGCTTTCTACAATCAGCTATGGAGAAGAAAGACCTGTAGACGGTGGACATGATGAAGCCGCTTGGGCAAAAAACCGTCGCGACGATTTTGTCTCTGGAATGTAAGTTAGATTATTAAGTCTTTTGACTTTGGCGGCCAGCTTCTACTCGTGAAAAAAACGACGAGGTAGAATGCTGGCCGTAATTTTTTTTTAAGCTATGATAAAAGTATGAGTTTGAGGGTTTACTGGTTTTCTACCTTAGTTCTTTTTCTTTGTGTTTCTTGTGCTTCATCATCAAAACCTATTAAGCCGATGATCTTTGCAAGTGCTGCTATGAAAGCTGCAGATCGTGCAAGGGCCGAACGCTTGGCCCCCGATCTTTATCGTAATGCTGAGGTTAAGTTTTGGTCTGCAAAAAAGAATTTTATGCAAAAAAACTTTGATGTAGCAGAAAAAAATGCAAAATTAGCAAAAGCTCTGTTCGAAAAAGCTGAGATGAAAGCTTCTTTAAAAGCAGCTGAGGAGTCTGACGATGAAGAATAATAAATTTTTTCTCTTATGTTTTCTTTGTGTTGCTTGTAAAACTTCTGGAGATATCGCTGCCGAGAGAGATCATCGTGATCCGGGTGAAATAAAAACTTTACCTGCGCCTAGTGCCGGAGCTGACTCAGCTCCTGTGATTACCAACGAAGATTTAGCTCGCGAAATGGAAGTCCTGAAAGGAAAGCTTCAGGAGGCAGAGTATCTTTTACAAAATGAAAAAACGCAATTCGAAGCAAAACTTGCTCAACTTGAGACCGACAAAAAAGCTTTGCAAGAGGAAATTTCTGTTTTAAAAGGCACGGCTTCTACAGAAGCCACAAAGGGTGGAGATTTACTGTGGGAGACTGCTCAGAAAGATATTCAAACAAAAAACTATGCAAAAGCTGTCACAACTTTTAAAGATTTTATAGAAAACTTTCCAAAAGACCCTCGAGCAGAAGAGGCTCTTATCATCAAAGCTCAGGCAGAGTATTCGTCTGATCAGTTTAAGGAATCACTTGTAAGCTTTGGACTTTATTTGGATAAATATCCTCAAGGCAAACAGGGATCCATGGCGTGGTTGGGTCAGGGCGCGGCTTTGATAAGAATGAAGCAAAAAAAAGACGCCAAACTCTTTCTTGAACAATGCGTGAGTCTCTATCCCAAAAGCCGCGAGGCTCGTATTGCCAAAAAGCTGCTCAAGGATCCACGTTTAGTTCCTGCGACACTTTTCAAAGGTTAAGCTATATTTGCTTTGAATGATTTTGGCTTTTGAATCGTCTTGCGATGAAACAGCGATGGCGCTTGTTGATGCTCATGGAAAGGTTTTGTTCAATTGTTGTTTGAGTCAAATAGAGCTTCATAATCGCTATGGGGGGGTTGTTCCCGAATTGGCAAGTCGATCGCACTTTGAAATTCTCAACCAATTGGCTCTGCATCTGAAAAATGCAGAAAATGAAAAGATTTTTGATCGTTGTCAGATTCAAGCAGTAGCTTCGACAATGGGGCCCGGTTTGATTGGTCCGCTTCTCGTGGGATCTAATTTTGCGCGGGGAATAGCCTCTGCTTGGTCGAAGGAGTTTAGAGGTGTTCATCATTTAAGGGGGCATTTGGCCTCGGTACTTTTTGATTCACAAATTGAAGAGCGTTACCCGGGACTCACTCTTGCTGAGAAGGCACAAAAAATTTTTCCTGCTTTAGTTTTGCTTGTTTCGGGTGGACATTGTTTGTTGATGCGTGTGACTCCTCAGCTTGAGGCACACATTCTTAAGACAACTTCTGATGATGCCGCAGGCGAGTGTTTTGATAAATGCGCAAAGCTTATGGGACTGCCCTATCCTGGAGGGCCAGCAATTCAAAAAGAAGCGTTGCTTTGCTTAAGTGAGAGTGAAAAAACCTTAGCACGTGAATGGGCTGCGCAGTTACCTCGTCCCAAGTCTGAGGAGGGTTTTTCTTTTGCTGGATTAAAAACAGCATTTCGTTTGCTCTTGGAAAAAGATTCTCGTGCACAAACAAATAGACCAGCGCTTTGTAAGGCTCTTGAAGAAACGATTGCAGATTCCTTGTTGAGAGTTATCAAGAACACAGAAGATTCTTATGAGAGTGTTCAAAATTTTATTTGTTGTGGAGGAGTGGCCGCAAATGTTTATCTTCGAGAAAAATTAAAGAACTGGGCCGAAAAAAATTCTTTAAATTTTCACACGGTCCCTTATGCCTATGCAACCGATAATGCTGCGATGATTGCGGCAGCAGCTTGGGTTCAGGGTTCTCACTTGAATGAAGAAAAAGTTTTTACTCGTGGGCATTTGGAATGAAAAAAAACAATCCGCTCGCTCATGATAAAGAGCTAGGACAGCATTTTTTAGTAAACCAGGGAATTATCGAAAAGATTCTTTTAAAGATTCAATTTTTTAATTCACAACTCAAAAACAAAGAAGTGATTGAAATTGGTCCGGGAGGTGGAGCTCTCACGGAGGCTTTGTTAAGGGCAGGTTTACGAGTTGTGGCAGTTGAATTTGATGAGCGCTGGGTAAGTTTTTTAAGTCAAAAATACAAAACTGAAAAAGAAAACGGACAATTTGTAATTCTTCATCAAGATGCAACATTGATTGATTTAGGAGAGATCAAATCTCAACTTCAAAGCGAAAATATATTGTTATGCGGAAATTTGCCTTACAATCGTGGGCAAGAAATCGTGATGCGATATTTTGAAGAAGCTTCTTTTGTACAAGCCTTTGTGGTGATGCTTCAAAAAGAGGTATCCGATAAATTTTTGCCGAAAATTGAAAGGCGAAGCTACGGGCCTCAGTCTATTAAGTTTCACTTTTTAACTTCACATACAGAGAGTTTTCCGGTGAGTCCTGGAAGTTTTCAGCCCCCCCCTAAAGTTGAAAGTTCTGTTTTGTCTTTTGTTCGTAAAAGCCACTTAGTTCTTGATCCTTTCAAAAAGGGTGAAGCTTACAAAGGTTTCTCAGCCTTTTTACGAAAAGCCTTTGCTCAGAGACGCAAAAAACTAAGCAATAATCTCTGTAAAAAGGCCCAGTTCCCAGAAGCTTTTGAGTCTTATGCGGACAAAAGAGCTGAAGAGCTAAGTCCAGAGGATTTTCTTTCCCTCTGGAAAGCTTTTAGTCTTTTGTAAAAGAAGCAAGAATAAAAGTCGCGGAGTCTGATAAGGTGTTTTTGTGGCTAAATCAAAATCTATTCCTAAAAGTACTTTGGCCAGATCTGCGGAGCTCCTTAAGCTCGCTGCAAAAGTTGGAGGCAAAGAAATCAAACATCGCTTCCAGCAGGTAAGTGAAAAAGTTCAAGAAAATTCCCCCTCTCAACTTTCTAAGCAAATTGAGCAAGTGAAAGTGATGGTAGATTCTTTGGGGCGACTCAAGGGAGCTGCCATGAAGATTGGACAGCTTGTGAGTATGGACTTTGGGGATCTGTTTCCCCCAGAAGTACGTAGCATTTTAGAGCAGCTACAAAACCAATCTCCTCATTTTCTTGAGATTCAAGAAATCAAAAAGATTCTTCAAAAAGAATTGAATTCAAACTTTGATCTTTTGTCTGAGCTAAGTGAAAAGCCTATTGCAGCGGCAAGTATTGGACAGGTTCATACAGCTTTCTATCAAGGACGTAAGATCGTTCTCAAAATTCAATATCCTCATATCGATAAAAGTATTGATTCAGATTTGACGATTTTACAAGGTGTGCTCCAGGCCCTTTTAAGTGTAGCTCGCAAGAAAATGGACCTCACTCCTATCTTTGATGAGATGAAAGTGATTTTTTCTCGTGAGACCAATTATCTTTTGGAGCTTAAAAATTTAAAACACTATCAAGAAATTTTTGCTTCTCACTCTGATTATATTGTTCCTCAAGCAATTGATGAACTTTGTACGGAGAGAGTGGTGGCCATGAATTTTGAAGAGGGAGTTACTCTTCGTGAGTGGATTCGACAAACAAACGACCTCAAGGAAAAAGAATCAATGGGATCAAAGATTTTAGATTTATATCTCATTGAGTATTTTCAAAATGCTTTTGTTCAAAGTGATCCGAACCCGGCAAACTTTTTAGTGAATTCTAAAAATCAACTCGTTTTACTCGATTTGGGTGCGGTTCGCTCTTTTGAGAAATCATTTGTAGTTGATTATGTGGAGCTTATGAACTGCGTTCATTCCTTGGATAGGCCCGCATCGATTTTTCAGTCAGAGAAAATGGGCTTTTTGGATTCACGTGAAAAAAATGATACAAAAAATCTTTTTTACGAAATGCTTCGCTCGAGCCTCTGTGCTTTTGATGAAGATAGGCAGCCCTTTGATTTTAATGATCGAGATTATTTTAAGCATAGCCAAAACGTATCGCAGGATTTTAGTCGTTTAAGCGAATTTACTCCCCCTCCTTCGAAGCTGATTTTTTTGCATCGCAAACTTGTGGGGATTTTTGGTCTTTTAAAGGATCTTGGGCTCAAAGTTGACCTTAGAAGCTATTGGCAGAGGGTTAACCAAAGCGTAAAAAAGAGCTA
>CAYOWH010000017.1:30386-37154 GCA_964407615.1 uncultured Bacteriovoracaceae bacterium | reverse complement strand
TAGTTAAAGCCGAAAACATGGCAAGAGTCACCCATTTCGTGATTTTGATGAAGCTGCTAACCTAAATTCGTGGGAACGCTTGGTCGATATATTTTAAAAGAAATCTTAAAGACCTTTATCCCACTATGGTTTGGTCTTGCATTTTTTCCCATGCTTGCAGAATGGCTTGCATCTGCGTTCAGTCTTAATGGATCTACCAGTGAGAGCATTCAAACCTACGCTTATAAAATTCCATTTTATCTTCAGCTTGTCTTTCCTGTTGCTTTAGTTGTGGCAACCGTTGTTGTTTTTCGAACGATGAATAGAAATCGAGAAATTGTTGCCTTTGAATCGCTAGGAATTCGATATCGCGATCTTCTTCCGCCTCTTGTCATGACCGTTGTTCTTGCAGGCATTCCCTTTGTGATCATCTCAACTCAAATTGCCCCCAAAGGAATGAGAGCTCACTACACAAAATATAGTGAACTTAAGGGTGGCTCCTTTTCGAATGTTGGCCAAATGAAAAAAGAAAAAATTTGGTATCGCAAAGGAGAAAACATTCTCTACAACGTTGGATTTTATGATGCTCAAAACAAAGTGCTGATTGATGTAAGTCTTTATGAATTTGATAGCGGTTTTCAATTAGTCAAAATAACCTCCGCTAAAAAAGCACTCTGGAGTGGTAAAAGCTGGTCTCTTATTGATGCCAATGTTCTTTTGGTAGGCAAAGATTTTCCTCAAGCAGAGCGAAGTGTTTTTCCAAAACTTGAAAGTACAGTTCTCGAAAAGCCAAGCGATCTCGTGCGTTTTGATTTTAATCCGGAGGTTCTTACACAAGAAGAACTTTCAGAAATTATCAATCGCTACCGTCAGTTGGGAATCAATACAAATATTTGGGAAACAGCCTACTACAGTCGATTAAGTTATCTTGCTCTTGCTCTCATTTTAATGTTGATCGCACTTCCGAAAACACTTGTTTTTAGAAGAACAAATAACCTCGCAAAAGATTTAACTTTCATCACAGTTTTTTGTTTATTTTTGTGGATTATTTACACACTTTGTCTCAATCTCGGAGCTGAAGGTCGTATTGATCCAGCTTTTGCAGCATGGGCTCCCGTTGTAGGATTATTTATTTATTCTCTATTTGGAATTTTAAATTTGAAACTAAAAGGTCAGTCAGAATAATTTATTAAAGACTAAAGTTGAGCCCGGTTGACCCTGCCAAGAGATGTCTTCGATACCGTTGCTTCCTTCCGGACCTGGCGGGGTTTTCAAAAACAAACCCGCAGGGGCCGAGCTCTATGCTAAAGGTAGTCTTGAGTGAATCGCTTGGCAAGTATCGCGCAGCGTTATGGGCTGTTATTGAATTAAAATTTTCAAAAATTTTTTGATAAAAGCTCAAAAAGCTTAGAAAAAGTTTTGCACTCTTTCGGAGCGCACTATATAACTCTCTAAGTCCAGATAATGATCTCATAGTTCATTTCACGGAGAGGTGGCAGAGCGGTTGATCGCGCCAGTCTTGAAAACTGGATTATCCGCAAGGGTAACGTGGGTTCGAATCCCACCCTCTCCGCCAGTAATTATTTTTTACTTACTATTGATTCATAAAGAGAAACCAAGGCTTTTGCATTATTTTCCCACGAAAACCTTTCAGCAACTTGCCGTGCTTTTATGGATTCCTCTAAAATAAGTTTCCTATCTTGATTGATGAGTTCTAAAATTTTTAAAATAGAATCTGGGGATTGAGGATGAGCTTCATCTGTAATCCAGCCCCCCCCAAATTCTTTAACCTCTTTTGAAAGAGCAACTTGTGGTGAAATGATTACGGGAACCGAGTAGGAAAGAGCCTCCAAAACAGCAACTCCAAAATTTTCGTAAAAAGACGGCAAAAGAAAAACGTCGGCCCACTGAAAAACCTCCTCTTTTGCCTGACCAGATAAAAATCCACAAAACTCAACATGTTCTTGGATTTTCAAATCGTGGACAATATTTTGCAAATATCTTTTATAATCTTCATCACCAGGGTTTGTTTCACCTGCAACTTTTAGATTTAAACTAATTCCTTTTTGAGTTGCTTTTAAAACTGCTTCTAGAATGGCAGGAATATTTTTTTTATTATTTAAACGAGAAATAAATAAAAGATTTATTTTTTTGTTATGATCTTCTTTTTTTTGTCGCAAAGTTGGCAAGCAGATTCCATGAGGAATACTTTCAACCCTTGAGAGAGGAAATATTTTTTTTAACTCATCTTGCTCTGCAGGAGTAGTTGCATGAAAAGCATTGGAGAAATCCAAGTTTTTTTTATCAATAAAATTGATCCAAAATTTTTTTAAATATTTCTTTTTTTCTTTTAAGTGGTAACTGCTTAACATTCCCGCGGGTCTCAGTACAAACGGTATTTTATTCAAACGCGCAGAGGTCATAGCAATATGAGTTGAGTAATTAAAAATACTATGAACATGAATCATTTGATATTTGCCGACATTAGCTAACAACCAATCTTTTTGATCAGGAATATACTGTTCATAAAAAAGAAAATTTTTTCTCGGGAGAAGAAACGTTCTGTCTTGAATTTTTGAATAATCAACAAGCTGATAATTGGAATTTTCTGAAAAAGTAGTAAGGAGATCTGCCTCTATTCCCTGCTGATTAAGATTGAAAACTAAATCCACTATAGTTTCTGATGGTCCACCCCTAATTTTATCTATTGAAGGGATAACATGTAGAACTTTCACTTAATACCCTCTACTGATTCTGCTAACTCAAAAGCATATTCCGCTTCATCGTGAAAATCGAAGCGCGATTTTTTGAGAATTTCGGAAATTTTTATAGCGACAGATTTAGGTTCCACATCACTCATAATCCAATCTTCAACACAAGAATACCTTAACCCTTGATTTAATTGCCCAAAGAAATGAAAGATAGAATCGGTATTTTCATTCTGTTTATAATTTTTCTTCAAGAGCTTCCACCAGAGTAATCTTCCCTCAAGAGACCCCATTTGAGTTAGAGCCCAAGCCAACAAGCGTTGTATCTGCAAAGCCTCGGAACTAAGCTTTTCATCCGAATCAATCACAAGTTCAATTAATTTATCTTTAAAGCTTTTATCTCGAACTCTTCCTATTACGTAAAGATAAGAAGCCGTCGAAAGAGGATTCATCAATTCGCGTGATATTTCTTCTCT
Organism: uncultured Bacteriovoracaceae bacterium; assembly: GCA_964407615.1. Lineage (GTDB taxonomy): Bacteria > Bdellovibrionota > UBA2428 > UBA2428 > UBA2428 > CANIGN01. Next base: position 33,991 of record CAYOWH010000017.1, on the reverse strand, counting down.
ATAAAATGCTCTATGCTCAGGCAACATTCCCAACCCCATCAATGCATTTGCACGAACCCGAACCGTCGAATGATTAATAAATCTTTTAAAAACAGGGGCTAAATTTTTATTTCTTAATAAACCCAGTGCCTCTAGGGAATTGGCAATGATTCGAGGGTCCTTGTCCTCAAGCCCAATCATGAGTAATGCAATTGCCTTGTCGCCAAATAAACTACTTACAAGTAAAGCAGCATTTAAACGCACCGATAAGCTATGAGTGTCTCGGCCACTTAAACAAACATTCAAAATAAAATTCGTACCTCGATAGCTTCTTGAATTTTTAACAGCTTCCATCACAGCTAGTTGAATTTCTTCTTTATCTGATTTGAATTCTTGAATAACGGTCTCAAGAGCTGTTTCTTCTTGAGCATAGCCAAGACCCAAAATAATCGTTTTTCTTAAAAGTTTTTTTGGATTTTCGGCAAGTAGTTCTTTCATCAAAGCTGAGTAACCTCGAGGTCTAATATAAGAAAGCCCCGTCGCACTTAAGATCGAAGAAACCTTTCCGCCCTTTAAACTCTCGGTAAAAAATTTTGAAAAGTTTTTTGTAGATAGGACAGCAACCACAAACATTCCGAGGCCACCCACAAGAGTTAACCACGGGCTGATTTGAAGCAAAAATCCAGTTGGATGAAGTGTTTGCAATACACTCAAGATAAGAAACAATAATCCACACCCCGATAACAAAACTGCATGATGCATGAAGCGTAAACCTAAACGCTGAAAGGGCACAAAAAAGCTCAAAAGCAAAATCATATTAGGACCATAAATTCCGCGCTCCAGTCCTCTTGCGGAAGCTCCTAAAAATAAAAAAGTTTCTTTATTGGGAACAAAAAAAACAACGACCTGAACTAAGAATAAAAACAACCCCGCAAAACCAATCGCTTTAAAGGGAGACAACCTTGTACGATAAGAAAGAACACCAAATATCGTAGAAATCACAATCGTTAAAAGGCTTCCTAAAGAATAAACTAAAAGAATATTTTTAAAAATCTCAGAAGATCCATTTGAATTTGCCTTGATTAAGCTTTTCACTTGAAAATCTTGGAACTGCCTAAAGATACCCGTGCTTAAAGCAAAAAATAAAAACCCTAAAAAAACCGCTTTAGTTATGGGAACCAGTAATTTTGGATCAATAGGCCTGTGAGTAAAACGAACTTCAAGCTGTCTACGATGACCAAAGCGATAAAGAACAAGCGCTGCCCATACAAAAGCTATTAAAAAACTTATTCTGGAAATAAAAAATGGAGATTGTTTTTCCATTCCAGTCGTTAATATGAGAAGACTCGCAAACAAAGTTCCCATTTCATATCCAATCAAATTAAAGTAATGAAAACTTCCCACTTGAGCTGGATTCACGTAACGATTGCAAAGTTCAACTTGAACAAGACGCGAGGTTTCAGAAAAAAACTGTAGACTAAAAACCCATAAACCCAGCATCCCCAGACGAAACATCCCATTCGAAGTGTTTTCAATAAATAATGAAACACTACTTATAAAAAAAAGAATCCCTAAAAAAAGAATCACTCCATAACGCGAATATCTCATTCGCTGGTGAGGAGCATGATTAAGGCGTGGAATAAGATTACAAAAAAGAAATAACGAAACAATACTTACAAGAGCCGCAATCTGTGGCTGAGTAGAAGCAAGAAAGATTGCTTGCCCTGATATAAAACTAAGATTGACCAGAAGCCCCGCAACAAAAGAGGCCCCAAATATCCAAACTCTGGGATCTTGAATGGTTATAAACATGATGTGCTCACTAAAAGTTTACATTTAAATAAAAAGAATAACTATCTTAGGCTTTCGACTTGCGATTTATAATGCCAAAGGGCAACATGGGCCTGTTCCCCAACCATGGGGTTTTGAAATATGGAAAAAACATCTTCTTACTTGGTGATCTCAAGGCGATACCGCCCCCAAAAGTTTGAAGATCTTATTGGTCAAGAGGCTCTTGGCCAAACACTCAAAAATGCTGTTCTCCAAAACAGAAGCTCTCATGCCTATCTCTTCACAGGCCCCAGAGGTGTGGGTAAAACAAGTGCCGCAAGAATCATGGCAAAAGCTCTTCGCTGCGAAAGCCCTGATAGAAGCCAAATACCTTGCAATAAATGCCCCTCTTGCCGTGAGGTGATTGACGGCAACTCCATGGATGTCATCGAGATCGATGCGGCCTCTAACACAGGTGTCGACAACATACGTGAGCTTCGCGACAGCGTTTCTTATGCTGCTGGGAGTGGAAAATATCGAATCTTCATCATCGACGAAGTTCACATGCTCTCAACTGCGGCTTTTAACGCTCTTCTCAAAACTCTCGAAGAGCCTCCGCCGCATGTTGTTTTTATTTTTGCGACAACCGAAATACACAAAGTTCCTGCAACCATTCTCTCTCGTTGTCAGCGCTTTGATTTTAAACGCATTTCCAATGAAAAAATTTTTTCGTGGCTCAAAGAAATTTGCAAAAACGAAAATGTTAAAGCTCAAGACGATGCCCTTCACCTGATCACTGAAGAAGCCGAGGGCTGCATGCGCGATGCTCAATCGCTGCTTGATCAATCTATTGCTTTATCGGGTAGCGAGCTAAATCGCGATGATCTTGAAAAAATGCTGGGCTTTATTCCTCGAAAAGGATTTTTTGAGCTGATTCGCTCTCTTGTGGCCCACAACCATGGGCAAGCTTTGAATTTATGTTCATCGGCCTTGTCTGGTGGTGCTGATCCAAAGATTTTACTTTCTCGATTGGTAAGCGTTTACAGAGATTTAAATTTTGCAAAAGTTGCCAATCAATATCTCACCACAGATCCGGATTATAAAAAATTACTTCAAGAAGCTTCGGCGGGACTTTCTCTTGATGAAATTCTTGTAGGTCTTGATCAGTGTCTTTCTTTGCAATCGCATCTTAATTCAAGCATTGATGCCCAAATTGCCGTGGAGGCTCTAATCGTGAAGCTTTCTGTTCACAGAGCAGGCCTGCAAGCTGAGAGCACACAACAAAATAAAAATGTACAAACACAAACACTCCCTTCGCAAGCTACAAGAGCTTCTGCTCCTCAAGCACCTATTAATTCAGCACCCAACCCTCAAAGCGCCCGAGCTCCTATAACTCAAACTCCCTCCCCTCGAACGGGATCTCTGCTTGATACCTTTCATGATTTTTTACGTCGAGATCGCCCCGCATGGCTTCCTGTGATGAAAAGTATTCGTAGTTTTGAGCAAAAAGGCACTCGCGTAGAAGTGATTGCTGAAAATGATTTTGCAGGCAAGCGCCTAGCTTCAAACGATGGCCATGCGGTTTTGAAACAATGCTTTGGAAATCAGCTAAGCTTTGAAGTTCGCCTCGAGGGAGGCTCCAAAGAACCCAAACTCTCACCTCAAGAAGCTGCCAAAATAAAACTCAAAGAAGCCAAAGAAGATGCTGCTGTACAATCAGCCCTTAAGGCTTTTAAGGGAAAAATTTCTGAAACTAAAATCGTTGAAGAAGATAGCTAGATTTAATCCCTGAGTGGGCCTAAACTCTGAACTATGAAATTTCCCAATCAAGGTGGAATGGGCCAGCTTTTAGCGCA
>CAYOWH010000017.1:0-30286 GCA_964407615.1 uncultured Bacteriovoracaceae bacterium | reverse complement strand
AAATTCATGCTTCCAAAGGCGCTGCGATCACTCGTCTCAGAATTGTCGAAATTCCCAGGAGTAGGAGAACGCACGGCCTTGCGCTACACTCTGCACCTTCTTCGCTCCAAGAACAACCAAGTCCAAGACCTCATTCGAAGCCTCGAAGAAGTGAACGCTGCAATCGGGACCTGCCCCACTTGTTTTTTTTGGACAGAAGAAGCACGTTGTCCCATCTGCGAAGACACCGGTCGGGTTTCAACAAAACTTTGCGTTGTTCGTGATGCTCCCGACGTCCTTGCTCTTGAAAAATTTAAAAAACACCCATGGAAGTACCATGTTCTTCAGGGACTGCTATCACCACTCTCAGGTCGTGGACCCAAGCAAATTCGTCTGGATGAACTCATCAAACGCTTATCTAATGAGGGCTACCAAGAATGCATCCTCGCTTTTGATGCTACACTCGAAGGCGATGCCACAGCCCTCTATATTCGCCAACAAATCAGCGAACTTCAGATGAATGTGAAGATTTCTCGAACGGCGCTTGGGCTGCCAGCGGGCTCTTCTGTTGAATACCTTGATCCCTCCACTCTTGAACATGCCCTCAACCATAGGTTTGAGCTCTCATGATTCACTTCTTTCAAGAATTAAACACTCTCTATCATCGCTCACTGGTCATTTCACTCACCAGCCAAAGCCAAGATGTATTTTTTAATGAATGGATTAGTTTGCTCTGGGAACTTTCTCCTGAACAGAAAAGCTTTTTTACTTTACCCTTTAAAAAAGACAAAGCCGCAACAGTCAATCGCTGGGCTAGCGGCTCACTTGGAATGAGAAACAAAAGCGAACAACGCTTTCTCTCAACAAGCCTTAGCCTAAACGAGCTCAAAGCTAAACCCCAACTTGCTGATCTTGGAGATAGTTTATTTATTGAACTAGACTGGTCTCACGCTGAAACAATAAATTATTTTAGCTGGAGCCCCTCTGCTTCTTTTTCCTCAAAAAAGATCGTTTGGTGCCTCAAAAACGAATTAAGCCCCCAACCTAGCCTCCATGAACTGGCTTTAGATAAAAAAATAAAGGAAATTGCCCCCCAATCGCTCAGAATTTTGTGGAAAGATGCTCAATTTATGCGTGATGCACTTGAATGGGTGCTAAGTTTTTAATAGCGTAGTTATCTGATTCGCTGGTAGCTCAGTCGGTAGAGCAGGTGACTGTTAATCACCTGGTCGGGGGTTCGAGTCCCTCCCAGCGAGCCATTTTTTAGACATCCCCCTTTTATCCCTAACCAACAATAGTTTTACGCTTTCAAGCTTGCGCATATTTATCTGTCTTGAGACCATTAACTTAGATTCTTTTTTAGGAGAACCAATGAAGTGCTTAAGATGTAAAACTCACATGATTATTCTGGAAAATCGTTCTGTAAAATTTGATGTCTGCTATTTAGGCTGCGGCGGAATTTGGTTTGACTGGCTTGAGTTCAAAAAAATAGACGAAGCACATGAGGCTGATCCTGAATTCATTAAAAAAATTTCAAACTGCGCAACCAAAAAGATTAATTTTTCAGAAAGAATAAGCTGTCCCAAATGTCCTAAACAGCCAATGATACGAAAATTTAGCTCTTTCAAACGCCAATCTGAAATAGATGAATGCCCTCAGTGTGGAGGGTTTTGGCTTGATGCAGGGGAACTCATCTCAATTCACTCTGAATTTAAAAACGAAACAGAAAAAAAAGCTGCCGCACAAAAATTTATAGATGGACTTCTCCAAGAATGTCCTGAAACTCAAAAAGAACTAGATAGGTTAAATAAAGTTCAAAATATTTTAGGCTTTATTTCCTTCCGTTAACCTTATAATAATCGCATTAAGAACGTAATCTTATGCCATCCTTCGATATAGTTTCAGAAATCAACTGGCAAGCCATGGACGATGCCATCAATCAAACTCTAAAAGAAATCATCAATCGATTTGATTTCAAAGGAATAAAAGTTGAAATCACGATGGATCAAAAAGAAAAAATCGTAAAGATTTCATGTAGCGAAGCCTACAAATTAGAGTCTGTAAAAGATGTCTTTCACCAGCGACTTGTGAAACGTGGTGTACCCTTACTTGCTATTGAATATGCTGAAGAAGAGGAGGCAAGTCGCTCGGGTGGAAGAGTTGTCGCAAAAGTTGCAGCGGGTGTTTCTAAAGAAAAAGGGAAAGAAATCGTTGCTTACCTCAAGCAGAACGCCAAAAAAGTTCAGGCTCAAATTCAAGACGAAAAAGTGAGAGTTAGCAGTAAAAGTCGCGACGAACTTCAAGAAACCATTGCTCTTTTAAGAACCCAAGAAGCCAAATTTGCAATCCCTCTACAGTTTAACAACTTTCGAGAGTAAATCTCAAAAAAAACAAGACTTGACCAATCGACAATTCTTTGAACATAAACAAAAAAATAAATGTTAAAATTAAACTGATTGTACAACAAAAAAAAACTCACATTTAATTTACTTTTGCTTTTTAGTGCTGTCTTTTTTGTTACCACAAAATTGATCCGTAACTTTCTTCCCGAACCAATCTCTCTTTACTCTGAAGGGCGAAGCGAAAAAATAGAAATGCTTAAAAGACTAGGCCCATCAAGCAATGTTGTAGTCTTAGGAAATAGCCATGTAGGGACTAGTTTCGACCCCAGAGTCTTTGACAATGAAAGTAAAAAGAAGGGTTTTGACTTAAGAAGTATCAACCTAGCAATTGCTGGGGGTAATCATGGGGAATCTATCCATTTAGCAAAAAAATTCATGCAAATTAGAAACGAAATTCTCGCATCACAGGAACATCAGCTAATTATTCTTGAGATTACAAATGGAGTAAACTTTCCCCCCATTGCAAGGCATACAACAAGAGAAATAAATACCTTTGACTATGAAACTACAAAACTAACTTTGAGCCTTAAAAGTTTAGACGCTAATTACACTATAAATTCAATAGGACAAAAGGTAATAGCCCTTGGTAGCTTCATCCTAAACTCACTGAACACCGGCATGCTTAGCAATCGTATTTTTTTAAATAAAAAGTTTGAAATTAAAAATTTCGAAAAATTATTAGAAAATGACAAACGAGGCTATCACGAATCGATGAAAAAAATAAATAAAATCAACGCAACAAACTTTTTAGAAAATGAAGATTCCCACATCAAAACAGACAAATTTTTATCAATAAACAATGATAAACTGATTGAAGCGCTTTTAGAGGAAAAAAATTCAAAGGATTTTAGATTTGGATTTATTGCTATTCCTCTTTTAGAAAATAAAAAAGATAAGGAATGCGTTAAATATCCAGAAAAAATTGTCGTTCGAAATCGAGTAATTCCTATTTTTAACTTTACTTGTCTGAAAAAAAATCCTGAACTTTTCCAAACAGATAATTGGTCAGACCCGGGACATCTTAATTATTTTGGTGCTCAAAAGATATCTGCTCTCCTAGCTAAAGAAGTCACTGAATGGCTAAAAAAGGATTTAACTAATGCTATTTACTGAATTTCGTTTTTTCATTTTTCTTTTTATTGTCCTTTGTGTTTATTGGTCCTTAAACAAAAATCAACACAGAAAAACATTTCTTCTCATTACAAGTTATTTTTTTTACGGATGTTGGAATTATCGTTTTCTAAGTGTGCTTTTTTTTCTTTCAACCCTCGATTATTATTTTTCAAAAAAAATATTTGAAGCTCAAAAAAAATCGTCCAAGAAAACCTATGTTTTTTCGAGCGTTATCATGAATTTGAGTGTTCTTTGTTATTTCAAATATTTTAATTTCTTTTTAAATTCCGCTGCAAATTTTATTCAATTTCTTGGCTTTAAAGCTAATCTTCCCACACTAAACATCTTGCTTCCCGTAGGAATTAGTTTTTTCACTTTTCAATCACTGAGCTACACAATTGACGTGTATCGAAACCACATAAAACCTGCGAAATCACTTTCTGATTACTTAACTTTTGCTGCTTTTTTTCCACAACTTGTTGCAGGTCCTATTGTTCGCCCTCACTACTTTCTTCCCCAACTAGAAACAAAAAAGTCTCAAGCGGCTGGAACTTATCGTGAACTTCTCATAATTTTTTTATTGGGATATATTAAAAAAACAGTCATTGCAGATAACATTTCTCCCATAGTTGATGAGGTTTTTGCTAACCCTCAAAATTACAGTGGATTATCTGTTATTATAGGTGTATGGCTCTATACATCTCAAATTTTTTGTGACTTTTCGGGATATACTGACATGGCAATTGCAGTTGCTGGTTTTCTTGGTTACAAGCTTGTTCCAAACTTTGAATCACCCTATCTTTCACTTTCTGTTCAAGAATTTTGGAGAAGATGGCACATATCTCTTTCTTCTTGGATACGAGATTACATTTATATTTCTCTTGGTGGAAAATCAAAAAATACAATTATCACATACAAAAACTTATTTTTTACGATGCTTTTGGGTGGCCTCTGGCATGGTGCTGCTTGGACTTTTATTGCATGGGGAGCCGTGCACGGCCTAGCTCTTATTATTCACAGAGAATTTCAAAAAGTTAAAATTTTTCCTGGCCGTTTTTTATATTTAAAAAACTTTTTAAGTTGGTTTGTTACAATTAACTACGTTTGCTGCACCTGGATTATATTTAGAGCCTCTTCCCTTGAGGTAGTTCCTAAATTGATTGAAAAATATTTCCTGTATCATTTCTTATCTGGAACTCAACTTAGTTTTTGGTTAATTTTTATTGGTCCCACTCTCTTAGCTTTTCAATATTTTTTTAATCACCTTGAAATAACCAAGAAATGGGCAGAGCTTAACCCAGTAGTTTTCACAATTATTTTTGCAATTATCCTCTCGTTTACCTTTGCTCTTCTACCCTTAGGTTATAAACCTTTTATTTATTTTCAGTTTTAAGGCCTTTTAGCTTCGGCTTTAGAACTAAATTGCGTTTTTTCACTGACTCATTCTCTAATCATTGATAATTCATTCGAGTGATTCATACATCTCAACGCCCTAGCCTTGGCTTTCAAGTACTTGCTCAAGCAAGCGAAAGTCGTGCTCGTGCGGGTACTTTTCAAACTCTTCATGGTGAAATTCAAACTCCTCTTTTTATGCCTGTTGGTACTCAAGCAAGTGTCCGAAATGTACACCCAGAGGCTCTTTTAAATTCTGGATCACAAATTCTTTTAGCAAATACCTATCATTTATTTTTAAGACCCGGAAAAGAAGTCTTCGATCGGCTGGGAAGCATTCATACTTTTATGAAATGGCCCCGCTCGGTACTAACTGATTCAGGAGGCTATCAAGTATTTTCTCTCTCTCAAGATCGAAAAATAAACGAAGAAGGCGTTGTTTTTTCAAGCTATGTAGATGGAACAAAACTTCTTCTTTCTCCTGAAACATCTATCTCCATGCAACGCTCTATTGGGTCAGACATCATGATGGCGATGGATGTGTGCATACCTTCCACGTCTGAATTTGAAGCGAGTAAAATCGCCATGGAACAAACGCACAGATGGGCCGTGCGCTCACTTGAAGCTCGAGGAGATTCTCCTCAAGCACTTTTTGGAATTGTGCAAGGTGCTTGTTTTGAAAAACTTCGTCAAGAAAGTGCAAAATTTATTAGTTCTCTTCCTTTTGACGGACTTGCCATTGGAGGACTTGCGGTAGGCGAAACCAAGGAGGAGCGTGAACGTTTCACAGAAGTCGTCACAGGCTTTCTGCCCACTGATCGCCCGAGATATTTAATGGGAGTTGGAACTCCCATCGATTTACTAGAAGCTGTCCATCGGGGAGTAGACATGTTCGATTGCATCATACCTACCCAACTTGCAGAGCAAGGAGTGGTTTTTACAAGCGAGGGTAAAATTCAACTTGCGCGTGGAATTTATAAATTCTCCGAACTCCCTCTTGATACTTTATGCGAGTGTCCAACCTGCAAAACCTACTCTCGAGCCTACCTTCACCATCTCGTAAAAACTTGTGAGCCTCTCTCAACTCAGCTGTTGGGAGCTCACAATATTTATTTTTATCACTCCCTCATGAAAAAAATTCGTGAGTCAATTTTTACAGGAACATTTAGAAGCTTTTACAATGAGTGGAGAGAACGCCTTCAACAAAAAGATGTTCCGCTCAATACAGTTCCTCCCAAGGTGGGCCGTCGCCCCGCACGCAGACCCCTTCAAATAGGATCTTTTGCACTTAGTAGAACTAAAGACGGAAGTGTATCGATTTGCCACAGTGAGAGTGGTGAAGTGATGCACCCAGGTCGCAATCCCATGGTTGAAGCTCAATCCCTTTATGTTGATCAATCCCAAATAGTAAGACGCTTTGAAAATCTCCAAGAAAATGAAGAATTAGTCTTATGGGATGTTGGCCTTGGTGCCGCCTTCAATTCTATGGCGGTGATTCATTCCCTTAAAGAAAAAACATCAAAAGGAAAATTAAAAATCATAAGTTTTGAAAAAGACTTAGATGCCCTACGCTTGGCTCTTTTTCATCCAGCAGAATTTATTCACTTGAGGCATAAAGCCCCCCATGCACTACTAGAAAATTCATTGTTTACAGACGACAAGGTTTCCTGGCAGCTCTTAGAAGGTAATTTTCTTGAAACTTTTAAAAATGCACCTCTACCAGATATAATTTTTTATGATCCTTTCTCCTCACAAACTGATAACGAAATGTGGTCATTAGGGACATTTAAAAACTTATTTTCTTATATTTGTTCCAAAAAATGTTCCCTTTATAACTACACTGCCTCAACCGTGATTCGTGCCCGCTTACTTCTTGCGGGCTTTTATGTCTCTCATGGTCAAGCGACTCCGCCCAAAGAAGAAACAACCATTGCTCATACTCCAAAAACCAATAATCACGATCAACTCTTGTCTGAAAAGTGGCTCAGTAAATTAGAACGAAGCGATGCGAAAAATTTAATCTGTTCTGAAAAAGATTCACTTTCAATTGAACAACAACTCAAAGCTCATCCTCAATTCTCTAGAGGATGTTAGTCTCAAGACAAGACTGAGGAGGTCTATGTCTATGAAACAATTAAAATTCTCAACTAAATTAGTCTTCATAACCATTTTTTTGGCACATGTAGCTTTTGCTACAAAAATGAAGCTTGCTCGTATGACCCCCGCTGAAAGAAAACAAATTCTGGATGATGCGCGGGCCTATGATCAAAGAAACAAACAAAGAAAAACCGAAACTTGTAAGAAGGGAGAACCCAAGTGTGAGAGCGAAAAAACAGAATCCCCCCAAACCGCTCCGAATGAAAATCCTCCAAAACCTTCTCAAGAGAAGAAACAAAATTTATAAAATTAAGTTACACTAATTTTATAAATGAAATTTAAATCTTTGCATTACGTTGCTGTGGGTCTTTTTGTTTTAAAAAGTATAGGGTTTGCTCAAGAGAACAAAAGACCCGCTCTTAAAATAAACGGGCAACTTTGCTCACTTATTTCTGAATATTCCAGATCAGAAAAACCTAATTTTTTTAAATGTGTTGAAAATGTTGGATGTTTAAACGTTCCAAAAAATTACGAACTATTATCCTCCGAAGAGCCCCTTCTCTATATACGGGGACTTAAACAAGAACCTGCACCTACCACTCGAGACCTCTTTTATAGCCAATACAATTTAGGTAAGTTAAACCAAATAGTATTTGCAACTGCTTCTGCAGACACGTCTCTTTCCAATGAAGATATAGAATGTCTCAAAAATCTAAGCAAAAATAATAAAATCAACGTCGCATCACATAGTGCTGGGCACATCGGCCTTCAAAAAAATGCTTCGAATCTTAAAGGCAAAGTTCATTCTCTTTTCCTCTTAGATAACTTTTATGATCCTGCTGGAGTAAAAACATCTGTATCAATTATTCAACCTGATCAATGTTCAGGATTTGTGACTCCCCATAACCAAGAGAGACTTTCATCTGCAAAACCTGATTGTAAAATAAGTTATAAACAAAAAGAAGAGCACGAAACAGCTGTTATCAAAACACTTTCAAACTCCACCACTGGAAACATAGCCAAAAGCCAAGACAACTCAGAAGTTCCTCTTATCACCATCACAAAAACAACCGATTACGTTGATAGAAAACCAGCTGCTCATGGCTCATCTCAAAGCGACAGAACCTCTACTCCTTTTTCAATGGACACAACTTTTTTAGAGTATGCTAAAGGTCTAGAAGAGGCAGAGAAGTTCGGATTAAAGGGAAAGTCCCAAAAAAATAAAGATAAGTTTTCAGCTCTTCAAGAGAGTGTCGTTGACCAGTACATTCACCGATCTGTACAAACTTTAGGCTGTGCTCAATTTGACGATACTTTATTTTTTAATGGAGCTCGCTTAGCTTCTTTAAGACTAAAAAATGAAGGGAATATTATTTTAGGAGATTCTAAAAGTGTCGGTCTCTTGAGTCGTCTTAGTCACAACGTCGAAACATGGTGCCAATTATCTCAAAAAATTGAAAAATCCTCTTCTTCACAAACTTGTATTAAAATTACTTATAAACACCTTAAAGAATTAAGCGAGTATTTTTTTAATTTTAGCCAGAATCATCCGGATCTTGATAGTAGCGAGAAAATTTACAGTAAATTAAAAGAAGAAATTGAAAATAAAGATTCAACACTTTCTAAAAATATTGCCTTACTCAAGCAAACACTCAAAGACAACAATCTTAATATTCGCTGTAAGAAAGAAGAAAGTCTCAATCCTTTTGCAATAAAAAATGAGAAGGCAAATCCAAGTGGCAAATACTCTCAAAAACCACCTCGTGATTCTTCTTTGAAAGCAAAAATTATCAGAGCCGCACGAGAAACAGTCAAACTTAGCAAAGAAGAATCTCTCAAAGCACGCAATGGTCTTAGCGTAAACAATACCTCTCGAGGAGTTTTTGGGAGATTAAGAGATAAAATTTCAAATCTATTTGCATCTAAAGAAGGCGATGAAATTGATCCCGATATTCTCGATCCTCATAATGGATACGAGAATGCAAGATCAAGAAGCCTCTGCTATCGATACACACACATTGCACTTGCAAGTGCGGGACTAACAGACAAGTGGCATGTAAGACCTCCAGGATACGCAAAAGATGCTACGAGAGATTTTATTCCAAACCTTAAAAAAACGGACGGATCACCATATTTTACAGAGCAAGTGATGTTTTCTAAAGGCAGTGGACCAACAGTTAGAACAGAGGCAGCCAATAAGCTCATGCTCAACGAGCTCAACAAAGACAAACAAGGTGTTTACGTTGTGGTTTACGATAACCCTGGGAATCCTGGCCACATTGGAACAGTTTTTTATAACGAAGATAAAAAACAATGGGAAGAATATAGTGACTATATGGCTCCTGTATTTGGTCAGAGCGCTAGGGGTGGTGGCCAAAGTTACCGCTACGGTGGCCGGTCAACCAACAAAATTAAAGCCATTTACAAACTAAACGATGATAAAAATGGAGAACGTTCATGAAAAAAATAAATATAATCGTCATTTCTTTTTGTTTTACAATTTTGTTCACATCGAATGGCTTTTCCAAAGAAGTATCCAGTAAAGTATCTGATACAGCTGAAACAAAATTATCTGAAAGAACTCCTGCAGGTAATACAATTGCAGATCAAGTTGATGAATTTGTCCGAGAAATTGATGCTCTTGAAGGAAAAGTGGGTGAGGACCTTTCAAAAGATCGCAAAAAAACCGAAGCCTTAGCGGATAAAGTCATTGAAAAAGTTTTGTTTTTTAATCAAAAAGAAAACAAACAAAAACTCGATCGACCAGAAGATTATGCTGTTTGTCTTTATCACTTAACAAAAAATCCAAGTTTTTCAAAAAACTTAAGAGATGTTGTGCAGGGAAAAGTTCTCCTTCATCCACAAAAAAAGATTCTCGAAAAAATAATTCATTTGGGGGAAGATGCCTCAAAGGGAGAAGAACCCCCTAAATAGCCCTTCTCTTAGTTTTTCTTAAAATAAGTAGTTTTTGTTTATCATTTTTTTTGAGTTTCTCTGTCGACGAACTAAAAGCCTGGCTACTAATTTTACTAAGATTACGTATCAAATAAGCGTAGGTTTTTTGTGGATATAGATTATAAGTTTCCCTCAAAGTCCATCCAATAGCTTTTTGAACATAAAAAGCTGGATCCATACAAAGAGGATCAACAAAGCGAATGATCTCATCAAAAGAAAGTGTTTCTTTACGAAGTCGAGAATAATTCAAAAGGCTTACAATCGACTGTCTACGTAGCCAAAAATGAGGACTTTGATTCCACATACGCCTTAATCGGAGATGTTTTGTGATCAAAACTTTATCTTTTGCCTGGAGAGCTTTATCTAATAACTCCGCTAATAAAGATGACAAACTATCTGAATGCGCCCAATTATCTACAAGATAAATCCATCTTGAAAAAACACGAAGGGCATGGAGATGTGTCCGCCTATTTGAACAAAGCTTAATAATTTTTGAAGCGGCCCAAAGAGCCTCATTCATTTTGTGAAAATCTTTACTTTTTTCCCAGTAAAAAGAATAGTGATCAAGAATTTCTTCTAAATTATAGGGTCTTTTAAAATTAAAATTTTTTTTAAAGAACTTTTTTTCTCTCTCACTTCCCCAACCTCTATATCGATAACGGGTTCCTATATATGCCCTTTGTTTCTCTAAATTCTTCACATTATACTTAAAACTCTAGGATCTATGACTTTGCAAAAAAATTCACACTGATAGACTGTTTTTATGCCCTCTGATTCAAAAAAAAATTCAAATCATAGTTTTAAACAACTTATCCAAGCGCTTAGCCACAAACGAATGTTGATTGTATTTTTGATGGGCTTTTCATCTGGCTTACCTTACATGCTGATAGCAGATAATCTTTCACTGTGGCTAAGAACCGAAAACATCTCTCTTAAAACAATTGGGTTTATGGGTTGGGTGACAATTCCTTATTCGCTTAAATTTTTATGGTCTTTTTTTATGGATCGTTATTCCCTCACAAAACTTGGTCGCAGAAGATCCTGGATGCTTTTCTCTCAATTAGGGCTTTGTCTTTCGCTCTTTTTTTTAGGTCTTCAAAACCCAAATAATGGTCTTTTTGCTATTGCCGCTTGCGGAATTCTTGCAGGATTTTTCAGTGCCTCTCAAGACATATCTATTGATGCCTATCGTAGAGAAATTTTAAATGACAATGAACAAGGAATTGGTTCTGCACTTGCAAACTACGGATACCGCTTGGGTGTTTTGGTTGCTTCAGGATTTGGCGTATGGATTGTCAGTCCTCACACTTTCAACTTTACCTTTGGCCAATCTTTTCAACTTATGTCGGCTCTCATGGGTATTGGAATTCTCACAACCTTTTGGGCTCAAGAACCCACATCCAAATCAGGGACACCGAAAAACCTCAAAGAAAGTATGATCGCGCCTCTTAAAGATTTTTTTGTTCGACCTCATTCATTGCTCATTCTTGCCTTCATTATTTTATATAAATTTGGGGATGCCATGGCAGGAAAAATGCTTAGCCCTTTTTATGTAGATCTTGGCTTTCAACTCGATACGCTTGCCATTACCCGAAAAGCTGTAGGCCTTTACTCCTCTCTTGCAGGCTTAGCCGTAGGAGGATCAATGATTTATATGTTAGGACTATATCGCTCTCTTTGGGTTTGCGGAATTTTGCAAGCTTTATCCACAATTTGCTTTTCATTTCTTATATTTTTTGGAGCCAAACTTCTTCCTCTTGCAGTTGTTATGAGCATCGAAGATTTTACTGCTGGGATGGGAACGGCAGCACTGATGGCTTTTTTAGCGCTTCTTACCAATCAGAAATTTACGGCAACTCAATTTGCTCTTCTTTCGAGCCTTGCAACAGTAGGAAGAAACTTTTTTTCAGGATACTCAGGTAAAATTGTTGAAACTCTTGGTGACGGAACTAAGCTTTCTGGTTTTTTTCCTTTTTTTATTTTGTGTGGATTGGCAGCAATACCTGGACTTTGTTGTTTAATACCTCTCAAAAAAACAAAAGTTTTTTCTTAAGGTACTTGTCGAGCATTTTGTGTATTTAACTGAGACTTAGAAGAAGGAGTTCGAGCTTTGAGCAACGGTGTTGGTTTTTTTTGATTCGGATCTACAACACCATTTGGATTTGTTCTCCAAGAAGAGAGAACGGCATCTCGACCTTTTTGCATACCCCCAAAAAGTTCAAAAAATGTCCGTTTATTTGGGTCAAATTTATCTGTCTTATAATTTGCTTTTAAGGAATCAATATCCGCTTTTGTAGCACCAGCTTTTATATAAGCTTTAATGACTTCATCATCATAATTTTCATGAATATCTTTTGCAGCCGCCATCGCCTCTTTGTAGTTTTTTTGAAACTCCTCATAAGGCTTCAAGTCGTCTTTGTTTCTATTATATCCCCTCGTTAATTTAGCATCCGTCTCACTACTGAAGTCAGCATTCGTTACATGACCTTCAGCCTCACTTAAGGGTCTGTTCGCAGCATAAGCAAAATTGGAATAAGTCAACTCACGAGTGTCGTGAAAGTAATTTCCAGGGTCACCATTAATAACTTGAAACTCTACCGGGCGTTTGTCTTTGTCGAGAACAAGTCCAGCATAAGATACGTTTCCTTTACTATCTTTTGCATCATTAACAGAACTTGAATAACAAAACTTCTCAAAATCTAAACATTTATTTTTTTCTAAATTAGAAACATATTCGTTTATTTGTTTCTTTTTATCGTCGTCAATTTTTAAAGAAGAATACAAACTCTTCATATCATCATCATCTAAAACACCAGAAAAACTACTTACTCTTAATTTGTCATAGGCCTCTTCTAAGGTTGCCTTTAAAGGAGCTGGCGGCTTGGGATTTTTATAGATTTTAAATGTTCTAGTGAGGACATCTTCTAAAACAGCAAGCTTTTCTGGAGCAGGATTAGCAACACCTCTTTTTTTAAGAACCGCCTTTGCCAAATCGCTCATACTCATTTCGCTAGAATTTGTGTTTGGGGGAGTTGCCGGGCAAGGCTCTCCTGTATTTTTAATCGATCCATCTGAACAAAACCCACTAAAACCTAATGCTTTATCTTGTGCTATTCTTTGAGCAAGTTCTTTTTTGATTTGTTTTTCAGCCTCTTTGATATTTCCCTTATTTTTAGCATAAAGATTGAGAGCTAATTGCTTAAATTCATTTGCAGCCTTTGGATGCCCAGATAAACGAGCAGCTTTCAACGCAAAAGACATAGCGGCAGTATGAACATATTTCTGCTGTTCAAGCTGTAAGCGTGCAATTTCGAGCATTTCAAGATTGGTATTCACTCCTGGCTGTTTTGCGTCTTGAACAATTCTCTTTCCGTATTCTGTTCCAAATTTTTTATTGTCATCTCTTACAGACTCAATCACACCATAAACTCTGTGCTTGTCATCAGCCTCACTTCCGTGTGCTGGGCCTGCATCATAAATAGCTGCAGAAATACTGTAGTTAATTTCTTGAACCTTACCAGTAAACTTGTTTCGACACTTTCCAGCATCTTTGCCAGTTTCAATTTTTACACAGTAGCTATCCATAATCTCTTTATTCTTTTTGAGAATATCTGATGGACTTAAATTGTCGCTTCCCAAGGCAGATTTGATGTTTATTTTTTCTGCGCCATTCAACGAGTGCTCAGAAATTCCATTCACTCCTAGATGGTTTTCTCCAAAACTTGAGTAGCGCCCACCTCCACCATCAGAAGTTTGCTTACCCCCATCAATAAATTTTTGAAAATTTTCTTGAACTGACTTCGAATAAGCACCCTTCATTTTTTTTAGTTTTTCTAATTCTTCTTTGCTTAAGCCACCAAAAAATTCAGAGTCTACGGTTTCACCGGCTCCTGTGGCTTCATACTCTTCTGCAACGAGAATTTTAAAAGTAAAGACTAGAAATAAAAACGCAAAAAACTTTCTTGAAGTTTTATAAAAAACACTAAGTTTTAATCGCACATTAAACGTGCCCATAACTTTATTATATCAACTATTTACGCATAGCATAATTAATTAGAGAGATGGTCAAATAATTGAATTTCTTAACACTTTCTTAACAATACAAAGCTTAATTCTTCCGAATAAATAAATGGAGGATTATTTGAGTCGTTTAGCAATTGTCCCGGCTGCAGGGGATTATTTTCGGCTTGAGATTGAAAGGATATCTCTTAACCAAGGCCTTTTGTTAGAGCCTGAAATTAAGAATTATTTAAGTACTTTACTTGTAAAATTTTTAAACACTCCTCAGCTTGCTTTAAAATTACCTGGCGAAGAAATTGTAGGTGAGTCTAAAGAAAGAACCCCCACACAATTTTGGCTCGAAATACAATCGCTTCCTCTAAAACAACAATATTACGCTCTTCAAATTTTAGGAGATTATTCTCTTTTTACTTCAGGGTTTTTTAATGAACGCATCAAAAAAAGTCTCCTTGATATGGACTACTATCAAGCTCTTGGAGGCCAAGCTTACTATCGAGCCGGTGAAATTCAAGAAAACCTTAGCGCGGAGAAGGCACTGAACATTTTTTTCTCTCTAGCTGATAGTTTTAAAAAAGTAACAGATGTTTTTGCTGAACTTTACGATAAAACTCTTCTGACTGATAATGACGGACTCCTAAAGCTATTCGAGCGCTGGGAAAAATCGAGCTCTCCTCACCTTGAAAGGCTTCTCTTACAAAATGGAATGATTCTTAATTCTCAAAAGAAAACAGGGAATCAAGCATGAGCGTCAAAGATCGAAAAAATCCTCGTGCACTTATTCACTTTCCGGCAGAATATTCTATCAACGATAAAAAAATAGATTGTATGATTGTGGACCTTTCGCTCTCTGGTCTTCGTATAAACATTACAAACGACAAAGAACTTCCTCACAGCTTTGATCTTTGTATTTTTATTTTACCCGAAACCCCTCCCCTTTTTACAAAAGTAAAAAAGATCTGGCGCAATAAACTCCAAGCCGGACTTGAATTTATAAAACTTGGACAAAAAGAAAAAAAAGTTTTTGATGCTCTTATAAAAATTCACAGGGCCGAAACAATTTCTCTATAATTTGAAAAGAAAATTATTTAGTTCCAAGTAATAGGCATACCTTTGTCGCCTACCTTATCTTCTTTTTCGTTGTTCACAACAAGGCTTAAGCGTCGACGGACCTCTTCTTGGCTCATACGTTTTTTTCCGCCTCTTCCTCCGCCATTAAGATTGGGTCCCTTCCACCACAAATACAAGGCACCCGTTGCAAGGCCACCCAAATGAACTAAGTGGGCAACCCCACCGCCCTCTTTTGTGTTGGTATAAAAAACTGCTGAGAAAAGAGCGATAAACGCAATAATCCAAACAAAATGCTTGGCCTTCATGGGAAGAACAAAAAACACCAAGACGTAATTTTCACCAAAAATCATCCCGAAAGCTACAAGTAAGCCATAAACAGCCCCACTTGCGCCCACGATTGGAATCTGACCTAAAAAATTTGCAAGATTTGGAAAAAGATAAAGCGAAGCAAGCCAGACGATGAACTGTAAAATAGCTCCTCCAAATCCGCAGATAAAATAATATTGTAAGAATTTTTTGGTGCCCCATCTTCGCTCAAATTCAGTCCCTAGCATGTAAACAAAAAATCCATTAAAAAGGGCATGCATTAAACTTCCGTGTAGAAATTGATAAGTAAATAACTGCCAAATACTTCCGGAGATAAAACTCTCAGGAGCAAACCCAAATAAGCTTGCCACAGGAAAATCTGCAAAACGCTCAAAGGAAGTTTGAACAACAAGCACGACAAGCATTGAAATAATTAAAAACCGAACTCCAGGAGTCATTTTCGGTGGGTTAAAACCAACAGCTGTCATGAATAATCTTTTATCGGTAATTAAGGCCCCGCACTAGAGACCCGTCAAAAAAAAGGGGCTTGGATGATTTTAGTCATCCAAGCCCCAAATGTACAAAAACTATTTAATTAGTTTTTAATCATTAAAGATTAAACGTTTTTGCTAAACGAAGACCAACAGCGTGCTTCTTTCCTTTCGAAAAGCTTTCCGCAGAATTTCTTAAGAGACCATTTCCAAAATCGTAATCAACTTGCCAAAAACCACCCACACCCAAGTCATAGAAGTTTTTGAAAGTATAAACGAGGGCCAATTCGTTAGAAAAGTTGTATTTGTATGATGTTTTATTAATTGGTTCTGAAGCCACCCCTTTTTTGTTATAAGGAGCCTTTCCTAAAACAACTAAATCTAAATTAGATTCATTTGTTAAAACCAAATTAGGCAAAATCTTCCATTCAGGAACTATTGTAAACCCTGCTAGTAGTATATTATTAGGGCTATTTGTTGAAGGTGAATTGACTTGATAACTCTTGCGGTTAAGAGGTAACCCCAACCTTGCAATCATCGTCAGATTATAATGACTATTAAACTCACGCGCCATTATTAAACGAGGATTCAAAGAGCCATAAACTCCAGCTTTTTGAGATTTTTCATCAACAGGAAGAATGTATCTTACTTCCCAGCTAGTTTTAAAACCCGCAATATTTACAAAAGGAGATCCAATAAATTTTACACGCCAAAAATTATCTTCGTATGTTCCCTTAGTAACATTTCCGCTGTCGTCATCTTTTTTTCGATAGTGCTCATAAAAATTGCCTTGAAAAGCAACCTTTAAGGCATCACTAAATTTATGTGTGTAGTTAATATCGTGCTGGCTGTAAACATCATTGCCATCAAGCTTGTACGCGTTATCGAGAGTGTAATCTATTGTATTGTTACTAGAAGCTTCTTCAGCTTTTGATAGCTGAGAAAGTCCCAAGGCTCCTAAAAGAGCAACTAATAAAAATTTTTTCATTTTTTAAATTCCTTCCTTTACCTGTTTCCCTATTAAGCCTTCCAACCTTCGAAGGCATAATTAGCTTTGTTTATAAATGAACTTTCAAGTCTGAGAAGTTCATTGTACTTTGCCACTCGATCAGAGCGACAAAGCGATCCGGTCTTTACCTGACCTGCTCCACTACCCACTGCTAAGTGAGCGAGAGTCACATCTTCCGTTTCACCGGAACGATGAGAAATAACAGATTTAATTCCATTCTTATAGCCTAAATGTATTGTTTCGAGAGTTTCCAAGAGCGAGCCCACTTGATTGAGCTTGATTAAAATAGCATTAGAGGCACGCATCTCGATTCCTTTGGCCAGTCGCTTTTCTTGAGTGACATACAGGTCATCGCCCACCGTTTGTACTCGAGAGCCAATCTTTGCATTCATTTCACGCCAGCCATCCCAGTCGTCTTCTGCCAAACCATCTTCAATACTCACAACAGGGAATTTCTTAGAAAGATCATCATAATAAGCAATCATTTGCTCAGAACTTGCGGCACTTCCTATATCACGAAAGGCATAGGTTCCATTTTTGAAGAATTCCGTAGAAGCCACATCCAGAGCAAGAGACACTTGAGAACCCGCTTTATATCCAGAGGTTTCAATTGCTTTGAGCAAAGTCTCTAGCACTTCTTGAGTGGTTCCCATTTTAGGAGCGAAGCCACCTTCATCGCCCACCGCTGTGGAAAGGCCCTTAGCGGATAGATGTTTTTTGAGAGATGAAAAAATCTCAGAACCCGCCCTCAAGGCTTCTGCAAAAGAGCTAAACCCATGAGGAACAATCATAAACTCCTGAACAGGAATTCCATTATCTGCATGAGCTCCACCGTTAATGACGTTCATCAAAGGCACTGGCATACGCGGACGAAAGTTAAACCCAAGTTCCTTCGACTTTGCCACAATCCACTCCGCTAAAGTAATTTTTAAATCGTGAGCAGCCGCATGAGCAGTCGCTAGAGAAAGAGCCAAAATCGCATTCGCACCTAGGTGTGTTTTATTGGGAGTTCCATCAAGCTCACACATGAGAGAATCATTCCCTTTTAAATCCTGTGGATTACGGCCCACAAGAGCAGGCCCCAATGTTGAATGCACATGATCTCGTGCCTTCAAAACACCTTTGCCATGATACCGAGCCTTGTCTCCATCTCGAAGCTCCAAAGCTTCGTGCGAGCCTGTAGAAGCACCCGAGGGAACAGCGGCTCTACCGACCACTCCTGTATCCAAATGAACCTCGGCTTCTAATGTTGGAAAACCTCTTGAATCTAAAATTTCACGGGCATAAACGTGGCTAATTTTGGACATTGATCCCTCGTAACAACACCTCTTTGTTGGAGCAAGAAAAAAAGACTCATTTTCAATGAAAAATAGGTGGATTTACGGAGTTTTTTAAGCTGCTTTTTTATGAAAAATATTGAATGAAAAATTGATCCCCGAACTTTGAATCATCTCTTTAAAGCCTGGCTCTTCACCTGTCGCTTCATGATGACCAATAATCTTTCCCTCTGCACTAAAGCCAGTTTGCTTAAAACGGAAAATCTCTCGAGTGATGTATTTATCGCCATCATGACCCAAGATTTCAGTAATCGACGTAATTTTTCGGCTTCCATCACGCAATCGATTGGCCTGAACAACCATCTGAACAGCCTCAGCAACTTGGTTTCTAATAACTTGAGCGGGAACCCCTAAATCACCCAACATACAAAGAGTCTCCAAGCGGTTCATCGCCTGAAAGCAGTTATTTGCATGCACGGTTCCCATAGACCCATCGTGACCCGTGTTCATGGCTTGAATCAAATCAAGTGCTTCTGATCCACGCACCTCACCCACGATGATTCGATCAGGACGAAGTCTCAACGCCGCTTTCATCAAATCTCGAATCGTCACTTCTCCTTTACCTTCAAAATCTTTGTGTTTTGTTTCAAAGCGAACAACGTGCTGACTTTTGATTTGTAATTCTGCGGTATCTTCAATAATGAGCGTTCTTTCGTTTCCCGGAATACGTGAACCCAAAACGTTAAGCAGTGTTGTCTTACCAGAACCCGTTCCCCCACTTACGAGCATGTTTCTTTTCAAAACTGTCGCAACATCTAGAAAGCGAGCCATATCGGAACTCATTGCACCAAAATCGATCAAATCTTTAAGCCCAAGTTTTTCTTTTGAAAATTTTCGGATCGCAATGGTTGTTCCATTTTTAGCGCAAGGGGGAATGACAATACAAATACGGCTTCCATCTGGGAGGCGCGCATCTACAATTGGCTCCAACTCTGAAACTCTCTTTCCGACAAATTGTGAAATGTTTCTGGCTGCAGCAAGAAGAGCTGCTTCGTTTTCAAAAGTACAGTCGCTTTTTTTAATTTTACCTTTTACCTCGTAAAAAATATCGCTTGCTCCGTTAATCATAACTTCCGTGATACTGGGATCATCCAAAAGAGTTTTCACAGGTCGCAAAAACTCAGCTAGCGAATCTTCAAATATACTGCCCGTTTTTTCCATGTTGCTTATACCTCTAGATATTTTTTCCCTTCAAACAAAAGAGCCTCTAATTTCCAAACACGAATGGATCGAACCATGTACAAAATCATCGCAAAAGCTTTGTAATCGCCCCAGTGAAGCATTAAACGATTTGCTTCCATTCGATAACCTTTTTCTATTAAACGAAAAATGACAAAAAGTTTTGTAGGAAGATCTTCTCCATGAGCTTTCATGAGTCCTACAATCTCATGACGAGGGAGTCTTAAAAATCTTTTAAGACGATCGTCGCTTCCTAAAACTTCAAAAACCTGTTCCCAAAGAACGTCGTCTTTTTTTGTTGTCACGAATTCTTATCGGCTAAGAAGCTCGTCGATTAAGTTCGTCAAGATTTCAACATATTTATGAAATTCATGTTAATTTTACTTTTTTGCTCATTCCAAAAATTTACAAATCCGAAATAGGTTTATGAAAGTTAAATCACGATTTTTGATCTCAATTTTCTTCTCCAAAGTTTATATTTGCTTAGGTATCCTCACAATTTATTCAGGATTGAACGCAGAGAGCACCAGCGGGCACAACACACAAAAAACCACTTCTTCAAACGCATGGGAGACCAATCAAATTTCACTTTCTCACCCCATACAAAACGAAGCCCTCAAAAAACTTTCTGCTCTCTCTCCATGTACAACTTCTGAAAAAGCTCTAAGCGCTGAAGCCATGAGCTCAAAAATTAGAGACGCTCTTAAATCAAGTGTGGGGAAATTTTTTGAATCTCAACACATAGATATTCTTGCTCCAAAAAAAGAAAAGCCCCTCCCTACTTCAGACCTCAAAGAAATACTCAAAAACGAAAAACTTGCTGGTTATTTTTCAAAAGTTTTTTCAAAACTTAATGAAAAAGAAATTGTAGACTATTATTTCAAAAAAAATATTGGTCGATCTCAAAAATCATCCCCTGAAGATCTTCTCGATACTCTCCATGAAAAATTCCCAGAACTTACAAAAACCCTCCAAGAAGCTGCTCAAGAATTAATTAAAAAAACAAGTACCTCTGTCGCCTGCAAAGAAATCCCAAGTACTCTTGATGGGAAAATTAAAGAAATCGAAAACAATCTTGAAGAAGCTAGAAAAGAACTCAACAATACTCCTGTTGCACAAAATAGTGACTTAACTAAAAAAATAGAACTCTTGCGCGAAGAGCTCCAATACCTCAAAAAAATAAGAGAGAGTTCCCAAAAACTTTTTGATCAAATCAACAAAGAAACTCCTATTAGCGCAGATCTTTTAAAAGAAACTCAACTTACAAAAAAAGATATGACTTTAGAAAATATTGCAGATTTAAAAATCAAACATGATCGTCTTGCAAAAAAAGAAGAAACTTTTAAAAAAGCAGAAACAAATTATAACTTGGCCAATCTAAAATATAAGGATGCGGTCAAAAAGGCACCCGACATCAACATTGAGCAAACCGAGGTTCATCAAAAATTAAATGAAGCTCGTAAAGTATTTGAAGAAAGTAAAAAAGAATTAGAAGTTGCGCAAAAAGCTGAAAAGAATCTCAACAAAATTGAAAAGTATGCTTACCTACTTGAATCCATTGAAAACGATTTTAAATCTATTGCTGAAGATCCTGGGTCTAAGAATGGGCAAGAAGTTCTCAAATATCTCAAAAAGAAATCCACTTTTTTATTTCAAGAAGATAAACTTAGAATGGGGACAGCAGAAGAAATACGTGACGTTAAAAGAGCTCTTCTAAAAAAACATACAGAAAAAGGATTAATTCAGCGTTGTATAGACGGAGTTTGTAGCTTTTTTAACGGATAAGCAGCCTTTGAAAGCTGCCTTTCGTCCAAATTATTTTGAAGCTTGAGCAAGAGCCTTACGAAGACCAAGCTTTGTAATATTACGCAAACCAGAAGCAGAAACTCTTAAAGTTACCCACACACCTTTAGCTTCATCAAAGATTCTTTTAGTGCGTAGATTGGGCTGCTGGCGCATCTTTGTTTTGCGGTTTGAGTGAGAAACGTTGTGACCAACAAGAGGTTTTTTACCAGTAATTTTACAAACACGTGCCATAGAAGGTTTTATTTATGCCCCTATTAAAGCCTCTTTTCAAGAACAAAGAGTGCCTTTTGAGTCATTGTGGTAAGCGTATGGGACCCTGAAAACGCCTTGGAATAAAAAACATGCTCCTTATCAGCCTTTTTCATCGTCCCCGCCTCAAGAAGCCACACCGTATACGAAGAATTCATGATGACATGTCGAAAGCCTTTCGAAACTTCAAAGTGAAGCCCCAAATGATCCCGAACCCAGTCATCACAACTCTCTAAATCTAAAAATGGGAATTCCCACTGACCGCCCAAAGAAAGGTGCCTAGGCCTTTTCCTCAGAAGAGGGGCTGCCTTTGAGTCACGATAGAGCAAAAGCAATCGTGAAATCTTATGAATCTTGGGACGCGATTTTTTGAGAGGGATAACGGCAACCCTTGCCTTAGCTTGCTCAGATTTTAAGCCCCGAGAAGTCTGTTCAGAGCCAAAAGCCCTACATAGACCCTTAAGCGGACAAGCCTCACATTGTGCTAATGCGCCAGGACGACAAATTGTAGCCCCCAAATCCATAAGAGCCTGGGCCATGGCCCCCCTTTTTCCTAAAGGGACAAGTGGAGCAAGACGCGAAACAATCTCATAAAGCGCCTTCAAATCACCTCGATCATTTAAGGCATTGGGAATCATAAAAACTCGAGACAAAACTCGAATGACATTGCCATCTACAGGAATAACAGCTCTTTCGAAAGCCATGGAAGCAATAGCTGCCGCCGTATATGGACCAATACCCTTCACGCGCTGGAGCTCTTCTACTGTTGAGGGAAAGCTCTCGCATTTTATCAAATACTGGGCGGCCTTAAGAAGATTTCTCGCGCGAGAATAATAACCAAGACCTTGCCAAAGACGAAGAACTTCCTCCTCTTTTGCGGACGCAAGAGAACTCAGCGTAGGAAAACGCATCATCCACTTTTCGTAGTAAGGGAGCATCATCTTTAAAGTACTTTGTTGAGACATCACCTCTGAAATCCAAATTTCATATGGATGAGGATTTTTTTTTCTCCAAGGCAATTTTCTTTGGGACTGCTCATACCAAACGAGAAGATTTTCAACGAGATTGGTAAAAGTTTTTAAGCGATCGTAATCGCCGAGCTTGATCTTCGGCTTTAACCTTAGGTCTGAGGGCAAGTTTTCGAGCTTCATCTTTCTTCGCACACTTATCCAATATCTCTGTCATAGATTTAAAATCAAAATCTGTCTCAGGATCTTTTAAAGAACCTATCAAGTCTAAAGCTACACCACCTTTTGGCAAAAGCTCTCCTAAGCACGATGAGAGAATGGGGCTACATTGGCTACTTGGAAGATAATGAGCCTGTAAGCCGATCATCTTAAAATCTTGAAGTGGACCACTCAATTTTAACAGAGACCCATTATCTTGATCTTTAAATAGACTTTGAGAAAGCTCCCACTTCCCTTGAGCGTAACTTAGATCGATCTTTCCCCGTATCTTATGAGGAACACAACTTTGCAAACTTTGAGCAAAAGAATTTTTCACTTCAGAAGCATAAGAACTAAAAACTTCTCCTAACAATCGATTGATAGCAAAATTCTCAAAACTAACTTTTCCATGAAATCTCGCCTCTATTTTTTGTAGCCACTCACTTATAGAATATCCGCTAGAGGCCAAGAAAACTTTTCCCTCAAAAGGTGCTTTTGTCGAAAGAAAGTCAAATCCTTCCAACACTCCTTTTCCCTCAGCACTTGCCGTAAATGAAACAGGTTCGTTTCTTAAAATATAATTCTCTAAATAAACTTCGCCTTGTCCTTCAAACTGTAGTTTTTCATCGTTTAAAATCCAGTTTGATAATTTTAGTTTTTTTTCTGAAAACTGAGCGTCCGTTGAAAAATTTAATTTTTTTTCTTTATCAGCAAAAGATAGTTTTAAAAAAATATCTGTTTTTTTATTTTTTAAAATCTTAAAAAGCTCCCCAAAATTTGCATCCCGAAAGGTATTCAAGTCCAAAAAGGCATCGAGATGAACCACATCTTTCGTTTTTTGATTTTCATTAAACACAGCATCTACTTTTAGTGAAGAATGATCGCTCAATTGAACTCTTAAATTTTTATAAACAATTTCTTTGGGGGTTTTTTTAACATCTCCCGAAAATTTGTAGCCTCTTTCTTGATTAAGAAAAACATAATCCCAATCATTCACTCGTAAATCATAGGAATGAACTTCCGAAAAACAATCTTGCGTGCGACTTTCTTCACAAAGTTTAAATAAAACAGTCCCCGTCAAAGACCCCTTGGGAGAGGTAAAAACCTGAGGAAATTGAAGCTTCAAATAATTTTCTTGAGGCATAGTGAATTTAACAAAATTCTTCTTTCCCTCCGCACTTCCTTCAAAATTAAGAATTTTACTATTTTTTTTCTCGTAACTTGCTTTGAGTAAAAAAGGCTCTCCCTTTTTTTTGTAAAAGTAATCTTGAAATTGAACCTGGGCTTGTGAAAGGTTCCATTCACCCATTAAATTTATATGTGAATTTTTAATGGAATCTAAACCAAGATCAACGGAACCTTTATAGGAACTCACTCCCTTAACTTTGAATCCTGGCAAAAATTCGTAAGAGCCATCCCATGAAATATTTGCTTTTCTTGACTGTACTTTCCAGCGATCTAAATCCCAAGAACCCAGGGTGTTTTTAACAAAAAAAGCCTCAAGCTTTCCATTTAACCTACCCCCCTGAGACATAGGAAAGCTCCTGATCTTGGGCAAAAGCTCCAAGGGTAAAGAAACAAGCTGGGCCTTAAACTGGCCTTTGGTATTAAAATCAAAATCGATACGAGCTTCACCCAACCGAGTGTTTCCCGACACAAAATCATCCTTCAGATCACAATCAATCATCAACTCTAGCCCTTCGTTTTTAAAAAAACGATGATCATTCATTTCAAAAACTGCTTTTGTAAGATCTGCTTTCAACTTTCCCTGAAGACCATTCTCTCGACTTTGTATATTGACATCAAGAACTCCAATTCCCCGTGGACTTTGAAGAAAATCGCTTTGAAGACTGGACATGTTTAAGAGTATTTGTGTTCCGCTAAGAACAGAGTTGTCTTTAATGTTTTCTCCATTTAACTCTAAACGAGATGCAAAACTCCAGACTCCTGTTGTTTCAAGATCAGAAAAAATTCCAAAAGGAATTTTCTGTTTTGATACTTTCATAAGCTGTTGTGGAAATTCAACAATAAGAATATCTTTTGATTTTTTTAAAAAACGAATATCTAAACTTAGATTATTATATCGTAAAATTCCTTCTAAATTATCTTTCGTAATGTAATTGAGACTCAAAAAAGAAGGCACGCCTATTATTTTTTGAAAAGAACCAATCTTTATCTCAAGATTTGTAAGATCAAAATTCCATCCCCAAAGATTTTTATTAAACTCTACTCCTCCCCTGAGAAAATGATTTTTAGAATCAACTTGAAGAATTGCTTTTTCAATACTGATGTATCCCAAAATATTTTTTCGGGCTTTGATCCTCATTGTTTTGAAAGATAAAAAACTTTTTGGAATATTTTTTAGTTCAGAAATAGTCTCGACGTGCCACGAAAAATCCCTAAAATCGAATTCCTTTTTTTCAAGTTTTGTAGAGGAAAACTCAAAATGTCCGCTAAGAGATTTTTCAAGTGAGCTTTGTACGGGTTTAGTGATTATAAAAATCCAAAGTAAAAATAAAAAAACGAACGAAACCCCCACACAAAGAAAAAAATAGATTCTTTTTTTATCAACAACTTTAGGCGTTGATACAAATCCTTTTGGAGTCACATCTTAATTTTCGGATTTCTTAACAAAATCTTTATGTGAGCGACAATGTTTTGTTTTTTATTTATCCGTGTCCGCTTGCAAAAAGCGGATCGTTCTCTCTTTGTTCTTCAGCTTTTAAACCTAATTTTTTGACACTTTCAAAAAACTCAAATGTTTTTTCAAGGACAGCAGAAAAATCATCTGTATTAAAAACAAACTTGCGAAATTCTTTGGCACCAGGATATCCAGCCGCATACCAAGCTAAAAACTTACGAAAAGCAAATTCCACTCTCGTTTCAGGATAAGCCTCACGAAGTAAGGACAAATGTAAATCAATTAAAGTTTTTGCATTTCGATCAGATCGGATATGAACCCATTCGGAAACATATTCTGTAGGGACAGGCTGAAGTTTTTTTACTTTTCTCTGAAAATAATCCTGACCGTCTTTAAGCGCTTCTGTATCTGGCAAACAGTGTTTTTTCAGAAGGCCATCAGCCACAGAGATTTGCTGATCGTGTGTTAATTTCTTTAGCTTATCAAGCGACTCCATCGCCTCTTGAAAAATCCAAGGATTCTTAAGAGCACCACGGCCAATCATAACTCCTGCACATCCTGAACGAATCAAGCGTGCCGCAGCAAGGGGCCCAGAAATAACATCTCCATTTCCAATAATAGGCATCTTTGTGTTTTGAGCCATTTCAGAAATAAAATCCCAGTCTGCCTGACCTGCATATCCTTGCATTCGTGTGCGACCATGAATCGAAACGGCACTTACGCCCTCGCTCTCTGCAATTCGAATCACCTCACGAGCATTTTTACTCTTGTCGTCCCATCCTGTTCGAATTTTTATCGTAAGAGGAATTGAAAGAGAACTTTTGACGAGCCTCAACATTTCTCCCAACTCAACAGGCTGGCAAAGCCAAGCGGAGCCACCACCTTTTTTGGTTACCTTAGGAACTGGACAACCTAAATTAATATCTACAAATTCCACTCCCACATCCTGAACAATTTTTGCTGCTTCCGCTAAAACTTTTTCATCTCCTCCGAAAAGCTGAATTCCAAGAGGCCTTTCGTCTTCGTGATAGGCTAAATATTTTTTGAGTGTCGGAGCTTTTGAGACGACAGCATGAGCAGATACAAATTCACTCACAAGACCACCCGCACCCATCTTTCTCATGAGTCTTCGATAGGGCATATCCGTGATCCCTGCCATCGGGGCCAGTACAAAAGGGTTTAAAAATAATTTTTCGATCATCGAAAGATAATTCAAATTAAAGATTGAGCCCAGAAAAAACACACATTCATATTGAGATTAAGGCTTAGATTTATTTTGAAAGCTTATAAACACGTCTTTCAGATAAAATTGATTCATAAGGTAGCCCTAAGTGCTCTACAAAAATTTTTCCTGGATCCTTTAAATTTAGCAATCCCTCAACCCTTACCTGCCTCGCGTAAGTATGTGTTTTATCCCAAGATAATGATTCAATATGATCTGCGAGAGGAAGAGGCGAGTGAATCTTCAATTGATGGATATACGCCGGATTGTGAGCAACCCCCTCTTCAATTTCAACGGATATCCAGTGCTCTTCTTGATGCTTTAAACCAGGTGCACTTAACAGAGGTTGGATTAAAGCAAGAGGAAGAGCTTCCTTTTGATGACCCATTTGTAGCAAAGATCCGCTTATTTTTTTTCCCCAAAACCGATGCCATTGCTCCTCAAAAGAATGAAAAGAATAAAAGATAAGCACCAAAGAAAAAAGAAGCGTAAAAAGAAACGCTCCAAATATCTCTCTTTTATCAAGCTGAGCAAAACGTGAGGTCGAAAAACGCACTTTATACATGGGGGCCTTGTCCACAACGGGCTTGCTCTCACTTCCACTTTTAGATCCCGGAGTTGGCAAAAGCGGATAAATCAATTGCTCAGGCTCTTTTACGAAATCGGATGCAAGCTCATGAATTCCGTAAATAGGCCTCCACTCCTTAAATCCATCTCTCCACGCAAAATATTTTGAAGGAATTTCAGAAGACTGAATCAAATTTCTTAACTCTTGAGTCGAATAAGGCCCCTTTAAAAGATTGCCTTTGGCAACAAACCAAAAAAAAGCCCCCACAGAATTGGAATGAGCTCCAATTTCCATTTCGGGTGCATGAGATATAATTTTTCTCTTGGCATTGCCCACAAGTTTTTATCGGCAATATGAATGAAATTTTAATGATGATCTGTCAGATTTTTGATTAGGACTTTTTAGATTCAGACTTATCGGATTCTGATTCATCCTCATCAGAGTCTTTTTTCTTACCTTTGTTATCTTTTTTATTTTTACTTTCATCCTCCGAACCTTCTTCAAGTCCTTTTTTAAAACCGCGAATAGCACGACCCAAAGATAAGCCCAAGCCCTCTAACCGAGAAGGTCCGAAAACTAAAAGAAGGATAAAAAATAAAAGAATTAAATGAGCAATACTCATAAAATAAATACTACAACAGAGCCTCTGCAGGGGGAAGAATAAAATTTAAGGTCTTCTATCCACTTCGTATCCGCTCAATAGATGTGGGGGCCATTTGATCCAAAATTTTGGCTAGTCCTTGATTCTCAGGACGTTTAAATTCAGGATCATTCGCAAAAAGCTCTTTTGCCATTGCTTTGGCTTCTTCAAGGGTAGCAAGATCCCTCACCAAATGAGCGGTCCTAAAAGCACTTGCTCCACTTTGCCGCAAACCCAAAAAATCACCCGGTCCACGCAAAAGCAAATCTTCCTCAGCAATTTTAAAACCATCCTCGGTATTTAAAATAATTTGTAAGCGACTTTCAGCTTCATCCGTTAAATTTTCGGGCACAACTAAAGCACAAATACTTTCAGCACTTCCGCGACCGACGCGCCCCCTTAACTGATGCAACTGAGTGAGGCCAAAGCGCTCCGCATTTTCAATGACCATAACCGATGCATTAGGAACATCTACCCCTACTTCAATGACAGTGGTTGAAACTAAAACCTTAACTTCACCCAAACGAAAAGCTTGCATGATTTTTTCTTTTTCTAAAGCTTTCATCTTTCCATGCAAAAGACCTACGGAATAAGGAGCAAGAGATGTTTTCCACTCTTGAAAAGCACTTGTAACGTTTTCAACATCTTCCATAAATTCAGAATCTTCCACTAAAGGATAAACACAATAAACTTGTCGCCCCTCAGCCAGCAGATCTAGCAAACGCTCTTTTAATTTTTCATGAGATTTTTTTCTCAGTAAATAGGTTTTAATTGCTTTGCGACCTGAAGGCTTTTCTTTGATGGTTGAAAGCTCAAGATCTCCATAAAGAGTCAAGGCCATCGAACGGGGGATGGGCGTTGCGGTCATCACCAGCATATGCGGGTAAATTTTACTTTGGGATTTTTGAGTTAGTTCACGTCTTTGCTCAACTCCAAATCGATGCTGCTCATCAATGACTACTAATCCTAGATTTTGAAAATCAAGAACTTTTGAAATAATTGCTTGAGTTCCAAAAACAAATCGTGCATCTCCACTTTTTGTTTTTTCCCGACTTATTTTTTTATCTTTTTCTTTTAAGGCTCCGCTTAGTAAAAGAACTTGATTTTCAAATTGAGGAAAAAATTTCTTAAAATTTTGATAGTGCTGCTCAGCCAACAGCTGAGTGGGAGCTAGCATGGCTGCTTGATATCCGCTTTGAACGCAATAAATCATTGAGGCAAAAGCTACGATCGTTTTTCCAGATCCCACATCTCCCTGAACAAGGCGATGCATTGCTATTGTTTTTGAAAAATCAGCTTTTATTTCCTCTAAAACTTTTTTCTGATCTCCCGTAAGAGCAAATGGAAAAACTAATTCATGTTCGGCTTTTATAAAGGGAATTTTATTCTGCGAACTCTGTGTAAAATTTTTTCTTATTTGCTCGAGTCCTAATGAAAAAAAGAAAAACTCGTCAAAAACAAGTCTTCTAAAATAGGGATTTGATTTGCTGACGTTTTCTTTTGCACTAAGCTCAAAATTTGGAACCCAACTTTGTGGAAGATGGATTTCCCTTAACGCCTCTTTGACCGATATTAGTTTTAACTTTTCCTTGATCCATGTAGGAAGAGGATCAACCGTCTCAGCAAGGAGTGCCTCAATTGAAGAGCGAATAACCTCTCTTATTTTTCGAGAGTTTAAAGTTCCTATTTGAGGATAAATAGGAATCAAAGAACCAAAGCCAAGCTTAGCTCCTGAGTCTTTAGCCATTTCGGGATGAGCTATTTGTAAGCGACTTTGAAATTTTTGAATTTTTCCCGTAAAAAAAACCTTTGTTCCTACAGGGTATCCCTTTTGAATAGCCTGCCCAAATTTATGAAACCAAACAAAATAAATAAACGTGGGACTTGGCATTTTGGAGGGAACGCGAACAAAAGCTTCGAGCCACTTTCTTCCGCTACCAAAACGAGGAATATATCTTTCAACAACTCCTTCACTTGCAATTGTTTTCCCTAAATTATCCTCAAGCTCTTCAAAGCAGAGTGAACGTCTTCGATCTTCATATTTACGAGGAAGGTAGTAAAGCAAATCCCGAGGAGTGTAGACACCTCCCTCTTCGAAAAGAGTTAGAAGTTTTTTACCTACCCCTTTTAAATCCTCTAGGCTTTGCACAATTATCGAAAACCTTATTTCAAATTTTTATTTGTATTCAATTTCAACCACTGTGTAGGCAACTTTTCCCTTAGGGCTTTGTACCTGAACTTCATCACCCACTTCTTTATTGATAATCGCTTTTGCAAGAGGCGATGAAAGAGAGAGTTTCTTTTTTTCAATGTTTGCCTCGGGCTCTCCCACAATTTGATAAACAACTGTGCTGCCTTCAGGATTTTCAAGAGTCACTGTTGCACCAAAAACGACCTTTTCACTTTTAATCGTGGTGGGATCAATAATTTCAGCTCGGGCTAACTTATCTCCAATATCTTGAATACGACCTTCAATGAAAGCTTGTTTTTCTTTGGCTGCTTGATAATCAGCATTTTCAGAAAGATCTCCATGAGAGCGCGCTTCTGCAATAGCCTCAATAATGAGAGGTCTTTCAACATTTTTTAAATGACGTAACTCTTCTTCAAGAGCTAATTTTCCAGAAAGAGTTAAAAGTATACGATCGG
>CAYOWH010000016.1:6507-42611 GCA_964407615.1 uncultured Bacteriovoracaceae bacterium | reverse complement strand
CGTATTATGCAAAAACTCTTTTCTTGGTTTTCATGAGAAACAAGAGCAAATTAAGTATTGGTCTTAGCCGAAAAGAATTAACTGAATTGAAAGCAGGAGCTTAAAAACCATGGAATTATTTGATCCGAAAAAACTAAATTTTCAATTTGCTAAGTCTTTTAAATACGTGGTGACAGTTTCCGTCATCGTTTCTCTTGTGTGTCTTTTTGCGATTTTTGTGAAACCAGGATTCAAGTACGGAATTGATTTTCGTGGCGGGACAGAGGCTGTTGTTGGGTTTAAAGATGCTCAAGTGAACACTTCACAGTTGCGCGAAGTTTTAAATGATAAGGTTCCAGGCTTGTCGATTGTAGAAATCGAAAATAAGCAAGGACAGTCCGAATTTAAAAAAGAATTTTTGATCATCGGTATTTCTGAGAATAAAGAAAGTGTTGCGAGGGCTTTTGAAGAAGGTCTTGCTAAATTTGGAACAAAAAATTCGGAATGGACGATTTCTAAACTTGATACAGTTGGACCCAAAGTTGGGGGTGAATTAAGACATGCTGCTTTATGGTCTTTGATTTACACAGCTCTTTTGATCACGCTTTATATTTACTTGCGTTTTGATGCTCGTTTTGCTCCAGGCGCGATGATTGCTGTTCTTCACGATTTGCTTTTAACGTGTGGTTTTTTGATTTACACCCAAACAGAAATTTCTACAGAAATAGTGGCAGCTTTGCTCACACTTGCGGGTTATTCGATTAACGACACGGTGGTGGTCTTTGACCGAATTCGTGAAGTGGAGCATTCAATGATTGGGAGAACAAAGGCTGCTTTGATCGACTACGCAGTGAACTCCACGCTTTCACGAACTATGATTACAGCTGCGATCTCATTGGTGAGTTTGGCGATTTTGTATTTTGTGGGCGGGGTAACGCTACGTGATTTTTCAATGACTCTTTTTGTGGGAATCTTGGTAGGGACTTACAGTTCTATTTTCGTTGCGGCACCTCTTTATTTGTGGGGTGATAAAATTTGGGGAACATCAGCTTCGACAGCCGCTACTCCTAAAAAAGATGACGCTAAGAAAATGCGTTCTAACAAAATGAAAGCTGCAAAAGTCTAAAGTGAGCTTTTGTTGTTTTTCTAAGAGAAAAAGCTCATGATGGAACATGAGCATTGGAGGCTTCGAGAGGGGCTTCAAAATGCCGAGCTATCTCAAGTTTATGAAAAAGAGTTTGGGCTTTTGCTCGGAAAGTTGTTGGCAGCTCGTGGATTGCAAAATTTAGATGACGTTAAGAGTTTTCTAAATCCTAAACTATCTCTTTTGCCCTCGCCCTTTAGCCTTAAAAATTTAGAGGCTTCTGCAGAGTTGATCGCTCAATATATTTCGCAAAATAAAAAAATTCTTGTTTATGGAGACTATGACGTCGATGGGATGTCAGGGCTCACACTTGCGAGTGATTTCTTTAAGAAAATATCGTTCGATCATTTTATTTGTTACCAGCCTCATCGTTTTGATGAGGGCTATGGGGTCCATGTTTCAGCGCTTGAGAGAATTTATCAAGATTTTACTTTTGATTTAGTGCTCACTGTTGATTCCGGAATCACTGCTTTAGAACCAGCGGAGTGGCTTCAGAAAAAAAACATTCCATTTGTGATCACTGATCATCATTTGCCGGGTCCCAAGCTTCCTGAAACGCCTTACATTGTGAATCCCAATCAAGGCGATTGTGCCTCTGAATTGGGAATGTTGTGTGGAACAGCAGTGATGTTTTTTTTATGTGCGGGTATTAAGGCCAAGCTCAAAAAAGAAATCAAAATGGATGAGTTTTTGGATCTTGTCGCTCTTGCGACAATCGCTGATCAAATGGAATTAACTCCAGTGAATCGCGCTCTTGTCAGAGAAGGGTTAAAGCGTTGGCCTCAAAAAGGTCGTCCAGGATTGAGGCTTTTGACTTCTTCGATCACCAAAGATTTGGACGCGAGAGACATTGCTTTTACAGTAGCGCCCAAACTCAATGCTGCTAGTCGAATGGGGCAGGTGGAAAAAGCTTTAAAGCTTTTACAAGCTCCTTCCCTTGAAGAAGCACATTTGGCTTTAACAGATGTAGAGTCGCTGAATGCAGATCGAGTGGCTTCACAGGCTATTGTTTTAAAAGAAGCTCAGGAACAAGCTTGGAAGCAAGCTCAGTCTGAGCAAAAAGTTTTGTGTGTTTATGGAGAAGGTTGGGTGGAAGGTGTACTTGGAATTGTTGCTGCACGCCTTGTAGAGGAATTTTTTCTGCCCACAATTGTTCTTTCAAAAACACATCAAGGAACTTTTAGAGGCTCCATGCGTTGTCCTGTGGGTTTTCATTGTCTTTCTTTTTTGGAAGGAGCGCGTTCAATCCTTGCAAAATTTGGAGGCCATGCGGAAGCAGCTGGCTTAGAAATTAATTCAGAAAAACTCAGTCACTTTGAGGCTTACATTCGAACGATGGATTTTTCATCTAGCGGTGCTTTGGGCAGAACTATTGATTTTGATGGATACATCGAAAATCTTCCAACGATAGAAGATGTGCAACGCTTGAGTTTGGGGGGGCCTTGGGGTCGCTCAAATCCTCAACCTCTTTTTTGTGTTTCAAGATTAAGACTTTCAGATCGTACCGTGATGAAAGAGCGTCATGTAAAGTGGAAATTTGGTAACTTTGGTTCAGTGATTGGTTTTGGTTTTGAAGAACTTTGCCAAAAATTTTCAGAAAATAATCATCAAGAGATAGATGCCCTTGTCATTCCTGAATTACAAGAATGGCGTGAAAAGATTTCTGTTCAGTTAAGAATTTCAAAGCTTAGAATAAGTCAGTCGTGAAGATATGAAATTTAAAAACTCATCATCAAGGTGAGGTCAAGCCGTGGATTCGTGAAGAGTGCTTTGCCATCAAAGCTTCTGTAGAGCGGCCATAAAAAAGAAGAATCAAGAGCGAGATGTTTTTTGAAAAATCGAGCACGTATTCGTGGGCCCATAAAGAAGGCATCGGTAACTTTGCTGTTTGTTGTGTTCTCAGTTTCATTAAATATTTTGTACCATCCTGCAGTAGCTCCGAGATCCATAAAAGTTGGAATTAAGATTGATCCTTTAAACCATGAATAAAAGTTTCCAGTTTCATAGTCGTAGCGCAAGGAAACTAAAATTTCTGAGTCAAGAAGAGGTCTTTTTTGTGACACAAGGCTTGAGGGAGTCGTTGCCGCTCCCACAGAAAAAAGAAAAGATTTTATTTCACGATAGGGGTCTATAAGTCCAAGTTCTGAGACGAGATTTTGGTTTGTAGAGTTTGACGCGTCGACTTTTGCTTGTCGGTAAGTGAATTGTACAAATCCTCTATAAATTGATTGAGGGTAGCTAATGTTGGCTCGCCCTGCGGAAATTGCCCAGCCCTTTGTTGCAAGGTATCTAACTGGTTCTTGAGCCTCAACAGAGCTATTAAAAAGAGAGGGGCTCACATAAAAACCATGCAGAAGGGTTTGGGTATCTCGTGAAAAGGTAAAAACACCTGTTGCTTCATATGATTTATGAAATTTTCCAAGAGAAAGGCTTGTGCCTCCTTCAAGGTTTAGCAGATGAGCAAGAGGAAAGGGAGCGCTTTGCGTGTCGTAAGCATTGTCAAAAAACAAAGAAGAAGCTTGAAGATGGAAAGAGGTTGTTTGAAGATAAATTAATAAAAAACAAACAAAAGATAAGCATGTAAGGAGTCTCTGCTCTAGAAAAGAAGAATAAAATTGGCTAACTTTTTTGAATTGTGGGCACACAACCTATTCTTTTAACCCCTGATCTTGTGAATCGTCGATACCCTGCGCTCGAGATTCTTGTAACAAAAGAGTGGGTGGATAAATACTTCAAAACGGTCTCTTATCCTTTGGAAATGAACACTGAGCTTCCACATTCTTTTTATGGATGTTTGAGAGAGGGGGAGTTTAAAGTTTTTGCTGATCTCGGAATTTCACTTAAACAACTCCTTCATGTTTCGCAAACCTTTCAATACTTTAAGGCACTTAGAGTTGGAGATCAGCTAACCTCCACAGTTTCTATTGCGAAAGTGATGAGTCGCAAGCTGGGGGGAGACTTGGTAACTTTTTTAGAATTAAAAAACGTTTATTCCAGCAAAGGCGAAACCTATGCGATTGGAGAAGGAACGGTGATTGTTCGGAGCATTAAAAAATGAAATATTTTGTCAGTCTTGAGACCATCAAAATGTTTGCTGAAGTGGCAGGAGATCCCAATCCTATTCACCAAGACGAAGTGATTGCAAAAGAGATGGGTTTGGAGGGGCCGATTGCTCATGGCATGTTTGTTTATAGCTACCTCTTACGTTGCCTAGACTTATGGCTAAAAGATTATAATCAAACGAATGGAACTTCTTGGAATGTGGCTGAAACTAAATGTCGCTTTCATCAGTATGTTTTAATTGGTGATGAGTATGAAGCCAGTGTTGAAATTGCCGATCAAAAAGAAGATCAAATAAAAATGAATTTAAATTTTACAAATCTTAAAGGTGAGCGTCTTACGAATGTGGTTGCTCTTTTGAAAAAAAGTTAATTTTTGGTAGAGGTAATAGTACGTTCAGGATTTTTACTTTCTTTATTAGTAATTTGAGGACCGCTCGTTCCTCCAAGTAACTCCCCGAGGTGTGCGTAAACTCGTCTGTGAGTTTGTCTTGCTAGCTCCATAAATCCATTGCCGTAACTTACACTTTGTTTTGCGCTTTCGGGCCCTACGTTTGCAAAGGCATCCTCCTCTGCAGGCATCAAAGGGTCTCCAAAGGGGTTCTCTCCAGAGGGAACGCTTCCGTTACCTTCTCCGTTACCGCTTGCAAGTGATCCGCTATCTGGCTGCTGAGGTAGTCCTCTATATGCATCAGGATCGTCGCTATTGCTAGGATTACGAAAGTCCCAGCCTACTCCGTTATCTCCACCGAGGCCGCCTCCCAAGCCGCCTCCTAATCCACCAGATCCATTGGCCCCAAATCCACCTCCGAGTAAATTCTTTTTGTTATTGTTTTGGGCAAAAGGATTTTTGGATTTTAAACTTGAGCCAGGTATACCTCCTCCGCTTAATTCGCTGACTTCAGCTTTTGTATCGTTTGCAACAGGAAGTCCGTTTGAATCGTTGGGTGTGATGTCGACTCTTTTTGCTGCAAATTGTTTTCTGAGTCGATCAATGTCACTCGCAAGCTGGGCGTTGATCGCATCCATTTGTCTTTGTATTGCTTCTGCCTGACTTTTGATTCCATCAGCGCAAGCTTGGTGTCTTATATCTCCCATTTGTTTGGCAAAGTTTACATCTGATTCGGCGCCCTTTTTTGCGACGTTGTTTCCGTACACGGCGAGTCCAAGTTGCGAGGCTCCTGCGATTAAGCTTCCAACAGATTCTTTCATTTTCCCTTTTTGTTTTTCAGCAGAATCGATTGTAGATTTTGCTGATTCAGCTTCTGTTTCCAGTAAAGACATTTTTTTATAGCAACCAGGATTTGCAGAAACTCCGCCAGTCATATTTTGGATTTTTAACTTTTTCGCCTGAGCAAGAACTTGGCTAACGTTGCTACCATCAGATTTAAGAGCTTGTGTTTTACAGGAGGGATCTGAAAATACATCCTTCGTAGAAGAAGTCCCTCCGGAGTGAGTCGTTTTTTCACCAGAAAAATTATTGGAGTTAATATCGTTATACTCTTTGGCTGCTTGTTTGATTTCTTGCTCGGCTTTTTTGTTTCCAAGTTCAGTAAGTCCTAATCCACCCTGAATAAGAGGAGCAACGCCTCCCGCTCCCGACTGAATCATATTTTGCATGGCGCCGACTTTTTTGTCTTCCGCATCTTTTTCGGCTTGTATGTTTGAAACAGTTTTATCGGTTCCGCATTTTGCGAGTTCAATTTGTAGAGCAGCATATTGATTTTGGAGCTCTAATTTTTGTCTGTTGGCTTCGCTTTCGGCATTTGCAATTAAGCTTTCAAGTTGAAGTTGTTGTTCTCTTCGAACATCGGCAGCATCCTGAGTAGAGGTTGCTTGAGTCACAAGCCCACTCGATTGAGCGAAGACTATAGAAATAGAATAGACTCCTGTAAGGAGTATTGCTAAAACACGCATACAAACATTTTCGCAGTTTTAGCGAAAAAAATATAATAAATAGTGATCTTTTTATGTGAATTTTTTGTTAAGAAACTAAATAAGTAAGATGAGTCTTCAGTGTCTTAACAAAATCTTAATCTTAATTTGCGGCAGCTAGCAGACCGTTTACTAAAACCTTAAGGTTCTCTTGGATGGTTTTGTTGGGATTGAGTTCAAAGACTACGTTGTTAAATTTAAAAATATTTTTTTCTGCATTTACAATTTGCATGCTTAGAAAAAGCTCTTTTTTGGAATCTGTTTCGTCATAGAATCTAATCTCTTTTGGAGAAAGTTCGGCATAAGGCATTGTCTCCATCTGAGCAAATTCAGCTTTTATAAACTTTTTTTCTAGGATGCTCATTTTTCTTTGAGTAAAGGTTTCAAGATTTGAAATGAGTTGATCTATTTTGTTTTTGTCGTTGCTTTGATTGTACTGTGCGCTCATACGATTGAGCTCATCAATGTGAGTTTGAAGTTTTTTATAGTCAGCTTTTGGATTTGAGGCTTCTAGGAGTCCAGTGCTGATTAGAAGAGCAAGAGCAATCTTAGTGAATACCGTTTTCATATGTCTTAGGATCTCAAATTGTTACAAAAATGACAGTCACTAGATAGATTTTTGACACTTTTTTAACCTTTTTTTTACAAAGATTTTTTTTCACGAACCCATTTATTCGCGTAAAATTAACATTATGAGAAAAATTATATTTAAATTTCTAACAGGATCATTAATGGCAGCTGTTGTTTTTCCTGCTTCACTTTTTGCAGAAACTAAAAAGGGCGACCTTAAGGGAACGGTTAATCCTAAATTAGTAGCGAGTTGGAATCGTACAGCTAAAAACTGGCCAACTCTTAAAACTCCATCAGAAGTTGATCGAGAGATGAA
Organism: uncultured Bacteriovoracaceae bacterium; assembly: GCA_964407615.1. Taxonomy (GTDB): domain Bacteria; phylum Bdellovibrionota; class UBA2428; order UBA2428; family UBA2428; genus CANIGN01. Next base: position 35,608 of record CAYOWH010000016.1, on the reverse strand, counting down.
AAAAATGAGCATCAGCTACAACCCACGTTTTGAAACACAAGATCAAAAATTTATTCAGTCTCTAGTTTCTCAATTAACTGATTTTCCTGTTGTGAAAGTAAAGGGTGATGCGTACGAGTGCTATGATAAAAAGTCGGGAACTCTTCTCTTTACAGCAAAAGTCCTAGGAAACAATAAATATTCATTTAATGGAAAAGACTTTGAATATGATTTGAAGTCGAGCCTAGAGTCAAACGTCAATCGAATTAAGGAATTGGTTTCAGCAGAAGAAGTTACTTTCTTTCAGCAGCTTGATCATGCGTTACTCCCTCAAGCTCAAGCAAGAATGAGCACATTGGCAATTGTTGCGCTCTCTGTTGGAGCAGCTATTTTAGTGGGATCAACAATCTACAGTGGAGGTGAAAACTGGAAGAGAGCTGGAAGTCATACGGCTGAAGGGTTCAAGCATGTTATCAAAGCTCCCGCCTCCCTAATGGGTGTTCCTGAGTAAATTTTGTAAAATTAAAATAAAGTATTAAAAATCTTTTTAGCCCTTTCGACCCCTGGTTGGTCGAAAGGGTTTATTTTTAGTCCACAACCTGTCAGGGCCACCACATCCATCCAAAAAGCAAAAAGCTTAGCTAGGTTTTTCTCATTTATTGAGTCAAGGGTGAGAGTATAGCTTGGGCGACCTTGTTCGGATAGAGATTGAAGAGTGGCTAGGCCTTGAGTCCTGTTAATCTCAGTCCATGTTTTGCCTTGGCAGAAAGAAAATTTCTGAGCAATTGCAGAAGAGAGTTTTTCTACTCTTAAATCAGGATCATTTTTTTGAACAAAAATAAATCCTGTGTAACTTCCTGAGTGGCCCTCGTAAAGCTGCTGAAGAACAGAGTGTTGATCAATGGAGCCCACACAAGGGAGAGCAAAAGATCCTTTTGTGATTCCATGAGAAACTTTCCCGAGGCTTTCACTCCAAAGTTGCCTCCACCAGGCTCCTATCTCTCGAAGTTTACTTGAATAAGTCCATAAAGAATGGAGTTGATATTGGGCTAAATCAAGATCGCAAAGTCGCAAAGCAAAGTTGATAGCATCTTCGCTCGGCCCCTTGTCATAAGTTTCCTCAATTCCTGCAAAAAAATGCCTAAAATTTATTCCTGAAAAAGCTAAAGGAAAAGCGCCCACAGTTGAAGTCACGCTCCATCGTCCTCCCAAAAGGGGGTCCATAAAGAGTTGCTCAACTTTGTTTTCGCTTGCCCATTGAGTGATGGCAGAGCTTGACCCTTCATCTGTAATAATTGCAAAGTGATCACTTAGAGAAAGAGAGTGTTTTTTATATTGATCTTCAAAATAAGCAAGAGCCAACAAAGTTTCTAGAGTGTTTCCGCTTTTAGAAATGGCAACAACCGCACTTTCTTTGAAATCAGAAGCTGTAAAATTTAGAGGAAGATCGGATGCATCTAGATTTTCGATACAAATAAGTTCACGGTCACATTGGGTTTTAAGTGCTGTGTAAAGAGCTTTTGCCCCTAGGGAAGATCCCCCCGTTCCCAATAAAAATAGTCGTTTAAAACGAGATCTAAACTTTTCTGCTAACTGAAGAGATTTTTCCTGATCAAGTTTTAATCTAGAAGTATTTCTATATGAGCTTGATTGAGATTTATGATTCAAAACTCTTTCGTCGAAAAGTTTTAAAAGAGCAGATTTGGAGTGCGTCTGAGACTGGGGTGCTTCCATTAGTACGCGCTCATTCATTAATCCTGAAAGGTCGAGTTTCATGTAAGAATTTTTAACTCGATTTGCGCGAGCAAGTCACTTTATTTCTACCAGAACTTTTTGATGCATAGAGCGCTTGATCGCATTCTTCAATGAGTTGCTCGGGGGTTTCGTGACGCACGTTCCATTCGCAAATTCCAAAAGATGAGGTTACAGAAATATTTTTTTCATCATACATAAAGTCATGTTTTTCTATGTTTTGTCTCATGCGCTCAGCGATCGATTCAGCGACTTTGAGGGGGCTGTCGGGGAGGATCAACATAAATTCTTCTCCTCCAAAACGACCAAAAACGTCTTCGCTCCTCAGACCCGTTTCTTTAAGAACGCGACAAATTTCTTTTAAAACAAAATCACCTGCAAGATGGCCATAGGTGTCGTTGATTTTTTTGAAGTGATCAATGTCTAGAAGAATGATGCTCAAGGGGTATCCTCTTTTGGCGATTTCAAGGCTTGATTGAAGCGCTTGCATGAGAGCGCCCTTTAGCCAGACACCTGTGAGTGAATCAATTTTTCCTTGTTCTTGAATTTTTTCTAAAAGTTTAGTGTCTGCCTGCTTATCAAGAAATTTTAAAACCTGACTTCCAATTTTGATCAGGTCATTAGCTCTTAGAAGGACTGGTCTATCAATTTTGTGCTGATTTAAAATCACTCCATTCGTGCTATTTTTGTCGGCAAGTAAAACAGAACCATCATGAAGAACTTTAAATTCAGCATGAAAAGAGCTTACGGCTCTTTGTTTGACGGTGATGTCGCAGTCTGGATGTCTTCCTAAAGTTGTTGTGCCTTGTTTTAAGTGAAACACTTGGCCGAGTTGTTCGCCTTGCACAACGACAAGCGCTGGGTCTGATTGTTCTGCTTCTTTTAGAAGGTCGGCAATTTTTGAATCATTATTGTCTGAAATTTCCGTGCGAGTATTGGTTTGTTCTTCGGTTGAGTCTGATGAAGGATTTTTCTTTTTTACGGCTTTCATTAGAGTGTCGCCTGATTTGTTTCACAAAGTTTCATAAGTGTTGGTTCTTTTTTAGGGTTATTTTCACTATTTTTGCATGCACTTTCGATAGATAGAAGTTTAATTTGATATCCACTTCTTTTTTCCGCACTAGGTGAATCTGGGTCTGGAGACCAGCCAGAGGTAACGGCATCCTTATTAAAGTATTTTTCCATTCGTTCCGTTTTTGGTAAATCACTTAACCAATTGTAAGGGTCTGGCATCGGCGCTCCCCTGTCTCTCATAGGCTCGGTAACTTTTTTGGATTCAAAGCGCTCATCAGGTGAAAAAAAATGGGAGTCTTCGTTCGAAATATCAAAAATACTAAAATAAAGACTATCAAAAATTGTTGGGCTGAAGGCGATTTGTTGCAGGTGGGCCTCATCTCCTGCCCCAGTTGGGCGAAGCTCGTTGACAGCGCTTCCTGGAGCGGGAAGTCCATTTCGAAAAGCGTAACCAAGAAAGTTTTTTCTACCCATTCCCCCCGTTGTTATTCCTTCAGCATTGTCGCCCGGAAACAGCGTTACATTGCCGTAGCCTGGTTTGAAAGATGTTGGTTGAGGGCTTTCAGCATCTAAATATTTTTTGGGAGGTCCAATCCTACTTCCAAAAGGCTTGGCAGCTGCAACTGCCACAAGGGTAGGTTCAATCGATTTGGGCCAAAATAAAATATTGGCGTTTGTAATTGTTGCTAAGAGAGCAACTTGAACGACCTTGTCTTCACTAGATGGTTTTCGAGCCATACCTGTCACAATAGGATTAATGCCTGGTGCTAAGAAGGCTGATGATTGCGCGCCTTCCTCGTTGGGAATAATACTGCAACCATTACTCCATACAGATTTTATGTAGGGTAATCCAATTCTTTTTTCAATTTTTATAAAATCATCTTGAAACTTGAGAGAGCGTTCGGAGGCTTCGTTTAAAAAAAGAAGTGAGAGTGAATTTCTGGAGTTGTAGGTTGATCCTAGTAGGTTTGAGGAAAAAGTATTTTGAGTAGCGCCTCCACCGGGCCCGATTAAAAGAGGGCCTCCATTTCCAAGATCAGCAGCAAATTCTTTTGTTTGATCTTCAAAAACTTTCATGGCTTCATCAGTGTTGCTTTTAACTCTTTTGAGGGCCCAAAATACCCACGCACCATTTGAGTTTCGCCATTGTCCACATGCATTTTTAAATTCTTCTGCAATTTTCATGAGGGCAATGTTGATCGCAATGTAAGCAGGATCAATACCGGGAAAAAAGGAGGGGATTACAGGTGTGATCTTAAAGTTGGTTCCCGCATGCTGGCAAGGGTCTCCTGATTCGGTGCCTCCCTCCTCTCCCTCTACTGTTGGATGAAAACCCTCTTTGACTTCGCAAACGATAAGGGTTGTCACGGGATTTTGTATGGGTTCTTCGCTAAAGGCTGCAGGAATTTGGCTTCGGAATCCGGCTCCGAAGCGAGATTGAGTGACGTAAGCGTCTAACAGAAAAAATTTGTACAATGATCGAATACGATAATTTGCAATCGAAAGAGTATTCATGTGTCGAGCCTGAAAAGAAGCAGCCGTCATTGCTGAGAGATCTATCGAATTTTGAAGATTGATTTTGGATTGTACAAGGTGACCAACGGAAACGGTCATGCCAAACATAATGATGACTGTTGTGATCATCATCATAACAGCCACAAGCATTTGACCACTTTTTTGAGATTTTTTTGCAATAATTTTTTTTTCAAAAGAAGATTTTCTCTTGTTTAAAAAATTCCCCTTGGACATAGTGTTTTTTCGTCAAAAAAAACAAATTCTTGAATTGTTAAGATTAGGTTAAGAAGCTTCAAGAAAAATTATTTGAGAGCGTCATCCAAGTCTTTTTTGAGGTCTTCAATATCTTCAAGACCAACACTCATTCGTATAAAAGTATCTTCGATTCCTAACTCTTTTCGTACGCTGACAGGGAGGCTTGCGTGGGTCATGAGGGCAGGGTGTTCGATCAAACTTTCTACTCCCCCCAAAGATTCCGCAAGAGTGAAAAGTTGTAATTTTTTGAAAAACTGTGTGGCTGTTTTGAGGTTCCCTTTGAGAGTAAAGCTCAGCATTCCTCCAAATCCGAGCATTTGTTTTTTGGCAAGAGTGTGATGCGGATGAGATTTGAGTCCGGGATAAATAACTTTCTGAACTTTAGAATGCTTCTCAAGCCAGCTTGCTAATTCGACAGCATTTTCTTGATGTGCACGCATTCGCACTGGAAGTGTTTTGAGGCTTCTTAGCAAAAGCCAAGAATCAAAAGGAGGACAAATGGATCCAATGGAGTTTTGATCAACGTAAAGTTGGTCGGCAAGCTTTGCATCGTTTGTGATCACGGCTCCGGCCACAGTATCGCTATGACCTCCTATGTATTTTGTCAGTGAATGAATAACAAGGTCTGCTCCAAGCGAAAGTGGTTTTTGAAATATGGGTGTCATGAATGTGTTATCAACACAAAGAAGCCATTTGTTTTTTTTGCAAATGCTTGCAACTTTTTGAATATCGAAAACTTTAAGTGTGGGGTTGGTAGGGGTTTCAAGCCAAACAAGTTTAGTGTTTTTACTAGAATTTTCTTGAATAAATTTTGAATTTCTTTCAAGTTCAGAAAAATTTAAAAATTTTGCTTTCAAACCATGTCTTTTGGCAATGGTCGTAAGAATTCTGTAGGTTCCTCCGTAAACATCGTCTCCACAAAGGATTTCGTCTCCAGGGCTTAAGAGTCCAAGTACTAAATGAATCGCACTCATGCCGCTTGATGTGGCTAACCCAAAGCTACCGCCTTCTAAAAGTGCAAGGCAATCTTCAAGAGAGCGCCTTGTTGGATTGTGCGAGCGAGAATATTCAAATTCACCTATGGGTTGAGCGGGGGCTTTTTGAGCGTAGGTAGAGGTTTGGTAAATAGGAGGCATCACAGCTCCCGTTATAGGATCCGGTTCTTGACCGCCATGGATAGCTAAACTTTTTTCTTTAAGATTTAAAAATTTTTTGAGTCGAATCAGTGTTTCGCCTTGAATTTTCATTTCAAAAAGAAACTAACACATTTCAATTTTTTTTTAGATCTTTTTAAAAAACTTTTAAACTCCTGGAACAGGTTTAGCGCCTTCGATGTATTCAACTTCGGCACCAAGTTTTAGTTCGTTCCATCGAGTAGAAATATCTTTTTCTTTAAGCCACACATCATTGAACACTTTGGACAGATATCGACTTCCTGAGTCTGGTAGGAGAATCACAGCACGATAGTTCGTGAGACCTTGTGATTCAAGCCAGGCTAAATATTGAACGCCTCCATAATAAGCTGATCCGCAAGATCCGCCAACTAAGAGACCTTCTTCTTGAGCAAGCATGCGGGTTGCCGAAAAAGATTCTTCATCGCTTACATAGACACAATCATCAATTAAATCGAGATTGATCGTACTGGGAACAAAGTCTTCTCCAATCCCCTCAACAAGATAGGGTTTGAATGATGGATTTTTTTCTTTTTTAATTAAATCATAATAAAGACTTCCAACGGGATCTATTCCTATAACTTTAAGCTTTGAATTCTTTTCTTTCAAAAATTTTGCAATTCCACTGACAGTTCCACCCGTACCCAGACCGCAAATAAAATAATCAATTTTGCCTTCACATTGCTGCCAGATCTCGGGACCTGTTGAAAAGTAATGGGCCTCAGGATTGTCGGGATTGTGGTATTGGTTTGCTAAAAATGAGTTTGGAATTTCTTTCGCTAAACGCTCTGCTACTCGGTACTTGCTTCGTGAATCTGTGGGGGCAACGTCGTTAGGAGTAATCACAACTTTTGCTCCAAAGGCTCTTAAGGCATTAATTTTTTCAGCAGACATTTTATCAGGCATCACAAAGATAGCTTTGTAACCTCTTTTGGCGGCTACCATTGCCAGACCGGCTCCTGTGTTTCCAGAAGTTGCTTCGATCACGGTTGCACCCGCTTTAAGATCGCCTCTCTGCTCAGCTTTGTTAATCATGTGAATCGCGATGCGGTCTTTTGTGCTGCCCGCAGGATTCATAAATTCAATTTTACTTAAAATATCTCCCCTTAATGAAAAGGGTTGTGAGAGTTTCTTTTCTTGAAGCATCCACTTTCCGGCAGGAACGTTTTTGAGAGATTTTGAGAGCCTTAATAGGGGGGTTGACCCAACGAGTTCTTCTACGGAATTCGCAATATTCATGGTCTCTAGCTTAGTTCTTCAAACTCGATTAGAAAATGATTATGAGTCTTTTCTTTGAGGACTTTCACCTTGAACTACAAAAATCTGTCCGTCGCTTTGTCGACCAAGAGGTCAAACCTCAGGCCGAGGACTTAGACGAAAAGCAGGGTTTTAATCATAAAGCTCTGAAAAAACTCGGAGAAATGGGATTGCTTGGAATCACGGCCGATGAGGACTATGGCGGTGCTGGTATGGGAGCAATTGCCGCGACACTGGTGATGGAGGAATTGGGGGTGGCATGTGCCTCTACTACTTTGTCTTATTTGGCGCATTCCATTTTGGCGGTCAATAACCTTAGTCAAAATGCTTCTGAGGAGCAAAAAAAGAAATATCTCCCAAAGCTTTGTTCAGGTGAATGGATAGGAGCCATGGCTATGAGTGAGCCTGGTGCCGGAAGTGATGCTTTTGGAATTAAATTGCAGGCGAAAAGAGAAGGAGATCACTACGTTCTCAATGGAACTAAAATGTGGATCACCAACGGACCCTATGCGGATTTCTTCTGGGTTTACGCAAAAACGGGTCCTTCGAGAAAAGACATCACTACGTTTATTGTTGAAAAATCATTTCCCGGTTTTTCTGTTGGAAAAAAATTAAATAAATTTGGAATGAGAGCCTCTCCAACTAGCGAATTGATTTTTGAAAATTGTAAGGTTCCGGTAGCAAATCGGGTGGGAGAAGAAGCAAGCTCGATTGCTCATATGAGTCACAATCTGCTTTTGGAGCGGGTGACAATTGCCGGGATTTCACTTGGTATTTCAAAAGCAACAATCGAATACTGCACTCGTTATACACAGGAGCGAAAGCAATTTGATATGCCTTTGATTGATTTTCAGATGATTCAAAAAATGTTGGCAGATGCTACGGCAGAATATTTAGCGGCTCGAAGTTTAACTTATGAAGCGGCCGCTGCAATAGAGCGAAAGGGTTTGGATTCTCGCGAAGCTCTTTTATTGGGAACAAGTGCTAAGTTGTTTGCCGCCCATAGAGCAACAAAGATTGCCCTTGATGGAATTCAGATGCTGGGCGGATATGGATATACCAAAGAGTATCCCGTCGAGCGATACATGCGAGATGCAAAATTGATTGAAATTGGTGCCGGCACAAATGAGGTGATGCGAATTATCTTGGCTCGTGAATTAAACAAAGGAAACCTTCCAGGTTAGTTTTATGAAGATTGCTGTTGTTGGGTCGGGTATTTCGGGGCTTACAGCAGCGTATGTCCTTTCAAAAAAACACGAGGTTCATGTTTTTGAAGCTGATGATTATATTGGCGGACATACTCATACTGTTCCGGTTGAGGTGAATTCAGGGAAATATTTAATTGATACTGGTTTTATTGTTTTCAATGATTGGACGTATCCAAATTTTATAAAACTCATGAATCAGGTGGGAGTTTTGTCGCAGGAATCGTCCATGAGCTTTAGTGTAAAGGCAGAGTCTTCTAAGCTTGAATATAATGGCACAGACTTGAATGGTCTTTTTGCTCAGAGAAAAAATCTCATCAACCCCAGTTTTTACAAAATGATTTTAGATATTTTGAGATTTAACAAAGAAGCAATGGCGTTGGTTGGAAGTCCGGCGGCCGATAACTTAACTCTTGGGGAATTCTTACAACAAAACAAATATTCAATAGAATTTAAAAATCATTACATTGTTCCAATGGGAGCTGCCATTTGGTCTGCCTCTACAAGGCAAATGGAAGATTTTCCTTTGGGCTATTTTATTCGTTTTTTTAAAAATCATGGAATGATCAGCGTGAACGATCGCCCTATTTGGCGTGTGATAAAAGGCGGTTCTTCCACTTATATTAAACCGCTCATTAGAAGTTTTGAAGAGCGAATTCGGCTGAATTCTCCAGTGAAAAAAGTAAAGCGAATTGAGAAAGGTGTGAGTGTTTGCTTTTTAGATAAAAATCAACAAAGAGAAGAGTTTTTTGATCATGTTGTTTTTGCATCTCACTCCAATCAAACATTAGCTTTAATTGACTCTCCTATGGCAGATGAAATGAATGTTTTGAAGTCTTTTGCTTATCAAGCCAATGATACTGCTTTGCATACGGATACGAGTGTGCTCCCTCGTTCTCGACGAGCTTGGGCCGCTTGGAACTACTGGATTCCCAAACGAGAAAAGTCAAATGTAGCAGTCACCTACAACATGAATATCTTGCAAGGAATTAAGGCCCCTGAAACTTTTTGTGTGTCTTTGAATATGACGGAGCAAATTGAGTCGAGTAAAATTTTAGCTCGTTTTGTTTATGATCATCCTGTTTACACAAAGGCCGCTGTGAGCGCACAAAATGAATGGTCAAAAATAAGCGGTAAAGATCACTTGCATTTTTGCGGAGCTTATTGGGGCTTTGGCTTTCATGAGGATGGCGTGAAAAGTGGATTAAGGGTTGCGGCTTCTCTTGGGTGTGAATTTTGAAAAGCGCTCTTTATAAAGGTACCTTACGGCATCGTCGCTTTTTTCCAAAAGAGCATTTTTTTTCTTACAATGTAGTTTTATTTTTTTTAGATTTAGCAGAAATAGATCATTTGTTTAGAGTTCCCTTTTTCTTTACGAAAGGTCGGGGTCTTTTATCTTTTCGAAGAAAAGATTATTTGGGAAACACGGATCTTTCTCTTGAGGAAAGTGTTCGCTCAAGAGTTTGTGAGGTTTTAGGATTTAGGCCAGAAGGATCTATTCGGCTTCTTACTCAAATTCGATACCTTGGTTTTTGTTTTAATCCTGTGAGTTTTTATTATTGCTATTCCAGGAATGAAGAATTGTTAGCCATTGTTGCAGAAATAACGAATACTCCTTGGAATGAAAGATATTCTTATGTTTTAGCTTGCGATACCAAAGAAAAAATTCAACGCTTCGAATTTCATAAAAACTTTCATGTTTCACCTTTCTTACCTATGGAACAAAAGTACAATTGGGTTTTTAGTTGCCCCTCATTAGATGATCGTAAATATGACGATGGGCAGCTCTTAAGTGTTCATATGGAAAATTTTGGTCTCGAGGGTTCCCAAAAAATATTTGATGCGACTATGCTTTTAAAGAGGCAGAGGCTTCATTTTTGGAACATTATGACAACTCTTATGTTTTTTCCGCTTCTTACTTTGAAAGCTTTTATGGCTATTTATATTCAAGCGCTTTTTTTAAAAATAAAGGGGATACCCTTTTTTTCTCATCCCAAAAATAAAGGAGTTCATTTATGAACACAACTCGAGAAGTAACTCGTCCCCGACTCTCTGTAAAAAATTTATTGCAAGATGGTTTTGCGGACAAGCTTTGCCGAGATCTCTTGCTCAAAAAACTTTCTGGCATCAAAAATTCTTTCATTGAAATTATTGATCCTGATGAAGGGTCTTTCACGATGGGCGATCGAAACGCTCCCGCATGCTACCAAGCGCAAATTAGAATTCATCGTCTCAGAGCTTATAGTCGGATGGCACTGGGGGGATCTATTGGAGCAGGTGAAAGTTACATGGAGGCAGACTGGGATTGTGACAGTCTTGTCTCTTTAGTGAGAATTTTTGTTTTGAATAGAGAAATTTTAAATGCACTTGATGGAGGAGCGGGCGCTCTTCTTTCTCCTTTTGCAAAAATAAGTCATCGACTTAAAAAAAATTCTCTTTCTGGATCCAAAGAAAATATTCGTGCTCATTATGATTTGGGCAACGATTTTTTTTCTTTATTTCTCGATTCAACGATGATGTACAGCAGCGGTATTTTTTTGAATGCTGATTCTACAATGTGGGAGGCATCAACAGAAAAAAACGATCGAATTTGTCGTAAATTAAATCTTAAGCCTTCCGATCATGTTCTTGAAATAGGAACAGGTTGGGGTGGTTTTGCTATACATGCAGCCCAAAAATACGGGTGCAAGATCACAACAACAACTATTTCGCAAAAACAATATGACTTGGCTCAAAAAAGAATCAAAGAGGCAAAGCTTCAAGATAAAGTCACGTTGCTTTTGAAAGATTATCGCTTGCTCGAGGGAACATATGACAAGCTTGTGTCGATTGAAATGATTGAAGCCGTTGGACTTGATCACCTAGAGACTTATTTTGATGTTTGTAGCCAAAGATTGAAACCGTCCGGGCAAATGTTACTCCAGGCAATTACGATTCGTGATCAATATTATGATCAGGCTCGAAAAAATGTTGATTTCATTCAAAGACATATTTTTCCAGGATCCGGAATTCCATCTGTTTGCTCTATGACGGAAGCTATCAAGAAAAAAACAGACTTTAAAATGGATCATCTTGAAGATATTGGTATTCATTATGCAAAAACTTTGAGGTCTTGGAGTGAATGTTTACGAGAGAAAAAAGCTGAAGTGCTTTCTTTAGGGTACTCTGATGAACTCTATCGGATGTGGCAATTTTATTTTGCTTACTGTGAGGGTGGTTTTAGGGAAAAGAGTATTGGATGTGCTCAAATTTCTTTAACAAAACCTTTTTTCAAGGAGGAGAATTAAAATGTACAATTTTGTGATTGAAGCAATGGAGCGAGGTTTTATTCCAGACTTTGCTATTCGCATGGGTATTCGTAAATTATGTCGTGATCGACTTAAAAGTATCACTCAAAAAGACGAGATGCTTTTAAATGAAAAGCTTCTTGAATATGTAGAGGAATTAAAAAAATCACCATTAGCTCCCGAAGCTCACAAGGCAAATGAGCAGCATTATGAGCTTCCTTCAGAGTTTTTTCATTTAGTTTTAGGAAAAAATAAAAAATATAGTTCTGCCTACTACTCAGATCCAGACACAACTTTAGACAAGGCTGAGGATATTGCTCTTCAAGAAACGGTTCATCGTATTGAGATAAAAGATGGCATGAAAATTTTAGAGCTTGGCTGTGGTTGGGGGTCGCTAACGTTGGCTATGGCTCGTAAATATCCGAATTCCAAAATAATAGCTCTCTCAAATTCACAACCACAGAGGCTTTATATTCAAGAGCGTTGTGAGAGCGAGGGGCTGAAAAATGTTGAAGTTCTAACTCGAAACATCGAAAACGTTGAGAACTTGTCTGAAGAGTACGGGCTTTTTGATCGCGTTGCGAGTGTCGAGATGTTTGAGCATTTGAGAAATTATGAATTGTTACTTCACCGAATTTCGACATGGCTCAAGCCGGAAGGCAAACTTTTTGTTCACATATTTACCCACAAAAACTCACCTTATCTTTTTGAGGCAGAAGGCGAAGATAATTGGATGGGAAAATACTTTTTTACAGGTGGCCAGATGCCAAGTCATAGCCTTTTGGGATATTTTCAGAGAGATTTAAAGCTTTCTAAGCAGTGGATTTGGAACGGAACTCATTACTCCAAAACTTCAGAGGATTGGCTTAAAAATTTAGATCAAAAAAAATCTGAAGTGATGGAAATATTCAAAAAAACCTATGGAGATAAACAAGCAGGTCGTTGGTTTCAGCGGTGGCGAATATTCTTTTTGTCGTGCGCAGAGCTTTTTGGATATAAAAATGGTCAGGAGTGGGGCGTCTCGCATTATCTTTTTGTAAAAAAATGATTCAAAGGTTTTTTTCTGCAAGTTTAAATTCAAAGCGAATATTTTCAATGTTTTGGTTTTCAATTAATTCCAAAATCTTTTTTTTATTTTTTTCGAGAGCTTCTTCAGCAGCCAAGTCTAGTCTTTTAAAACTTGAAGACTTAATCAATTCAAAGTTAAGGCCATCTTTTTGATGAGAGTTTTTTATTTTAAAAACCACCTCTCCTTGCTCTTTGAAGAGTCTTGAAAGTCGAGGGTAGTTCGTTTCAAAGTTTGCTGTAGGAAGGTTATTTTGGTCACTCAAGCTTGAACCAGAATTTAATTCTGAATTTGAATGAAAGCCGGTAAGGCTTCGATGTTTCATTTTCTTAAGTTGCGGAGAGCTTGCAGAGGTAAGCCTTTGTGAGGAGATTTTATTTTCAAATCTTCCGCCTTCGAGTTGGATGAATATTTTTTTTTCACTTAGAAGGGTTTTGGGTTTTGATTGATAAACGAAAGTTGAAATTAACAAGAAATGTAAAAAGAAAGATAAGGTGAAAAAAGTGTAAGGCTTAAAATATGTATCGAAACGAAAGTTTGGCGTAACGTCCTGGGCTTCCAAATCCATCAATTTCCTCGTACTCAGTATTTAGAATATTATCTAAGTGAAATCTCGCAACAAGATTTTCTTTTATTTTATACTCAATATAGGAGTTAAAAAGCCAATAAGGCTTCATGAGTTTTTCCGCATAAGAGGTGGCGTCAATATCTTTTTTTCTTCCATGAAAAAGGGCTTCATATGTTGTTTTAATTTTAGGAGATATTTCGTAGCTAATTCCTAAAGAGGCTTTATGCTCTGCGACTCTTAAAGATTTAGAGTGTGTCCATGTGTATGTGCTTCGAGATTTAATTTTTGAACTCCATTTGTTTTCTAGAGCGCTTTCAATTCCGTAGTTTTTCTTTGAGCCTCCGTTAAAATATTTTTCAGAAATGAAGTCAAAGTCGATGCTTTCTTTTAAGTGGTTTACAAAAAAAGTTGTTTCAAAGCTTGAGTTTATTTTATGAAGTCCTTGCAGAAAACCTACCTCATAGCTCAGAACATCTTCTGCCTGAAGGGATGGGTTTCCATAGCTTGAAAAGAGCTGGTAGAGGCTAGCTCTTCGATAAGCTTTTGCGGCAGATAGATGAAAGAGGGTCTCTGTTGATTGAATCGGGAGGCTGAAACTTGCAAAATAAGCTGAGTCTAATTTGGAGCTAAGGTTAAGTTGTTTTTCAAGTCTGAGTCCTGTTTTAAAGTCTAGATTCTCTAAGTGAAGTTCGTAAATGGTTCTTAGACCAAGTGAATATTTTCTTTTGTTGATCAGTCCAGTTGTTTCTGTGCTGGTTGCTTTTTCAAATTCGCTTTCAAAAGCAGTGGTAATTTTTTGTTGAGATCCTAAATTCCAGACGCTTTCGTTTTGAAAAGAAGCAAAGTCGCTCGCATACCGAGCATATTCGACAGAGTTTTTGTGATAACGAAAATCTTTTTGATATGAAAAAGCACTTTTGTTTTGATAGTAGTTTTTAGCTTTATAGAGCGCATTTACATGAAAGGCTAGGTTTAGGCCAGAGTCTCGCGCCCCGACTTCGTCTCCACCGGCACCTCCTCTTAGATCTGCGTCGTTAAAAGAGTGATTGATGAAAGAAGCTGAATGAAGGCTCCAGTTTTGAGAAAGTTGTGTGTTTGTAAAAGCAAAACCATTCTGTGATCTTCGGCTATCTTTTTCAGTATTCCCAAGTCTTGAGCTAGCTGCTGAAATACCCGCTGTTTTAAAAACATTTGCATAAAAAAGAGAGTGAGTGTTTTTAAAGTTTTTTTGTAACAATCCTTCTGTTTGATAAGTGTCGTAACTTGCATAGCTTGCTTCAATTCGACTTTTTGATTTTGAAAGATCTTGTTTAATAAAAACAACGGCGCCAGTGGCGCTAGATCCCCAGATGCTTGCTTCGGGTCCTCGGATGATTTCTATTTTTTCTTCTCCAGATAGTTTTAGTCTTGAAAAGTCAAAGCTAGAGCTTGGATCAAGCAAGTCGTTCAGACGGATTCCGTTCCAAATAACAAGAATATTTCCATTTCCAAGGCCCCTGATCGTGCTTGTGCTAATTCCCTGAAAACTTGTGTTGAATTGAAATCCATTTTCTTTTTTTAAGATATCTCCCAAGGTCTTTTGCGAAGAGCTAGAAAGTGACTCTTTAGAGATTTGATGCTCTTGAAAAGATGTTGCTTCGTCAATTTCTTGTCCTTCTACCGTGATTAGAATTTCATCTTGGGGATTTGATTGAGCATTGAGGTGTGGATGCAAAAAAGAGCTCAAAATAATGACCAAAAAATAAAAAATTTTCATTGAATTACAACCTCTAGAGATGAATCATAATAGAGTGTTTGACAATGGAATTATTGTATTTGATGGCGGTATTGGAACGGAGCTCTATGGAAAGGGGTTTTTTATCAATAGACCCTTTGAAGAGCTTAATTTGAATTCCCCTGGAGATGTCCTCGCAGTGCATGAGGCCTATATCAAAGCAGGTGCGAATGTTATCACGACCAATACTTTTTCAATTAGTCGTCCGCAGCTTAAAAAATTTGATATTGAAGACAAGCAATCAGAGATTATCAAAGCAGCGCTTGAAATTGCCAACAAAGCGCGTAAGGGAACAGATGTTAAAGTAGCTTTTTCTATCGGACCAACGGGAGTTTTGATCGAGCCGCTTGGACCCACAAGTCGAAAGCAAGTTCGTAGTTATTTTGCAGAAATTGCCTCATGTGCCTTGAAGCAAGAAAATTTTGATCTTTACATTTTAGAGACATACACAAATATTTCTGAGTTAGAAGATGCCATTGAAGGTATACGGAGTGTGGATTCTAAAACTCCTATTTTGGCTTCTTTTGCTCCTATTGGGCATCAAGAAAATTTGATTCAAAATTTTATGGATCGAATTGCTCATCGTGAAGACATTCAAGCTGTTGGTTTAAATTGCGGTCAGGGGCCGAGTGATTTATATAAAATTTTAAAACAGATAGGTCCTTCTTTAACGAAGCCCATAATCATCCAACCAAATGCGGGTATTCCTAATCAGCTTAATGGTCGTTATTTTTATATGACGAGCCCTGATTACATGGCCAAATACGCTAAGAATTTTGTTGAAGCGGGTGCTGCTGGGGTAGGGGGGTGTTGTGGTACAGGCCCTGATCACATTCGAGCTATTCGAAACGCAGTTCGAATGTTGAATTCAAAACATGTTAAAGCAGAGCGTGATTTGAGTGCAGAAAAAAAAGATTCTCCAAAAATTCAAATAACTCAAAGACCTTTAAGTGAGCGCAAGCAATCTTTCATGGGACAAAAGCTTCAAGAAAATAGAAAGATTTTTTCAATTGAAGTACTTCCTCCAAAGGGGCCCGATGTAGAAAAATTTCTTTTACAATTAGAGCAGATCGACCAAAATAAGATTGATTTTGTTAACGTTCCAGATGGTCCTCGGGCAAGTACGCGAATTAGTTCTATGCACGTAGCTTCGTTAGTGAATAGAAATTCAAAATTCAATTTAAAGGTTCTCCCTCATTTTACCACGCGAGATCGAAATTTGATTGCTCTTCAATCCGATCTTTTAGGGGCTTATGTGAATTGTGTTTATGATGTGCTTGTTGTTACGGGCGATCCACCAAAACTCGGAAATAATCGTGAGGCCACCTCGGTGTATGACGTAGATGCGATTGGGTTAACGTATATGATGAATTGCCTCAATAAAGGCGTAAGTCCTAAAGGAGAAAATCTAGGTAAACCTACAAATTTTGGAATTGGTGTTGCGGCCAACCCAACAGCGATCAATATGGACTTGGAAAAGCAGCGCTGGGCCTATAAGTGCGAATCGGGGGCAGATTTTGCGGTGACTCAGCCTATTTTTGATCCCGATTCCTATTTGCGATGGAGAGAGGAAACCTCCTCAAACAACCGACCGCATCTTGTGGGTATTTGGCCTTTCATCAGTTATGCAAATGCAGAGTTTCTTGCCCATGAGGTTCCGGGAGTAAAGGTTCCAGAATCTGTTTTGCAAGAAATGGAAAAAACCAAAGACAATAAAGATGAAGCCATTAAGCGCGGAATAGAGATTGCTCTTCAAACTATGAAAAAATTAGAAAATTCTTGTGAGGGCTTTTGTGTGAATGCTCCTTTGGGTAAGGTAGAAGTTGCTTTAGAACTCATTAAGCTATTTAGGAAATGAAAATAAAAGTCGAATCTCGCTCTGAGAATTTTGAGCTTCAAGTTAATGTTGGTCATAAGCTTCTGCATTTTTTGCAGGACGCGGGAATTCCGGTTAATGCTGCTTGTGGTGGAGCAGGAAGTTGCACCAAATGCCGTGTCAAAATTAAAGAAGGCTTTGTAGCTGTTACTGCTGCAGATAGAAAAGCTTTTAGTGAATCGGAGTTGGCGGCAGGTTGGAGGCTCTCGTGCCAAGCTCACCCCCGAACAAATTTAAGTTGCTTAGTGCCTGATGTTGAAAATTTAAATGCAAAGCCTCGAGTGATTATTAGCAAGGAAGCATCTGTTTGTGTGAATCCAGTTCTTGTTTGTGATTTAGGATCGACAGGAGTTGTGGTTGCTTTGGCAGATGAAAGA
Source organism: uncultured Bacteriovoracaceae bacterium (assembly GCA_964407615.1). GTDB lineage: Bacteria > Bdellovibrionota > UBA2428 > UBA2428 > UBA2428 > CANIGN01. The sequence continues at coordinate 18,511 of CAYOWH010000016.1, read as the reverse complement.
GGAAAGATTTTAGTTGAAGCCCATTTGCTAAATAAGCAGGTTCGTTTTGGTGCAGATGTGATGACTCGCTTAAAAGTAGCTCAAGATCGAGGAGTCTCTCTTTTGCATGAAAAAATTTTAGAATCTCTTGAGCCTTGTTTAAAAGAAATAGAAAAACTTCGGCCTGAATTGTATGCCAAGGCCAAAGAAAAGGGTTTGTTCTGCTCGGGCAACTCGGCAATTCTGAGTTTTTTGCATAATTGGGATATAGCAAGTCTTGCTGTTTTTCCTTTTCAGCCTCTTCATAAAGAATTTTTTCAATCTTTTTCGGAAAAACTTAAGATGAATCTTCTATCACTTCCTCTTTTGGGAGGTTTTGTGGGGGCAGATACTTTTGCAGGACTTTTTTATATTGAAAGTCTTAAGGCCCAAGAGCCTTGGATGCTTGTGGATATTGGAACGAATACCGAAATTGTTCTCGCAAACGGTAAAGGCGAATTTTATTTTTCAAGTGCTCCGGCGGGGCCTGCATTCGAAGGTGGAAATATCGTCCAAGGTATGCGTGCGGAAGCGGGAGCTATCAGTCACGCTATTTATAAGAATTCTCAGTGGGAATTAGAAACAATTGGCCACGACAAAGCTCGCGGAATTTGTGGATCTGGTTTGATGGATATTCTTTACGAAGCAGTCAAAGGGGATTTACTTCAAAAAGATGGGTATCTTCCTGATGGAAAACTCATGTTGAATGAAGAGATTTATCTTGTAGCAGATGATGTTCGTGAGTTTCAGTTGGCAAAATCTGCAACCAGAACAGCCTGTGATCTTTTGATTGATCGGGCGGGAGTTCGTCCACAAAAAATTTATCTTGCAGGCACTTTTGCTGAGCATCTTAGAGAAGATTCTGTTCGAGGAATTGGTCTTTTACCAGAAAATATTTCCTTTGAAACAATTGGAAACAGTTCTCTTAAGGGAACGCTTCTTTTTGCGATCGCGAGCGCTGAGGAACAAAAAAAATACACTTCGGAACTTTTAAAAAAGTTAAAACCTTTGGAGCTTGCTCTTCAGGATGATTTTCAAGATGCTTTTGTTAAAAATTTGAATTTTTAAGTTAAATTGAGAGGGATACATATGGATTTTAGAAGCGAACTCAAAAAAAGAATACTTGTCTTAGACGGTTCTATGGGAGCTTTGCTTCAAAATCGAGGACTTCCAGCTGGTATGGCTCCTGACGTCTGGATGATGGATAATTCTGAGGTGATTTTAAAAGCTCAAAAAGAATATGCAGACGCGGGAGCGGATATTCTTTTGACAAATACTTTCGGTGCCAGCAAGTGGCGTCTTGCGGAGTATCAAGCGGATAATCGTTTGTACGAAATCAATGCAAAAGCAGTTGAAGTTGCCAGAAAAGCAAGTGCCGGGCGTTGTTTTGTAGCGGGAGATATTGGCCCTTCAGGTGAAACGGTTTATCCAACTGGGCAGAAATCTTTTGATGAGGTTTGTGAAATTTTTTATGAGCAAGCCGCAGCTCTTGTAAAAATTGGGGTTGATTTAATTGTTGTCGAAACGATGTTTGATAGCATTGAATTTCGAGCAGCTCTTTCGGCTGTAAGAAGTGCTTCTTCGTCTATTCCATTGGTAGCACATGCAACCTTTAACACCGATGCAATTACTGATACCGGTGCTACGCCAGAAAATATTGCCGCCATTGCAGAGGGTTTTCATGCGGATGCCGTGGGAGTGAATTGCTCTACAGGACCCGAGCCCATGGTGAAAATTGTTGAGAAAATGTCTCGTGTGAGTCCTCTTTATATCAGTGTGCAGCCCAATGCGGGATTACCTAAAATCAAAGAAGGACGCACTCAGTTTCCGATGACAGCAAAAGATCTTGAGCCTTATGTTCAGAGATTTATTGAAGCAGGCGCGCATATTATTGGAGGCTGTTGTGGAACAACCCCTGAGTTTATAAGTCTTGTAAAAGAAAAATCTTCTCAACTGAGCTCTCTTCGAAAGGATCCCTCAAAGGCTTCACGCGTTCTTGTGTCGAGTCTCTCTTCTTACGTGTTGATAGGAGGAAATCACCCTTTTGTTGCGATTGGTGAAAAAATGAATCCCTCCGGAAGAAAAAAATTAAGTGAATCTCTGAAAAAAGGTGATCTTGAGTTGTTACTTGCCGATGCAGAGGCACAAACAAAAGCGGGTGGAAAATTATTGGATCTCAACGTAGGAGTTCCTCTTGTTGATGAACCTGCTCTTATGAAAACAGCGGTTGTAGCTGTTCAAAACAAATATTCAGTGCCCTTAATGATCGATAGTGCCAATAGTTTCGCTCTCGATACAGGTGCAAGCGTTTATTATGGAAGGCCTCTTTTAAATAGTCTCAACGCAGAAGATGAAAAGTTGGAAGAAGCCATTCCTATTATGAAAAAACACGGAGCTGCCGTGGTTTGTATGTGTACCGGAGTTGATGTCCCCGTTCGGGCTGAAGATCGCTTAAAAAACGCTCAAAAAATAACAAAAATTCTTTTTGAGAAACATAATTTCAAAGAAGAAGATATTGTTTTTGATTGCTTGGGGCTCGTTGTTTCAGCCATGCAAGATGGATCAAAGCAATCTCTTAAAACTATTTCATTGATTAAAGAATATTTTCCCGGAGCCGCTACGACTTTGGGATTGAGCAATGTGAGCTTTGGTCTTCCTAACAGAGCTTTTGTTCACAACGCTTTTCTAGCAAGCGCGGTTCAACATGGATTGGATTCAGCCATCATGTCTGTTACGGATCAAATGGGTAAAGCCCTAGCGGGAGCTGCAAATATGTGGGGCCCTAAAGCAGATTCAGTACAAGGGTTTATTGAGAATTTTGCTGAAAAAATTGATCTCGCTGTGGGAGGGGCTGGCCATGGGGGAGCCGCGGGGGCTGCGGGTTCGGCAACTCCATCGGCAAAAGATAATCCAAACAAAGAACCTGAATTTTTAGAAAAGGTTTCTGATTTAGAAAAAGATATTTTTCGTTCGATTGTCGAAGGGCAAAAAGACCGTACCGTAAAATGTACACAGCAATTTATAGAAGAGCGTCCTGCGGATGCAATGAACTTATTTCTTGAGGTGATGACTCCTGCAATTCGACATTTGGGAAATCTCTTTGGTGCGCGTGTGAAGTTTATTCCTCACTTGATTGCTGCTGCTGATGCTATGAAAGCCGGAGTGGGAGTGCTTGAGCCCTTATTGTTAAAGGCTCGCGCCGCGAGTTCAGCGGGAAGCGATAAGGGAACAGTTGTGTTTGCCACTGTTAAAGGAGACATTCATGACATCGGAAAAAACATATGCATTCTCATGCTCAGAAACTTTGGTTTTAATGTTATTGATTTAGGACGAAATGTGGAGTCTGAGCTGATCATTGAAACAGCTATCAAGGAAAAAGCCCAGGTTGTTGCTCTTTCTGCGTTGATGACCACAACAATGATGCAAATGAAAGTTGTGATTGATGCTGTTAAAGAAAGAAAGTTACCTTTTAAAGTTTTGATAGGGGGAGCTGTCGTGACTCCTGATTTTGCTAAAGAAATATCAGCAGATGGGTTTTCAACAGATGTGGGAACAGTTGTATCCGAAGTGGAACGTGTGATTGTGCTTCTTAAAGAAATGGGAATTGGAAAATGAAAAAATATTCTTGGGTTTTAATAGGTTTGATATTTTTAGCAGCTTTTAGTCGATTGGTTCCTCACCCTGATAACTTTACGCCGCTTACGGTTTTATCTCTTTTGGGTGTCTCTTATTTAAAAAAAGCATCCCAATCTTTTTGTTTTCCCTTTGTGGCTCTTTTTTTGAGTGACTGTGTTTTAGGTTTTTATCCCTATATGTGGGCAGTTTATGCAGCTTTCATGCTTGTCTCGGCGGCAGGATTTTTTGCTTTAAAGAAATCTTCTTATTTACAAAAGCTTTTGTTCTTAATCCCTGCCTCATTGTTTTTTTTCTTATTTACAAACACAGTTTTTTTCTTTCAAGGAAGTTTCTATCCTCAAACGATACAAGGATATGTCGCTTGTATCGTTGCGGGCATTCCTTTTTTGAGAAACGCGCTTATTGGTGATTTGTTTTATGGAGTTCTTTTTTTTGGAGCTGCAGAGCTTTTTTATCGCGAAAGATTCATTAAATCGGCATATTTTTCGTGATTTAATTCGCGACATTCAGTTTCACTGATAAGCTTAATTGCTTTTCCGAGAAGGAGAGTTTCAGTTTCCTTCCATTCAAGAGGGTGGTTGCAAATGCTTTGAAACCTTTCTTTTTCAAGCCCGTGCCTGTTATCCCCTACAAAAATTGCTTTTAAGAATTTACGTGAATCAGGTGCGGTCCATGTTTTGTATTGGTTGTGATTGTCAATACAGTGAACGTTTTCAAGTGTAAGAGGCATATTCCACAAAAGTTGAGAGGCTAGTCTAAAGTCTGCAGCGATAAAAAGAGTTTGTTCTTTGGGTGTGTTGAGATTTTGAAGAGTCTTTTCTCCCCATTCTTTCCACCCTTTAAAATCTCCTCGCGGAGACATTCTTATGTCGTAGCTTCTAAATATTTCAACAAGAGGTTTGATCGCGTATCCCACGGGTAAAAGAAGAACGGTAAAAATAATCGGAGTGATAAAAAGAAATGTTTTTTGTGAAATTTTTTGAAAAGTTTCTCTTTGCTTTTGAGAAGCATGTTTTAATAAAAAAAGGGATACGGGAAACACAGCAAAGCAAGTCCAATAGACGCGTGTTTCACCGTTGAGTGCTGAAAGACCAAAAATCCCAATAAAAGGAGCTGCATAAGCTAAAATAAATAGGTCTTCTTTTTGAAACGAAAGCTTTGATTTTTTGAGAGATGTTTTGAAGTATTGAAAGGCCAAGTAACTCAAACCAAATCCCATCAATACAAAAAAGATAACGATAAAAGAAGTTCCATTTTTAAGAATTGTTCCTATTTTATGAGAGTGATCAGCGTGTCGTTTTACAAAGTGATAATAGAAAGGCTCCCAGTTGTGTTGTGAGTTCCAAATAAGTACGGGGATTTGCAAAACACATGCTGGAATAATGTAAGAAAAAAGATTTCTAATTTTCATTTTGAAACTTTCTTTTTCTTTAAAAATAATAGAAAAGCATACTGCGGGAAGAATGAGTAGGGCGTGCCATTTCGCAAGCAGAGCGAAACCTGAACTTATTCCGCAGAGAAAATATTTTTTCTTTTCGGCTAAATAAAAGCTTACGAGTGCTAAGGGAAGAAAACAAATATCAGGAAGGATAATCCACGAAAAAATATAAAAAGTAGGTGAATTTAGACAAATCCAAAAAGCCGAGTCTTCAATTTTATATCTTTTTGCAAGTTTTTTAAGAAACAATCCTGAAAAGATAAGAAATAAGATAGCAGGAAGTCTTACGGCAAAGTTGGTTTTTCCAAAAACAGATGTGGAAAGAGCCGTTACCCAGGCTTGTAGAGGAGGATGATCAAAATAGGAAAGAGCTGGACGTAAGCTCCAGCTCCAGTAGTAGGCTTCATCGTCACTGAGTTCAACAATGAGTCCTAAAAGAGTCATCGCGAAAATCATTGCAATGAAATAAATTTCTGAGAGAGAAAGTTTCTTTGATTTAAGATTTAACATACAGGAGTCTTAATCCTGCATTCTTCAAGAGAGCCTAAGCCGTAGTCAAGGCTCAGGCTCTCTTAATTTGAGGCATTTTTTGAGTAGTTTAAAGTCTTAAGAGACTCAAGCACTTTGCAGAAGCTTGAGCTTCTGGGACAATTGCAAGAGCCCATGATTTCTCGTTTGATCTTTCGCTGCTTTCTTGTGAGCTTCTGAACTTAAGATTTGAAGGCACTTTAATATGTGCAATCTCTGCAGCTTTTCTTTCAGCAAGAATATCTTCAATCTTGGCGACTTCAGCTTTTTCAAGATCTGCCACAAATTCTTTAACAAGCACAGGAGTTCGAGTACTCGGTGCTTTGGCTTCACGTAGTTTTTTGGTCCAATCAAAAACTTTTTTGAAAGCTTGAGCTACGCGGCCTTTTTTAGGCTTGCTCCAATAATCAGATACTTCGTGCTCGGAGAAAAACTTTTCAATCGCAGCTGAATCCACTTCACCCAGACGAGTGACTTCTCGACCAAAGGCAAAGAGAGTTTCACGGTTGTCTTGTAAAACTTCCTGCGCAATGGCAGTTGCTTCTTGAATCACTTTCGCTTTTGCAAGCTCAAGTTTACGTCTTTGCTCAGGAGAAAGGCGGCTCAGGTACTGCGTGACAGTTTCGCCGCGACCAGGACCTTCAAATCCCCAACTTCCCTCAAGACCCCATTTTAGGATCATGATTTCAGCAATTGCATTGGTTCTCTCCAAATCGTTACTTTGGCCATGCTCTGAGACATTTCCTACTGTCACCATGCGGCCTGCTTCACCGCCTGCTATAAGTTCTGCCATCTGAGCTAACATATCGTTTCGAGTGCCACAGGTTTTGGCAATTTCTTCCCAAGAGGCAACTCCTGCATAGTAAATATATTCACCTGCAATTTCAGCAACTCCAGGTATGATGCTGACTTTTTTAGATTTGGTAAATTCGCGAGACAGGGCTCTTCGAGCAATTTCGTGTCCTGCTTCGTGAGCACCTGTAATCAGACGAGCTACTTTTGTGTCACTGACTCGTGAAAGCACTTTTTTGCCTTGAACTTGAACCTTGTGAGATTCGCCCGCATGTTCGAGAGCCAGAACAATGTCACGACGTTTGGAGTCGTGGGTCTCAGTCTCTTTTGTCTCTGCGAATTTCAATACAACAGGTTCTCCATCTTTTAGATGAAGGCTTTTAAGAGCAACGAGAACGTCAGCGTCGAGAGTTTCGTTCACGAAAGCTTCAATCGATCGTCCTTGTACCCAAACATCAAAAGCTGCCCACTCGATAGCCTCTGCAAACTTTTCAAAGTTTTCGGGGCTTTCAAATTGGAGTTCAATTTTTCTTGATTTAAGGTTTTCGTTGATTCCTTTGACGAAGATTCCAATCTTGGAATGAACAAGTTCTCGTAAAGCTTCGTGACTCAAGGGAGGGAAAATCACAATGTTTTCTGGTGGAAATCGGTTGAGAAAAGCTTGTCGAAAGTGAGATTCGAGAACCGCTCTCTTGTACTGAGGATCGTTGTTAAAGCGAGTATAAATATCCATCTGAGCTTGTCTTTGAATTTCTTCAGGGATACTTCTCATGATCACTCGGTAGATCTCTTCAGTGGCGTTACCAGTGAGAATAAAAGTTACGTTTTCCATCAAGCGAGGAACGTTGTCATTGAATCCTGTAACCTTGGCTTCATCAAGTAACTGATAAAGGGGGACGAGGACGTTGATGTCTCGAACGTTTGCAATTTCATCTAAAAGAATCAAAACCTTTCCATTATTTTTGTCGTAAGCTTTCATGAAGGGGCTGGGACCTTCACCTCTTCGTCCGTAGAGTAAGTCTTGAACGTCTTGTTTATGGTTGACGTTGTTGAAGTCAATCATCTCAAGTTGAGCGTCTTCACCATAATAAAAACGATTTACCTCTTTTGCCGTTTGAGTTTTTCCAGTCGCTGAAAGTCCTAGTTCCATAAAGCGTCGAGCTTTTCCAATGTTGCTTCTGCGGCTTAGAGCTTCACTCAAATAAAGAGCTTTTGAGAATTGTTTTCCAAGTTCCTGGAATCCAAAGATATGCTTAGAAAAATTCTTTTCAAAATTTTCAAATTTTATTTTTTCAGCGTCACTGAATAAATCAGGAGGTGTTTCAACGGTTCTGACATAGATATTTTTGGTTTTATCTTCAAGAAAGGTACCTTCATTTTTCGGATCGCGAGTTTTGATTTGGAGAAGGATATGTCCTTCTTTGTCTTCTACGATGCCGAGTACATAAGTACGTCCTGTTGGCCCTTCATCCTTGAGTTCTCCATTCTGAAGAGCAGTGAGGATAGGCTTTTCAATGAAGTCGTCTATGATTGAATCAATTCCTTTTGCGCCATCTGTAAGTTTACGTTTAAACTTGGAAATATAAGCAACTGTTTCGGGGAGAATTTCAAAGTTTGCTTGACCTAAATATTTTTGAATTCCTTGGTAGGTTTTTATTTTTCCTTGAATTTTTCTACGAGTGATTTCTTTTAAAATTTCCTCATCGTGAGGCTTAAAAAGAACTAGTTCTTCGTTTGAAAAAAGATTTGTGAAATCAGAAGGAACACTTCGGGGTCTTTCGTCGGGGCGGTCTAGTCTCAGGGCGCCTCTTCTTTCGATAGCGTTTCTTAATTTGGATTTATCTTTTCGAGCTGTATCGTAGTTTGAGAGAGCTTGTTTGAGCGTCACTTCTTTTCCTTCTCGGTCGTCGGGGAAAATAATTTCGCTTCCGTGTTGAGAAGCGACGACAATGTTTACGGGAACTTGAATTTCTGCAAGCCCATCTTGTCCAGGGGCTCTGATCACCATCTTCCCTTTTGAAACAAGGTCGATCAAAATTTTATCAATAAATTCTGAAGACCATTGATCAATTTTATTGATGAAAACAACGGCTTGGCTGGGGCTGAAGGTTGCTCCCTCATGCTCAGGGTGAGGTCCATCCAAGACAATTTCTTTTCCAGTGTCGTCTAAATCTATGTGATATTTACCACCAGAGTGATTCACCAAAAAGTGAACAAAGCGCGACTGTGCATTTGAACCAACATATCCAGTGGATGAGCCAGTGATGGTACTCAGGTCTCCTTCGTTGTGAACAACGGGTAATTCAAAAACGTGATCTACGCCGCTTGCGCTTTTTCCAAGATTGATGGCGGAGGCAAAAGCGTGAGTGTAAGCGTCTTTACCTGTAGCTGTGGGTCCCATAAGCCAAACTTTTTGAGGTTTTCCATCGGTAGCTCCCAGCATTCTTTTTGTTTCCATCCGAGCAAAAGCATCTTCAGCATCTTTTTGTCCGATAGCATTGCCTTGTATGGCCGCACGAAAAATTTCAATTTGCTGAGGAGAAAAGTGATCGGGATTAAGGGCATCCGCTTTGACAAGAGTGTTTCCATCAGCCTCTAAAAAGTATTGAGCTTTGGAGATGGGCATGAATTCGGGATGATCCGGATCTGATATTTCTGTTACAAAGCGAGCTTTATTGGTTTTATTTTCAGAAATTCGAATTGCGTAGTGAAGCTTGTTGAGAAGTGAATCAAAAGCTTTCTTGCTATCGTCATGAACAAAAGCATGTTTGGTTTTGAAGTGCTTTTGAAGATGAACGAATTCGTCCGCTTCTGCCTCGATAAAAGGAACATCTTGCGCAATTCCTATTTCAGCAAGTGCGCTGTAGTAAAAAGTGAGCAGCGTTGTGTAGCGAAAAAAGAAACGACTTTTTGCGGGAGTTTTTTTGATTTGGTAAAGATCCGGAAAGTATTTGCGAAGAGAATACGCGTGATCTTTTATAAGGTGAGCAAGGAATTCAAATTTGTATTGTTTGATTCGAGTAAGATATTCCTGAGCTTTGAAGACTTCTTCTTCGGTGAGATAATCTACCTTAGGGTCCATTGCCTTGAGACAAATTTCTTTTAACTTTACAAAAGAGACAACCAGCTTTGCTTTGAGATGTTGCTCCATCGCTGGGTCATCACTGAAGTAATCTTCCTTAGCAGCAAAGCTTGAGGACGCAGCGCTTATCCCCAAAAAAACTACCATTATTAAAAAGCATTTTTTCCACCCTCGTTGATATGCCATAAAGTACATACACTTGTGCTAAAAATTTATGATTTTGAGAACTTACAAATGCTATACTGAGCTTACATAGGCTTTACATAACGCAAAGCGTCTCGAGTTATTTGATCACTTGTTCGCAAAATTTTTTAGAGACTACTTGGAAAGGTCGTTAGAAGGACTTGGCAGCTCTTTTTTTTATCAAAATCTAATGAATTTTTCTTGCTATCGCTCCATTTTTTTCTTAGCGCTTGGGCGATTGATGGAGCTTCTTGAGAGATTCGGTAGTTGTCTAGCAGCCTGTAAATTTCGTAAATAAGACCCGAAGCTCCAAGGCTGTAATAGGTTAAATCTGCAAACCACCCTGCATGCAGCAAGTTTGCAATCTTAAGAACAGAGTAAAAATAACCAAATACGGCGTTTGATATGGCTTGACCCTTTTGGGTAAGGGTTCCCTTTCTTACATAATGAAAAATAATAGATTTTGGTAATTTTTTAGCAAAAGCTCCCGTCAGGGAATTTAGCATTACGTGGGGGACTTCACCGATCATTTCAACAACACCAAAAGGTCCGGTCCATGTTTGTCCGCTATAAATCATGGAAGTCACGTGACCAAAAATGAGTATGTAAAGATCTCCTACGAAAGAAAGTGTAAATTGAGAAGCCACTTGCCAAGCGTAGGGAGTTTCAAGATGATTTTTGTAGGGGTTGTATTTTTTTCCAAGTTTTAGTTCGGCATCGGCTGCTCGATCAAAAACACCCCAAAAAGTTCTCACGGTGGCCGCTGCAAGAGCAAAGTAAAGGGGATCAAGTGCGAGGTGATTTCCACTTGCTAAAATTTGCTCTCGCATTGAAAAAAACAATTGATAATGAGTCCAATTAAAAAACTCAGGACTCATAGGCATAATATTTTTCATAACGGAGTAGAGAGCGCTGAAGGTTGAAAAAACAACGAGAGGCGCTTGCCAGGCGAGATCGTGAAGCATCCGACTTAAGGGTTGGCGATAACCTGTGAGGTCATCGGTAAAAGGTTTTTGGATAAAATACAAACGTAGGCCTTGGCGCAGACCAAAAAACTTTTTTAATTCGGCATTTGAAACTTTGACAGCATACTTTATTTTTTCAGTGAAATTTAGATCCCTATTGAGTTCTGGTTCTTTCTCAACAAAGCGAGTGATTAGGGGTTCAAGCCATTTGTTTTGAGAATTTTCGAGGTCTTCAACGAGTTTAACCCCCTCTTTGTTGGTAGTATCTCGCTCAAATTTAACCCAAATTCCTTTTGCACTTAGGACAGAGGCGATCCAGCGAATATTTTCTGGAACAGAATCTCCTGAATAAAGAAACAAAAGCGCAGCAGTGCCCTGTGGGTTTGAGATTTTATGTGATTCTGCTGTTTTGAAAAAAAGTTTTTCAAGTTCTTGAGCGTTGAGTTCGGCTTCAAAGGCATTTTGAGGGAGGGGAATTTCAAATTTGTTTGCTTGTAATTTTACAGAAACAAAAAGAAAAAAAATGAAGAAATAATATTTCATTTTCAAGCTTTGCAAAGCTTGTCGCGAAACTAGACTTAAAGGTTTGAAAAGAAAACCTAGAATTTGTTGAACTAGAAGAAAGAACTTTTATTTATGAGCAGAGCGTTGAAAATAAATCTTTCATAAACAGTTAAAATTGCAAAGAATTATTGGAATGCTTAAGAACAATCTTTATGAGAAATCGGGAGCAAGGGTTTTTAAAAGTATTTTTTCTTTCCATTTTATTTTCGTGCATAGGATGCGCGAGTCTTGTGGATGATCTAGCGGGCAAAGGAGTGCGTCTTGAAATTCATGGTGCTCCACAAGATCAGGGTCATTGGGTGGGAACTTTGCGTGATCCTCAAGATTTTTTCAAATTTGAGTTCGTTTCACTCTTATCGAAGGATCCAGATATTAGAAAACAACTTTCAGAGGTCAAAAGACATGATCGAGTTCGAGTTTGGGGCGAGATTGTTGTAAAAGCTCCTCAAAAACATATCAATGTTACAAAACTTGTTGTTGAGGAAAATTCTCAAACAAGTTACGGCGAGGCTTACGATCGTTACTCGGTTTTTCCAAAGAACTTTCCCAATGAGAGAACTCCTTTTCGAGCGCTTGTTCACGCGATTAACCAAGAGAACAAACTTTTAGTGGTGGAATATCAAGATGTCGTGTTGCCCGTTCGTTTGGCTCCGGGAGTGCAATTGCCCGAGCTTTATCGAAACGATGTTGTTGAGATGACAGCAAAGCTTGCCTCGACACCTGAGTATCCCAAGCATTTACGTGCTTTAAGTCTTAAGAAAAAAGTAGCGATTGTAGAGCTTCATGGAAAAGATATTG
>CAYOWH010000016.1:0-6407 GCA_964407615.1 uncultured Bacteriovoracaceae bacterium | reverse complement strand
GCTTTAAGTCTTAAGAAAAAAGTAGCGATTGTAGAGCTTCATGGAAAAGATATTGAGCGCACAGGAGTGTTGGTAAAATTCCCTAAAAGTTCTCAGGTAATATTTGATGTGTTTGCTGTGAAAGAAGACATCGCGGATGGTCTTTCTCGTCAGTACACAATTGTGAATTTTGAGGATCAAGAGTTGTTCAAAAAGATCAGAGAAAAGCTAGCAACTTTTTGGGATGCAGGAGATGCTTCTAAAATTACGAACGGGCGTAATAAATTAATTAACCCCACGGTTGTGGTAAAAATTAAGGGCAAAGGAAACGTGGTCGATCCTCAGCAGGCGAATCCGCAAATTTTGGTGAATCACTTAGACGACGTTGAGCTAGTTCCAAGCCCTAACTAAGCAGATTACTAACCTTAGAGGCCTATTGATTCTAGAAAATCAAAGCCAGTTTTTTTGAATTCATCTAATCTTTTTTTGACTAAAACCCAATCAATAGAAGAGTTGTTAATTGTTTCAAGTTTTTCTTTAAATTCGCTCGGATCTTTGGCGATTTGATTTTCTAACCCTAGCTTATTAAGCAAAGAAATGACCCTGTCGTTTGAGATTGAAGCTGATCCGGTCCTTAGGCAGGTAATAAACGGTTTCTCGAAAATTATGCTAAAAACGGTTCCGTGAAAAGAGTTTGTAACGACAAAACTCGCTTCAGAAATTTCTTGCAACCATTCTTGAATGGAGAGCGTGTGTGTTTCTAATCTATGGTTTGGGTAAACGTGGATGACCTCAAGAGATTTGTTAGGTCTTAATGATTTTATTCCACTCAAAAAGATCTCAAAGTCTTTTTCAAGCGAATAGATAAAGACTTTTTTTTTAAGATTTGTTGACTTTTTTTCTTGAAGCAAACTTTTCCAGTCTTCTTTTGAAAGTAGAAGGGTCGGGTCGGGAACAACAATAGCATTTTCAACTCCAAGTTCGGTGCTAATTTTTTTTCCACTTTCTTCTCTAACGCTTACTTTTTTTAATTTTTTTATTAATTCTTTGTACGTGCTAGTGAGTGATGAATCTAGTTTTTCAAAGCCAAAGCTAGCTGCATAAGAAAATGCCGGAATTTCATTATTTTTTATAAAGGTTAGAAAGTAAAATCTTAGATCTTTTTCAATATTAGTAAAAAGAGAATGATTCCAAACTTGGTCACTTCCAGTAACGAAACAATCGGCGTCAAAAGAACTTTTTGTTATATCGGCTACATATGGTCCTAATTGTAGATGTTGTTCTTTAAACTTATTAAACTGGGCAGCTCTGTTGATCGCATTTAAAGATTTTAATGAAAAATTGGGAATATCTAGATAATTAAAAAAAGCTAACACTCTTCTCTTGAATTTATCTCGTAAGGAATGGGTTATGTTTTTTCCATGGTTCACAAGAAAACAATTGTGGCCTCTTGAATTTAAAACTTTTTGAAGGGCATATGCTTGTAATATCTGGCCATAATTGCTACTTGAGTAAAAAAAAGTAACTTGCCCTACATTCATGCTTTTTATGTTAACATTCTTTTAATGTTCGAGGAATCTTCAGCTGTTCTAAAAAAAAACGTTATTGATAACGGATATTGCGTAGGGTGTGGCGTTTGTTGTGTCCCAGATGATTCTCCTTTTGAAATGCGACTTGATTCTTTTGGCCAGTATTTTCCTCATCAGATTTCCTCTTTTCAAAAAACAAATACCAACTATCTCGAGCTTTGCCCATTTTCAAATATTTCAATGAATGAGAGCTATTTTAATAATCTATTTTACTCTGACTGCCATAGAGAAGATAAATATTTGGGTAAGTATCTTTCCTGTTATGCGGGTTATGTAATCGAAGGTAGCTATCGATTGTCTGGTAGTTCTGGAGGTTTTGGTACTTGGATTCTAGATCAATTAAAAAAAAATAAAATGGTTGATCATGTTATTCATGTTGGTGCTGTTGAAAGTCAGGATGCAATTTTTAAATATAATATTTCATCTAGTTCTAAAAAAATATTAAAAGGATCAAAATCAAGGTACTACCCAGTTAATATGTCTGAATGTTTAAGAGAGGTTAAAGCTAGGAATGGCAGTTACGCCATAATTGGCGTTCCATGTTTTATTAAAGCGTTACGATTACTAATGGAACAAGAGCCAATACTCAAACAGAGAATAAAGTTTTGTATTTCGTTGTTTTGTGGTCATTTAAAAAGTACCGAATACGCAAATTTACTAGCTTTACAGCTAGGCATTCCTTTTAATAAAAAGTTTTTAATTGATTTTCGTCATAAAACTGACACGGGTTACGCTGTTGATTATGTAACAAAAGTGACTTTTCTTGGCCAAGATTATATGAAAAGTAATTCTACTTTGTTTGGTACTGGTTGGGGCGATGGTCTAATGAAGCTAAAAGCATGCGATTACTGTGATGATGTTTTCGGTGAAACAGCAGATATGGTTATAGGAGACGCTTGGTTGGATCCTTATGTTTCAGATGATAAAGGTACAAATATTCTTATTTTAAGAAATCGAGAATTGGATCAGCTTGTTTCAAGTGCATTTGAGAAGGGATTGATTCATTTAACCTCTGAGACAGCTGAGAGAGTAGTGGGTTCTCAGAGAGCATCTCTCGAGCATAGATCTTTGGGATTGTCGGTTAGATTGTGGTTTTGCGATTTTCTTGGGTTCTGGCGACCTGTAAAACGAATAAAAGCAAAAATAGATGGATTACATTTACGCTTTTGTTTAAAGCATCTACGCCGTCAATTTATTCGATGGACAAGTCATAGGGCGTTTTTCTTAGCTAAAAAAATTAATTCATTTTGGTTTTTTTATTTTCTTATGAGATTAGTAACAGTTAAATTAGCTCATTTGAGAAAATTAGCTCATTTGAGATTTTTTTCAAAACTCACAAAAAAAGACAACTAAAATTTATATTAATTTTTACTTTTGGAAAGTCCTAATTGAGCAGCCATTTGGCGCTTTTGAAGTTGTTTTTTTTTTTATTTTATTTATTCTTCTTATATGACATATAAAATTCCGCATTATGGATGGAAAAAAATTTCAGAACTTTCTTCTCACAAATATCTATCGCCAATAGTTTATAAGATATTAAGAGATCATAATATCAATCATGTTTTAGATTTGGGGTCTGGAAACGGTTGTCTTGCTGGGTTTTTAAAAGAAAAGGGTTTAAGTGTCGTTGGTTGTGAAAGGGACAAGGAAGGCGTAGAGATATCTCGTGAAACCTATAAAAACATAAAATTCTATAATTTAGGAGTTGAAGATGATCCAAGTAAAGTTCTTAGTGAAGAGCTTTTTGATGCTGTTGTTTCAACGGAAGTAATTGAGCACTTATATCAACCCTCTAATCTAACTAGCTTTGCAAATTTAGTTTTAAAAGAGAATGGTATTCTTGTTATTACCACACCTTATCACGGGTGGTTTAAAAATGTTTTATTATCACTCTTTAATAAATGGGACTTTCATCATCATCCGAATAGAGACGGTGGGCATATTAAGTTTTGGAGCAAAAAAACCTTAACGAAACTTTTGAATGATGGAGGGTTTAATTTGATTGAGTTTCGTGGTGCTGGGAGAGTTCCTTTTTTGTGGAAGTCTATGGTTTTAGTAGCAAAAAAAAGAGCTAGTTAAATTTTAGGAACTAGGTTTTTGTTTTTACGACGTTGAGCTAGTTCCAAGCACTAATTGAGCAGCCAGCTGGCGAGCCTTAGGGCCACCCTCGTGGAGTGAGTAGAGGCAGCCGCAATAGTCTTGTCTGTAGATATTGTTTTCGATTGTAAACTTGACGCTTTCTTTGAATCCTTCATGCTTCATAAAGTTGCGCGCAAGATAGGGAACTCCGTGCCTTTTTGCGGCCACTTCTCCAAAGGCCTTTAGCTTTTGCTGAACCTTGTGAGGAGAGATGGCGAGAGTAGTGGTGAATAAATCACAGTTTTGTTTTTTAGCTTCGAGAGCAGAACGTTCGAGTCGCATGTCGTAGCAAACAGAGCACTTCGCACCTTGTTCGGGGGTGTGTTCTAGGCCTTTGATGTTTTCAAAAAAGTTTTCAACGTCGTATTCTCCAATGATGCTTTTGGTGTTTTTTAGTTTGGCAACTTTTTCAAAAGCTTCAAGTCGTAGATCGTATTCTTCCTTAGGTTGAATGTTGGGGTCGTACCAAAAGCAAAGAACTTCGAATTCTTCTTGGAGTTGCTCAATCACTCCCGCAGCGTCGGGCCCGCAGCAGACATGAACAAGAATTTTTTTCTTACGATCAATTTCGTGGGTTATTTTTGAAATTTCAGGATGAGAGAGATCGTAAAAACTTCGGAGTGCTTTACGCTCAAGATAAAGAGAATGTTTTGCGGGATCGGTTTCTTGCCAGTTGATATCGGGTGCTAAAAGCATTCGTTCTTTTTGTTTAAGAAGTAAAAAGTTTTGCGCACATTCTTGAGATCGCTCAAGGAGGGGGGGATATTTTCCCGTTAAGTGCAAAGCTTTTCGACCCAGCCACTTAAAATCGATTGTAGTCTTTTCAGAATTTAAAGCACTGGTGTTTGAGTGAGTAGCAAGTGAGCGACAATCAAAAAATGCCGTAATGGTAATTTCGCGAGGCATTTTTTCAAGCAGCTCTTCGCAAAGCTTTGTGAGAGTTTCAGAAGAAATAAACTCAGTTTCGTCTGCTTGAGCCTTTTTTCTTTCGCCGGCTTTTATTTCAAGAACGCTTAAATAAGAACGAGCGGTAAGAGAAGAATTTTTAGGCACGTCTTCATAGGCAACTGCAAGAATATATTCAGATCCTAAAAAAGGGGGACTTTTAAAGAATTCGAAATCCTGCGAAGAGAAAAGAGACACCTTAAAATGCGCAGTTTGATGATTTGCAGGTACATCGGTTATCAAGCTCAAGGATTCCTCTTTATGAAGAATCTTTTATACGCTTAAGCTCGCTGATTCAAAGAAATAACTTTGCGCTCAGCTCGGCCTGTGTAGTTGCTTAAAGGGCGA
The DNA here is from genome assembly GCA_964407615.1 of uncultured Bacteriovoracaceae bacterium. Classification (GTDB taxonomy): domain Bacteria; phylum Bdellovibrionota; class UBA2428; order UBA2428; family UBA2428; genus CANIGN01. The sequence continues at coordinate 1,407 of CAYOWH010000016.1, read as the reverse complement.
ATCAAGCGATTGCTCGCTGTTTGTTCAATAATGTGAGCTGTCCACCCAGTGATCCGGCTCATGACAAAAATAGGTGTGAACATATCGATGTCAAAACCCATGAGGTAATACGCTGGTCCAGCTGGGAAATCTAAGTTTGGATAAATGTTTTTCTTTTCGATCATCACTTTTTCAAGTTTTTCAGAAATCTGGTGCCACTTCATTTCGCCTTTAATTTTTGCAACTTGAAGTCCGTATTTATTCATTGTTGGTGCCCGTGAATCTCCACGTTTGTAAACGCGGTGACCAAAGCCCATGACTTTTTTCTTTTGAGCAAGGGCATCGAGCATCCACTGTTCAGCCTTTGCAGGATCATCTACTTCTTTGAGCATATACATGACTTGCTCGTTGGCTCCACCATGGAGAGGGCCCTTCAAGGCACCAATTGCACCTGTCACCGCACTATGAAGATCGCTCGTGGTCGAAGTGATTACGCGTGCTGCAAAAGTAGACGCGTTGAAGCTGTGCTCGGCGTAGAGGGTGAGTGAAGCATCAAAGGCTTTGACGATGTCTTTGTGAGGAACTTCGCCAAAACACATGTGGAAAAAGTTTTCTGAAATTGACAGATCGCTGCGAGGCTCGATGATTTTGAGACCTTTTTTGAGTCGATAGTCATAAGCAATTACGGTGGGGATTTTTGCAAGAAGGCTAACTGATTTATCGTAGTTTGTAGCGGGGCTGTTGTCCCAAATGCGCTCGTCTTCACAGCCCAAGAAGCTTGCACCTGTGCGAACTGTGTCCATAGGGTGGGAGTGCTTGGGAAAGAGCTCTATCACTTTTTGAAGTGCAGGAGAGATCTTTCTGCGGCTACGTTCTTCTTTTGAAAATTGATCGAGTTGAGCTTTGTTTGGAAGCTCTCCGTGCCACAAGAGATAAGCAACTTCTTCAAATGAGCATTGATCGGCTAGATCTTGAACGGGATATCCGTAATACACAAGAGCATTAATGTCGGGCATGACTTTGCTGATCGCTGTATCATCAACCACTACACCATCGAGACCTTTTTTTACTTCAACGACATTTGTCATAGATAAAAGCTTATCTGAAAAATGGCTTAGGTCTAGCGCGCTTCAAGGATCTTTCGATGATCTTTCAGTGCAATCAGTTAATTTTTTACTGACCTTTTTTACTGAGTTTTTTTACTGATCCTTGTTGAGCTTAAAGTTGAAAAGCCCTTGGTCGAAGTCGTTGTATTTTTCGTATTCAAGAACTTCGTAAAGGCGGCTACGAGTTTGCATTTTATCAAGGAGGCCTTCTTGTGTGCCCTTAGCAGAAATTTCCTTGAGACCATCTTCGATGGCTTTCATTGCCAGGCGGAAGGTTGTCATAGGGTAAATGACCATGTTGTAACCCAAGCGCTCAAGTGTG
>CAYOWH010000015.1:36329-44075 GCA_964407615.1 uncultured Bacteriovoracaceae bacterium | reverse complement strand
AATAGGGGAGTTTAAAACTTTTGGATGAAACATGGCGAGTTGGGCCTGGAGTCCGTATTTTTCATCGACCGGTGGCTCAAGGCGAAAGAAAAGAGTTTTAAATCGAGTGATGTCAAAGGTGCGCGCGGGAGTTTTGTCTTTGACGGAGATGCTTTCAAACACATTTTCATCAAGCGAAATAGTCATCTGAAAGGCATCACATTCCACTTTGTTTTTGTTGAGCCTTAGCTCGTGAGTGAAGAAATTTTTGTACCCCATCTTGTTGTGAAGATAAGCTAAGAAGAGAGAGGAATCTCTCACAAGTGGGAGTTTTTCGATGGGATCAATCAGCCAAAGGATCATGAGATGATTTTACTCTTGGCAGGGGATAAGGTCGATAGCATCAATACTAAAGGTTTTTAATAAATTATCCGATAGGAGTATAAAATTTTTTTTAGCGGAGAGGTGGGTCCTCATTTGTAAAGTTATGATGGTTTCTGCTCTCATAATTGGAGCACTGAACTTTTTTCTCCTTGTTGTTTCTCTGGCTTTTACAAATAAAGATCAATACTATTCTTTTAAGGGGCTCCTGGAAACTCCTAGCGCGTGGGCCTTTTTTGCAACTCGCGCCTTTATCTTTTGGGGCTTAGTCGTCTTCATCTGTGGTCTCATCTTTAAAATTAAATTTTTGGCATTCGCAGGATCTTTGATACCTCTGATTGTTGGAGTTGTTGGGATTACAGGTACTTTTGGGCCAGGTTTGTCTGAAATCGTTCTCCAAATGATCATAGGAAAAGCTTCTGCTCAAAAAATCGAATTTGACGATAAAAATTTCTCAGATCCACTACTTCAAAAGCTGATTGTTGCAGTTGATGAGCGAGATCAAACAAGGATACAAAATCTTATAGGATCAGGTTTTAACATTAATACACTTTCGATATCAGGCGAGACTGCATTGGTTCTTTTTAGTAAAGAACTGGATGTTGAAGGAGTGAAGCTCCTTCTGAAAAATGGCGCTAATCCACAGATCGCAGAAGTACCCGCTGATAAATACTATGGGTTCTGGCGTAAGTTTCCACTTGCCGCTGTGTGGCGACAAGACTCAGGAGGTTGGCGTACAAATTATTCTGATCTTAAAAAAACCTTCGAACTAAAGTCACGATTTCGACGTGAAATAAGCCAAGCACTTATTGTTGCGGGTGCCAGTTTCCTTGTTAAAGAAAGAGACACTGATTTAGCTGCAATTGTTTTACAAGAAATGATCGAGACTGATGCAGTTGTTTTACAACAAATGACCGCGACTGAACGGGCACAAAATAATTCAACGTCTATTGAGCGATACAAGACCAGAGAATGGTTAGGAAATCTTCCTGACTTCCAAAAAGCTATAGATCAGCTAAGTACCCGGGACAAATTCTTAGCTATTCGTAGCGCATTCAATTCACCCACTCTGGCCGAGAAAACGCATCGTCTCCTTCGACTTAAGACACCTTTTTTAACAGAGGCCGATCTGAAGTCGGAGACTAAAGAGGATGCAGAGATCAGATCCTCGCTTCGAGAGATGACTCTAAAAAAACCTGAAATACTTAAGCTCTGGGTAGATGAGACTTTAATTAAGTCTCCCTGATCAAGACCAATCAAAAAATAACCTGTGATTTTATTAGCTCAGTAGCTTTTCGAAGCTTTTCTCTTTCCGTATGCCACTTTAAAAAACTATCTGGACAATCATCGGTAGAAATTTTTTTTTTTGCTTTTAACTCACTGGAACCATGAGAAGCCTCTTCCTTACTTAACATTGATTCAGCTAATACTTCTTGGGCTCCAAAAAACCCTAAAGATAGAATAAAATAAAAAATCAGTTCCTTATAACCGTAGTTTAATGACTATGAAAAATTACACAACGAATGATTGTATTCCAAAACGGAATACACAAAAATAACGTTGAGGCCCTCTCTTACTAAAGGTAATTATAGTTTTTTTATATGTCTTTCAAAGTTACCCTGATTGCGACAACCTACAATGCTCCAAAGCATCTCCGTGCTTGTCTTGAATCTCCAACTACTTATGTGAATTTTCAAAACAACTGATCGCCAGCCGCAAGGTGGATTTAAATTTGGCAGACAGTGTTCAAAAGACGCCTTTGATCATGGCGATCAACAGCATGCATTACGACCGGGCACTTTTGCTCATGGATGCAGGGGCGGACCCACGCTTGGGACGCTTCAAGATCGTGATCGGCAGGAGTTGATTCGCCGCATGCGGGCAATGGGCATGACGGAAACCACAGTGATGCAACCCGCGCCTCAGAGAAAAGCAGGGACTCGGCATCTCACATTCAAGCCATGAACGTAACCCCAGCTTCAATGCATTACTGCTTCGCCCAGAATGTCCGAACAGCTAAATGGCTCGTCTTAATATTAAAGCTATAAAAAAACTTACCGGTGAATTATTTTCTTAAGATTGTTTAACGAGCTTTAAAGAAATTAGGCTACCAATGGTTGTTATTTCTTTGACGAATGGAGTGTTTTTATCTTGAGAAATAACTGCTATGGATGAAAAAGATAATTTATTGTCTCTTTTTCTTTCAGAACCCAATTACAAAAATTCTGTTTCTTTTGTTAATATGAGAGTGTCACTTTTAAGGATATAGATTTGTATCCAGAGTTTTTGGAAAAATTTGTTAAATTGAAATAATTAGGAGGGTTTTATGGGTTTAGAAGAGAAAAGATTGTTAAGTATGCATAAGGAGGAGACGCTGCCTAAGTATGCAAAAGAATTGCAAGAGATAACAGGATCCAAGGTCTCTCTTGAAATAAATTGGGACAGTATAGCCGACAATAAAGAAGCTCTCATGAATATTGAAAATCAGGGTTTGGCTACTCTTAATAAAGCAATCACGAATATCTGCTCTTATGGCGTTGGCAAAGATGCTTTTAAAAAAATAAAAAAGATAACTTTAAAAAATGTTGATGACGGATCAAAGAAGAAAATTAAAGTTAGTAATGGGCAGATTCAGGTTGATGCGGCCTGGGGAAATAAAGGCTATTTTGACTCGGAAGAAATAGTAAAAGCTTTGGAAGAAGCACTTTAAAATATATAGAACTCCAGTCTCAGAATCCTTTGAGGATCTAAAATATGTTGCCTTGCTTTTCAGATTAGTTTGTCTGTTGCTAATCGCGGGGGCTGGTCACCTTAGCATCCAGGAAGCAAGGCCGATACCGTTGATATTTATGTTTTTTGTTAAATTTTCCGAACAGATGTTATGAAAAATAAAAAAACTATTGGATTTATAAAGAAAACTTTAATTTTTCTTATTTGGGTAGTTTCTTTATCTTTTGTTCATTGTTTATTTTTTTTTATTTTTGCTACAGGGTCTTTATATTTGTTTAGTTTATTTTCTATCAAAAATATTTCCAGTGAACTGATGGTAGACCTTATTTTTGCGGGGTTTTCTTTGTATTTATTTCCTACATTAGCTATTTCGCCAATATTGCAGACTCTTTATGATCAAATTGTTTTCGCTGTCAGTCCTACCTGCGAAAAGCTTGAGGATAAAAAAACATTAGATGTCTTAACGAAGGCTTTTGTGGAGGCTAATTTAAAAGTACCTTTTTTTTATGTTTGGGAAAAATCAAATATGTTTCAACCTTACATCTTAGGGACTACTTGGGGGAGGGGTATGTTTTGGTATTCTGTATTTCTTCCTAGTGTAATATTTGAACAAATGAACATTGATGAAGTGAAGGCTTTGGTTCTTCGCGCTTCTGCAGTTCAGCATTTGAAGCAGCCTCTTCGTAGGATTTGGGGTCACTTTAAGGTATATTTCGTGTGTCTTTTGAGTATGTTAAGTGCGTCTGTTTTTTTGGAATTGGTATTTCAAGTAACTTTACCTATTGATTTTTTACCAATTTATTTTATTTCATTTGCTATTCTATTTTTTTTCCGGGGTCAAAAAAAGGTAAGTATGAAATTGAAGCAGATGCTTTTGCCATTAAAAGTGGGGCCGATCCAAGAGCATTAGAAAGCGCTCTTAAAAAAATACAGGAGCATACGCCTGAGTCTCGTCGTCGCTTTTTTGGATTAGATGAAGGTACTTTTGCTAAAAGAATAGCCGCTATTCATAAGAAAACATATAAATAAAGTTTTTTTATTAACAGCCGATAAATCACTAAATGCCTAAAATTAAATCATTAAGAGCTTTGATCTACATTTCGGTGTGTTTTTTTTCATTTTTGCTTTTTATTCCACTTTTATATCCTGCAGCGGAATTTCTTGTGACTTCTTTTTTAAATATTGGAAACGTTTTATTTAGTTTTATTTTTCCAATTAAAAATCTATCAACTCCCTTAAATTATGAAATAGTATACTCTTTTTATGTTTTTTTTGGTATGAGCGCTTTAATGCTTACGACAGTCTTGGGTTTATCTTTTATCCAACCTCTTGTTATTCGTTTTGTTCATATGTACGAGAAACTTGAAGATCAAAAAGTAGAGGAAGAATTATCAAAAGTTTTTTCGATTGCTAACTTAAAATTGCCTTTTTTTTATGTTTCAGATAAGCCTCTTAGTCGTATTCCCTTTGCTTTAGGTTCACTTTGGGGAAAGGGTTTTTTTAAATATTCAGTCTTCTTATCACGTGAAATATTTAATCAAATGAATTTGGATGAAATAAAAGCTTTAGTTCTTCATTCTGTATCAACTCAGTATTTAAATCATTCGATTCGTTCAATTGTCTTTGGTTTGAGAAGATATTTTCTATATGTTTTAGGTGCTTTTAGTGTACTTGTTGTTATGGAGTTGGCATTTCAAATAAAACAATCCCAATTTATAGTTGGTGTGCTTTTATTTCTATTTATTCACATTGTCTCTTTTGTCGCCGCTTCTTTCTTTGTTAAATCAGAAAGAAAAAAACATGTATTTGAGGCAGATGCTTTTGCAATTAAAAATGGAGCCGATCCAAGAGCATTAGAAAGCGCTCTTAAAAAACTTCAAACAAGTGTTAATGTGTTCGACCGTTATGTCAATTCTAGAGAGTTGGATGAATCCTCAGTCGCTAAAAGAATAGCCGCGATTCACAAGAAAGCAGCTTAATAATAAGGATAATTATTTTAAAATTTTTTTAATTATTACTCTTGGCAGGGGATAAGGTCGATACCGTCTACGCGTCCTTCTAAAGTGTCTAAGATTAGTAAAAAGGCAGTAGGGGCAGCGCAGCCATTTTGCTCAAAGCCATCATAACCAAAACGCAAATTTGAATTTTCTAAAAGTTTTGAAAAGAGCTTTAAAATTTCGTCCCGATTTTTTTGGTTTTCAGGTAAGACTTCAGCAATGCGATTGAGAACATCTTTTTGAGCCCACGTACCAGCAATGAAGTTGTCGAAGGTCCATTTTTTGGAATCTTTGAGTGTTAAAAAATAACTTCTTAAATCGGGATCGTTTTTGTATTTCGAATCAAGGTATTGTTTGAGGAGATTCATCTCGTCAGTCGCTTTTTTGAGCTGTCTTGTTTCGTGCCTAAGAGAGGGAATTTTATTTTTGATTTGAAAAATCGTTTTGTGCGAATTTGCGTGAATGTTTAGACTGCCAAGAAATACGATAATCCCAAGTAATTTCCTAAACATAAGCGAACTTCTAGTGACCCTGTCGAATCTTGTAAACTTAATAACTCTGCCTATGTTATGTTGTTAAGGCGTGTTTTCTAAGGATTCTTTACTCAAAAAGCAACTCAGACAGATTGTTTTGTTTGTGTGTATTTTTTCCGCATCTTCGAGTGAGGCGGCGTTTTCTTGCAGAAATATTCTTGGCACTTTTAAATATTATTTTCTTAAATCTGGAAAGTCGCCTTTAGAGCAAGCTTTTTTGGAAATGAACCGAATTAAAGAATTTCCTATTAAAAGTGAGCGGTTGATGTTTAAGAATTTAGAGGGTTCAGATGTAGATCAAGCAGAAAACTTATTAGCAACTTCGAGAAGTAGTTTTTTTGGCGAGATGTCTTCTGAACAGGCAGGGATTTTTTCTTCAATTATTTTAAATATTATAAATCTCGCAATAAATCCGTTTGTTCATGTGCCGCCTAGAACGCGAGTTGCTTCGAACGAAATAGCTTTTTATTCAATTAAAGATCATACCTTGGTAGGTTTTTTGGGAGCAGACTTTGATTTTTCTAGAAAACGAGTTTTTATTTCTTACGTTGTAGAAAAATCATTTAGAGGTCAGGGTTACGCAACAGAGGCACTTGCTGCTTTTATAGATCACATTCAACATAAGGTTGAGGGGCGTGTTATTTTTATGGGGACCGTATATAAGACGAATGTTTCTTCAGTTAAAGTTTTAGAAAAAGCAGGTTTTGAATTCTTAGGCGATGACGGCCAATCCTCGGATATTTATTTGTACAGAAAAGTTCTAAGCTCATATTAATCAATTTAAGCTACAATTTTACTTGGGTTTTCGCACACTTAAGTAAGGCTGTTTATTTTTATTAATCCCAATCGAATTTATTGACGCTATGTGTTATAATATTGCGTGCTTTCAATTAAATTAAAAACTAATTCATTACCTTTAACTTTTTTTCTTTTTGTTCCATCTCTTAGCATAGGGTTAAGTTCTTGTTCGAAAAAGGGTGATTCAAGTGCAAATAAAAGCTCCTCATCAAGAGGTTACACTTATGTTGAATTACCAAATCAAAATTCAGATGAATCAAAACGAGGAGTAGGACCTAAAAAACAAAATGTTTCTCCTGATGATCTTCAGGTTTGGAAAGCTAAAACTCCTGAGCAAAGAAGAGAAGAAGAAAGTCATAAAAAACTTTTGCTCGACCAAGTGAGTTCTGTAATCTCAAAAAATCGAGATCAAAACAAATCTTTTGATGAACAGCTTCAACAAAAAAGACGTGAAATAGAAGAAAGACCAGCAGGCGTGAGCCAAGATATTGTGGATGCTCCTTTTCTTTCTCTCAATAAATATATAAGTAAAGGTGATATTCACGAATTTATTGAAGATATAAGAGATTGGCAGAATGAAATTGAGGCCTCTAAAAAATACAAACCTAAAGCCGAACTTGCTAAGTACTGGGAAAAAAGTTTTCAAGAAGATTATGTACATAAAAATGGACTTCTAAAAATTTTTGAAAATGCAAAAGAATATAAGATAAATCTTCAAACAGAAAATGGACGAGAAGCTTCCGCTTTTATAAACCATATCTTATTTGTTAAAGCTAAGTTAGAGAGGGACGCGTCTCAAGAAAAAGAAAATGATCATTTATCGATCCAAAAAGATATATTCCTTGAGCACGTTGATCTTTTGATAAAAGAAATTTTGATTTGGGCGAATAGTCCTGACAGCCAAATAAATAAACGTGAATTGAAGGTTACCGTTCAAAACTACATAGCTTTTTCAGAAAGTTTTAAAAATTCTAACGATCCACTTTCAGTTCAGATTGAAAATTTTTTAAGTCGAAATAAGAAAGAATTTATTTTTTAAATTTTTATCCTTTTAAGGGACCGCTATGCTCGAGTTTACATAACAAGACTTGTATGAGCTAAGTATTTGTAATTATTCACGATTTTGACGCGATAAGCTTGCCTGTTACATCTAAATCTTCTTTTAAATATTGGATTTCAGTCCCCGTCTCGACTTTCACTTGGCGGTTCCGCGTATTGGTTTCTGCACAGGTACTTCATCCTAGCTAACTTAGAGCCGGGGAATTTTTCGTTCCTAAACCTTTACGAAGATACGGAAGTGCAAGGGTATCAGCTTCATAGGTTAGATT
>CAYOWH010000015.1:12592-36229 GCA_964407615.1 uncultured Bacteriovoracaceae bacterium | reverse complement strand
ACCCAATCCCCCGAGTTAACTTATAAAGACATGCACCTAATTGATCAGGAGCTAGTAAGAGGATTTTAAGTCTTTTGTTGCCTGTCTCTTACGTGTTTTTAGAAACTTAAAGCCCAGCCTTTTCCCATTCACTTTTGAGTGGGGTATCAAGATCTTTAAGAGGGGCAACTGATAGACCGTTTTCTTTTCGCATTGCGGTCATTTTTTCTCTTTTCTCTTTTGTTCCTAACGCCTTAATGAAGTTATTTTTATATTCATTTCGATTATTCTTTACAGTTTTTTCCCATTCTTTTGCTTCGACATACGAGGGTTTCAATGGGGTTTGATCTAAGGTACTTTCGAATTCAATTGCAGCCTTTCCAACGGAATACATTAAATTAAAATCTTGTCCTATCCATTCATTGATAGGCCGCCCAATGACTTCATTGAGGCTACCTCTAAGCGCTGGTCCAGCAGAAGGATTTTTATCAACTTTTGCATGGGGAAGGCTACGCGCTTGAAACACATAATAACAAAAAGCCGCGTTTTTTTTAAAGCCTGCTTTAAACAATTCTGCAGCAGCCTCAGCCCATGTAGAAGGAGAGGTCTTAACTGGATTATTCATCACTTCATTTATTGCTTTACTCGAAGTTGGTAATTTATTTTTGCTCATTGATTCAGTAACTCCTTTAGCCCATGAAGCTTGATTTGAACTTAAAAAAAGAAAACTCGAAATTGCCAAAATTTTATTTAGATTGTTTATGAACATATCTTTAAGTTTTACGAGAGAGATATACGAAGTACAGGTGTCAATTTAATTTTTGCATCGAAAAGTGGACTGCTTTTTGACGGGGTTTTATATGGCGCGCCCGTGAGGACTTGAACCTCAGACCTGCTGGTTATCTTAGTTTTTCATGTTTGAAAAGAATTGAGGATTGGAGAAATGTTTTGAGTCGATTTTTAATTCTTTTTCTTTATAGAGAACTTTCTCTTTATTCTTCTTATGTAATTCTTGCCAGTCGATTGAGTTAAAAGTTTTGTTTTTATTAAAACTCTTTAAGCTCTCGAAATAACTTTCTCCAAAGTAGGTTCTTAGTTCATCAGCGCCACATCCGAAACTTGTTCGAACGCTACTAGATGCTGTTAAGACACTAATGTTTGGTACGTTTTGTAGAGTGTTGCCTTGAGTGTTCTGGCCTTCAAAAAAAACCATGCTTGAGCTTCATGAACTAGCTAAAAAACATGGCGGAAAATGTCTTGCAAAGAAATATATAAATAATAAACAAAAAATACCTTGGGAGTGTTCTAAAGGTCATGTTTTCAAAATGAGAGTCGATTCTGTTGTATCTGGTCAGTTGTGCGGTACCTGCTACAGGTTAGATAGGATTGGAACAAAAAGAGGTAAGTATAAAAGATGACTTGTAACTTTAAGCTTGATCAACATTGCTGAATGTTTTTTGTCTAAGTTGAAAATTTTGAAGTTTTCTAAACCTTTACGAAGATACGGAAGTGCAAGGGTATCAGCTTCATAGGTTAGATTCTGAATTGAGGCAGGCACTAGAAGATATCCGTTTCAAGCCCTCTGACTTCAAAGTGCTCATTGGCTGGAAGGGTACTGAGAAAAGCGTCGACACCGAAGACTGGCAAGACGTCCAGAGCAATGAGCTTGAAAAGGTAGTCAAAGAGTTATTGAGTCTTATTGATGAGGCCAAAAGGACATCGATGAGTCTATGGGCAATTGGTGATTGAATCTCTAGTCTTACGCTTCTCGAAAGTTCACAAAACTTAGAACCTTAGTTGATAACTCAAAATGCATGCTTTTTAGGGTAGGGTGATTTACCCAATCCCCCGAGTTAACTTATAAAGACATGCACCTAATTGATCAGGAGCTAGACATTGCAGCTCAAAAGATAAATGAGATGAGTTTTCCGAACTAGAGTGGTTTTTGGTTTAAAAAGAAAAGCTCAGGTTTTTGACTCCAAGAAGCATTTTTTTGAGATCGGATTGGTGTAAATCCCGATTCCAAGCATATAATTTCCGTGTGATTAGATGGATCTTATTCATTGCTCTTATCTTGCTAATGCTTGTGATGTTAGTTTTGGCGTATCTTTTTCGATTAGAGCCCTATCCGTTTAAACAATTCCAAAGTATCAAAATTCAAGGAGACACAATTACCTTTGTTCCGCCACTTGAGTCAGCAAGGATCCCCGTATTAGTTCGCCTAGAAGAAATGGAAATGCCCCCAAATGGCGTCACCGGGCAAGGGGCTCTCAAATTAGTGATTCACGCACAATTGTTATCGCGCTTCTTTCAAGGCCCGCTAAGGTCTCTAATTGGTAGCGACAGTATTCAAGAAAGAGCGCCTACTAAGTTGATCGGGGCCACAGGTTACGAAGCCAAGTTCGGTGAATTCCTTAAAGGTAAGACTGTGTTCTACGATGACCATGGCGAATTTTTACCTATTGGAGTATCAAAATAACTAGTCTTACGCTTCTCGAAAGTTCACAAAACTTAGAACCTTAGTTGATAACTTAAAACCCATGGTCTTTAGGGTAAATTGATCAGCAACCAGACATCGCGTTTGAGAAGATAAATGAAATGGATTTTCCTAACTGGAGTAGTTTTTGCCCATAGGGCTTAGATTTTCGACAATAAGGCTCATTTTTTTAACATTGAATTGCTAAACTCAAAACTTGTGGAGAATCATTAGCTAACCCAATCAAAAAATTACATTTTTGGCATAGCAATCCTCGAATTTTATTCGTTTTGTGACAATGATCTACAAAAAGCTTTTTTTTCAAATTTGATTGTGAAATTTCATATTTTGCAGCTTTCTGAATTCTTATATTGAAAAATATGCGGGAAGAATTGAATCTACTTTTGAAAAATCAGAAGTAAAAAAATTTAAACACAAAGAGCGCCTGTTGTCGCAAGCAAAATTCTACTCAAATTCTGCGAATGATAATTCGCATGTTTTTTCTTTCGAAAATAATTTGAAAAATTTTTTAGTCGACGAAGCAAAGGGAACGTTAAAGTTGCTAAACGGTCCCATTCTCGGATTTGGATCACTTTCACAGGTACAGGCTAGTATCACTACAAATTGGATTGGAAGTCGCATCTACGAAAAGCTTCTTTATCGGCTTCAAGTGCATGATGTGAAAGAGTTACATTTTTTTGAATCTTTGGTTTTACTCGGAGTTTTAGCTTTTTATGCAAAAAGTGGAAAAGAAACTCTTTTGAATGCAAATGCTTGGGGAAACGAATTTCATTTGTGGTCGGCGCTGATTGAAAGAATAGAGTAAGGTCTAGATGATTTAATTTCCTTCTTTTTAAGGACCGCTATGCTCGAGTTTACATAACCAGCCTTGTATGCGCTAATTATTTGCGATTTTGACGCGCGAAAAGGGCGTGTGCTTATCTTGTTTTAGCAAATATAAAACGGTCACAAACACGGTTTCTATGCAAAAGATACTTTAAAAAACAAATAAGAGTAACTATCAAAAATAATCCCAAATAAAAAAAAATATCAGCCATAATTTACCGCCTTTTTAAGATGGATTGAAAAATAAAGGCTAATATTAGACATTCAGGAAATATAAGCTTAATGCATGGTTGCGTGATCCCTGTGATTTCTGAAGGAAGGATGGTTTTATTCATTAGATAAAGCGATGGACTTGAAAATATTACAATTGGTACAAATAACTTAACTAATTGGGTGTAATTACTACCATCATATAATTTAATGAAATCAAAATTTTTATCACGAAAAAGAATTATAAAATATATACCTAAAAGAAATAAACCAACTAAAGAAATTGGAGCGCTTTTAAAAGAAACTTCAAAAAGTAAAATCCATATAAAAGCTAAAAAAGGAAAAATTAATGCAGAAAAGAAGTCATAGCGACTAACTAAAAAAGATCGTTCATTTTCGTCTCCGTTCTTACGCTTTTTCATATGCTTAAATACCGGACCGAGAAATAAAACAATTAATTTATAAAGAATAAAAAAATTAATCAAAATAACTATAAGAAGGTAAATAAGAATATCCACAAGTATTTATCGGCATCCAAAATGCAAAAAATAATCATTATTATCGAAAAACTTAGTGTCTTTAGTTGATACTTCTTAACTTTTTCTTTACCGTTAGGCACTAGATTTGCATGGTCTAATAATGGTAGGAATAGTTTTTCTTTACATCGAAATAAGGACTTGTGAGTCTTGGGGAACTTCTTATTGGTTTTTCGATCTAGAAGTTTTTGATTGAGGAGAAAAAGAACTAACTCCCCTACTCTCTTGTAACGCTTTGGCTCTGAGAGGTTTTTGGAAAGATATCTCCTAGAGCTTAGAGTGTAAACTTCTGTCAATTTATTGTACTGAAATAACTTAATAAAGAAGGATTTTTGGGATTAAATAAATCATGCTTAAATCATTTTTTAGCATCATTGCCTTTTTTGGAGCTGCCCAATCTTTTGCACAGGTCTACTGCTTAACAGAAAACTATCTAGCCTTAGAAAACCCGGTTGATGATTCTCCAAAAAATGAAAAGGGGATCCCTTGGATTGTATTTCATATTAATAAAAATGATCCGGCTCAATCATCTGTAGAAAAAATTTACGTTGCAGATTATTGTACGAGCAGTTGCGAATCTAAGCCTAAGTTATTTAATTTAGATTGTTTTTCAGATACGATGACGTTTTTTTCCGGCACCCTTAATGGTTCTCAACAATTTTTTTATAAAGTTTCAGATAAAGAGACAAAACTTCAAATCAAAGAAGATCTTAACGTTCCAAAAGAAGCGCTTAAAGTATTTTATGAAGGGCAATCGAGTGTACTTAAATATTCCTCTCCTTTAATCGTAAAACTCAAAAACGGATCTTCTTTTAAATTTGAGCAAAAACAATCAGAAATAAAAAAATTAGGTGCTGTTAGCGGAGAGGAAAAATTCACAGCATCGCTCATCAGCACAGATGGTAAGTCACTTAAAAATTGGGATTTGTGGAAAAAATCTTGGGAAGAAATAGAGTGTTCTCATTAGGCGTAAAATAACTTCTGTGCTAACAATTCTTCTTCAAGAGATTATAGAATTCAACTAAGACAATTTCATTCCATGCTTAAGACGTATGGTTGAAACGTGAATTTGAGAGTGGTAAGCGACGACTTAGCAAGTTCTGAAATTAAAAAAGAAATTATTGAAAACTTAAAGCGTAAAGGCGATTTCGTTATTGTGAATTATTTTAGAAAAGTTTTAAAGCAAAATGGTTCCGGACACATTTCACCTCTTGCAGCGTATGATGACTTAACAGATTCTGTCTTGATTCTTGATGTAAACCCTTCTCATCAGCCATTTTAATTTTATTATAAGTTATTGAAATTTAATGCGTTTTGATTATTATTGACGCAGCGCACAATAAAGTGTATAATCTGCCCCATGAAAAAAACAACATTCCTACGAAACCTCCCCTCAAAATTTTTGTCTCTTTCTTTTTTAACAGCTCTTGGATTGGCTGCGTGTGCAAAGCAACCATTTAATAGCGCGTTGAAGTCAGATAGTCAGGACAACACAAGTTTAGACTCTCAAGAAAATTTATCATGTGAACAATATGGTGCATGTGTTGATCATGAATCAAAAAGCAATGAAGCTTCTGCTTTTGAAGCAAAAGCTGATACTACAAGCAGTGATGAGACTATACAGACTGAACAAAATTCAGAAGGTTAAAAATTAAATCGTAGTACGTAAGCAGCAAGAAAAATTCGGTTTGCAAAAAAGTTAGGCTTTTCTGGGTTGTAACCCCCAAAGAAGAGCCTAACCCCCATATCAAAAGAATCTTTTTGGGGAGACAAATATTTAATCATAAACAAAAGATCGTAGAGAGAATTCGTCAGTAATTCTCCTTTTATTCCAGGTATAAAATCACCTACAAACATAAGGGCTAAAGGTTCAGAAAGCTGTAATTTTGATTCGAGATTTAATAAAGGCAAAACAATAAAATTAGTGCCTCGGTACTCGCTACCCGATCCACGGATATCAATTTGAGCATAGCGTCCAATTAAAGATAGCCCTCCCCTCACATAAAAAGGCGCAAGATCATTTCCAATAAGAGGATAGTTAAAACTTTCTCTTAAAGAATGAAATTGAAAATCTATAATTCCTCCCTGGCCCGCATTAAATGTTTTTCCCTCTGCATTGAGTTGAGATTGAAATATACCTTTGTAACGGATGTAGAGAGGTTGCAAGACAGTTCCAAAATTCCATCCCTCTGGATTTTTTGACCACAATTCAAAACGAAGAGTTGGGTTAAGGCTGGTCCAACCACGGGTTGCATTACTTTGCCCAAAACCTTGCACATCAAAAAGATGGGTTTGAAGCAAGCCACCCTCAAGTTGAAATTCCCATTCTCTTGCAAAAGCTTTTGGAAAACAGAAAAGAAAAATAAGAATAAAAACCTTTTTTTGGAAATTCATTACTTTAAAAGACTACGATCAAAGCGCTTAGGGTTCAATCTTTATAGCAGAGTATTCTCCCAGCTTACCAGATGTGTCGTATTCTTGCTGAGCGCCTAGGACAAGATATTTGGATTGTCCTGTAAGCTTACAAAGTATCTTTATTTCTTCAGAAATAAGTTCTTTTTTTAGGGAATTTAAATTTTCAAAAGTATAGAACAACCTAATTTTTTTTAATTGATCGAGTGAAGTATGTTCATCTAATTTCACCAAAGTGTCCTTATCGATAATTTGAAAATTACTAAGGCCGAAAGTTTTACTTGCATATTGAGCATAATTGTATTTTTGAAAGTCATTTTCTAAAGCTATGAAACGAAATTCAGGAAAAAGAATAGCAGCGCCAAAAGAAATCCTTGCTAAACCTGCCTGTATTTCAAGAGCGATATCATCTTTTTTAAATTCCAGATTTTCTATGGCTTTTGTTAAAATCATCAGAGAGCTACCTTGTGTGTTGATGTCTTCTTTGTTTGATATTTGATATCTTGTTCCACTTAAAGCGCTAATTAATGAGTCTGTTTTTTTTGAATTAAGATCAAAATAGTTTTTCCAGGTTTCAAGAAGAAGACGTGCATCAAGTAAAGAAATTTTACCGGGGCCTAGTAAGTAAAATAATTCATTGCGAGTTTGTAGGTAGTTTGAACTGAATTTTTTGAGAGTTTTAAAACCTTGAAAATAAGTTTGTTGAAGTGGTTCACTAAGATCAGCAAGGCTAATCTTCTCAAAAGCATCTGCGGCTTGTAATTCTTTTCTGACTAAATTTAAAAGAGGGTCATGTTCAAGAAAAACAATTGAATGAGCTTCTTCCGTAGTAAGGGGTAGTTTATTTTTTCTTCTTTCAACGAGTTCACGGTACTTGGGTTCTACTTCAGCAATATGTTTGATCCTTCCTTGAATGGAACTTTCAAAAGAAAGGGGTCTATCTTTTATAGATTCCCAAACGTTAAAAGGGTTTTCGTCAAAATGAAAATCTACTGATCGTTGAATAGATAAAAAACTCAAACAATTATTGGAAAAATTTTGAGCGTGAGATTCTTTTGAAAAGAAAAAAAACTTGAGAATTAGACAAAAAAAAGAAAATTTAAAAAGTGATATTTTCATTTTCATCCCTTAAGCGCAGCGTCAATTTAGCCGTTTAGATTGTTTAATCAAGCTAAAAGTTTCCAAAAAAAAACGGATGATTGAAAGCTAAGCCTATGGAATTTATGGTTTTATTGGCACTCTCAATTCTTCTTGTTTCAGTATTAAAAAAAGATAAGTTTTGTAGATGCAGAAAACAAAGCTTTTTACTGGTTTGAGTGTTTTTGTTTTCTCTTTGTCACAGGCGCTCCCCTCTTGTCTGGAACTTCTAAGGAATCAGGCATCTTATCGCTGGGTAGATTTGATTAAAGATCACCATAGGATTGCTGCTTTCACTCCTCATTCACGCAAAGAAATGTTTGAGACTTCCATCTACTACCCGACAAACTCTTCTCACATTAAAGGATATCCAGAAATTCCAGCTAGAAGTCAGGCGATTCTTATTTCTATGACCGGTTCTGGAGGTGAAAATATTTCAGGAAAAAACTTCATGAGAGCTGCCAAAAGAATGCAGCAATGGGGGATCGCTCAGGTTGCCTTTGATTATCCTTTTCACGGCGAGGGGCCTAAAGATGAAAAATTTAATCACGTTCATGAGTTTCGCAGAATGCTCTTTAAAGTAATCAAACATTATAAAAAAACTTCTTTGCCAGTTATTTTACAAGGACATTCTTTTGGGGCTTTGGTGATACAGGACCTTCTTTACTATTCCCCAGAAATTGTTGAGGGAGCGGTTATAACTTCACCTGGCGGTAATGTAACTCCTGATCTTTTAGAAAAGTATTTGATCGAATTTCCACCTGGGCAACAAGCGGAATTAATGAAAGGGTTTAAGTGGAAGTTTGATCCTGTCTCTGATCAGTGGGCCGAAGGTTTGGACGGTAAGACAGGTGTGGCAGGTCAGATGTTTTCAAACAAAACGGGAGTCAAAATAAAAACTCAAATCCCAGTAAGAATTCTTGCGGGAGATCAGGACCCCTATTCGACTCCCGATCTAATTGAAAATTTTGCAAGAAGATTCTCGAATGCAACTTTTGAAATATTTCCAGGTTTTGGTCATGTTGACGTCAATGAAGCACCTGGTGAAAGAGAAAAAGCACCTTTAAATGCTGTTATTGATTTAGTTGAGGAAAACATTCAAAAAAAATTAAAATTAAGTAAAGAGCTCTCCATTCATTCGCAAGAAGTCTTTCAATATTTTCTTGAAAATTCTTTTGCTTTTCAGATTTACCTGCAAGAATTTGAAAAAATTCCTCTTTTAAAAGCTAGAAGGTTTTTAGAAAATCAGAATATCTCTGCAGTTGATGCAATTTTAGGTCGATGGAATGATTTTTATTTACAAAAACTCTGGGAAGCTATTGCTGCTTCAAATAGCGCTCAAAAAAAAGCGGAATCTTTAAATTCATATAATTCCACATTTTTTGTCTTTCGTGACTATTCAGAAATGAATGCAAAGCAAAAAGAAGAATTTAAAAAAGCCTTGTATAACTTCCCTCTGTCGGAATTATAAAATCTAGAGCTCAAAAATGACAACAAGTGCCATGTTCAGGTGATTGCCTTTTGGCTTATCTCCTCTTCGACATTCCTTCTGCTAATCTAAGAATAATGAGGCGTGAGCTAGATGTTTGATAAAAGCTCAAGGCTTGGGCCTTGTTTCTTTTTTGTTTTTTTTCTCTTCTTGGCTTTGCCAATCAAGGCAGGTCTTTTTAAACATTACGAACTTTCGGAGTTAAAAAAATGTTTAAAAAAAACTAAGAAAGAATATCGTGAAGATTTAGAGCTCTCCTGTCCTTTGCCTGAATTTGTCGCAAAAGCTCGAGAGAAAAATTACAAGGAACCTGGAAAAAGATTTTTAGTGGCTCGCGTTCTTGTTCAGGCCCTTAAAACACGTCATCAAAGTGAGTTGTTGTATGGCGATCCTTCTGAGAGCGAAGAAAATGAGGCTATCGCAGAAATGTTTCCTGAGCTGCCAGCTTCAAGAAGCCAGTATTTACAATATTTTTTTCCTGAATCAGGACAAAATAGGGTTCCTGTTTTGCCTCCTTCAAAAGAAGCAAAGTTTTTGAGTCAAAGTAAAAATCTTGTAGATGAAATTCTTTTTTGGCTTGAGCCTCTTCGTGAAGAAAAATCTTCAAAAAAACTTAGACTTTTTTTAAAAGACGAAACTTCTCATATTTTATTTTGGGCTTACGGACTAAGTTTACGCTTTGATTCTCTTTATCAGCTTATTGATAGCGATGAGAAAGCTCTTTTGCACAATCGAGATTTTGAGCAGCTTTATTTGACTCAGGTTTCTCAGTGGATCAAGCAATTTGGAGCTCTTCCTTTAAGAAGCTGGTATTCAAAAAAAATTAAAAGCAAACTTGCTCCTATGGGAGGTCCGCTCAGTGATACTGCCTGGAATTATTGGATCGAAAGTATTCGTTTGCTCGAAAGACCAGTGAATCCTGAAGATAAAGATCTACTCGCTCAATTGCGCTGGTTATGGGTGATTAGTCCTGAGGCAAAGCGTAACTTAGAATTAAAAAACTTAATTGATGAATTAGGTCTTGGTAAAACTCGCGATTCTTGGTCTTTGAGTCAACTTACATGGCAGGAATATTTGTGGAGAGTTCAGGCTTTGAGTTCTTCACTTAGCACGCGCGCTGCCGATCAAATGATGGAAGCTTTGCTGAAAGAAAGCTCCAAGCTCCTCTCCAATAGAGATGAGGTTTGGGAGGCGCTTCAGGTTCATATAAAAATCATGAAGATCCTTGATGAGCGTCACCGAATATCTAAGCTCATTCAAAAATATAATGAGAAATTTAAATTTTTTACAACACCAGAAGATAAGAATGAAATTCCTAAACATTTTGAGCGTCTTTACCAAATAGCTGTTCAGTTTTGGACTCTTGAAGAAAACAAACAGGCTTTGGATATTCTTAATAAAATAGAGGGATCAAAAGAAAGGGCTCATGCTTCTGTTCTTTCTAAAGTTGCCTATGTCAAAGCACGCATGAATGAAGAGAAAGACTTGGAGGGACTAAAAAAAGCTTTCAAAATGGATCTTCGTGATGATCAAAAACTTGAACTTGGATGGCGAGTTTTTTTCAAACTTTATGAAGGATCTTTAAAACAAGTCACTGAAAGCCTTAATTTTATCGAGCGCTATGCTTCTACTTTTAAAAACTTAGAGGAAGCGCCCCTCAAGATTGCTTTCTGGAAAGCTCAGTCTCTGGTGAAATTAAAAAAAGACAAAGAAGCTGTAAAAGTTTTTACAAAAAACTTTGAAGAAGATCCTTACAGTTTTTATGGATTGATGTCTGCTTACATGCTTCGGGAGCTGACGGGTAAGTTTCCGGACAAGTGGGAAATTAAAAACCTTAAGTCTACATCTGCTTTCAACGAAGCGGATTATTTAGACGGTGAGGGTTATCCAACAAGTGATGCGTATGCTCAAGTTGCAGCGGCTATTGTTTTAGGCAAAGTGTATGAAGATGATCGAGGTATCGCGGTTTTAAAAGAACTTTCAAATGGCAAATCAGGAAACGGATTTTATTCTAGCGGAGAAAAGTTTGATAAGGTTCGCGATCTTGCACGAATTTTTGTTGAATTAAATGATAAGCGAAGTGGAATGAATTTAATGGCTGGGTATCTTTCTAAAAATTCAGAAGATTTTAGTTCAGAGGATTGGGGTTTTATTTTTCCAAGAGTTTATGAAGAAGACATTCGAAAGCAAAGTTCCAAAGTGGGAATCGACCCTTGGGTTGTCAGCAGTATTATTCGTCAAGAAAGTGCTTTTAATCCACGTGCTCGATCAAGTGTTGATGCTTTAGGATTGATGCAGTTACTTCCTGTAACGGCTCAAAAAGAAGCAAGAATTCTAGGAAAAGATTCATTTCAAACTGAGGATTTATTTGACCCAGACACAGCTATTGAGTTTGGAACGAGTAATATATCAAGGCTCTTAAAAATATTTGATAAGAGTTATATTTGCTCTTTTGCTGCTTACAACGCTGGTATTCCCCCGGTTAAATTGTGGATGAAGCAATATGGCACTGCTTATCCTTTTACGTTCATTGAACGAATCACATACAAAGAAACGCGCGATTATGTAAAAAAGCTTTTACGTAATTTTGTGATGTATCGAAGGCTTTATGAGAAAGAAATGCCTGTTTTAACGTCACTTTTAACAATGCCGAGCGATGAAGTGAGTGCTAATATACCTGACCATGAAGATTCGGATCGGGTCGCGAAAAAGTGATCTTGCTCAAATTCAATCGCGGTTGGTAGCTGAGGCTCTCAAAAAAGTTAATCCTAATGTTGAGACGAGCTTTGTTTTTAAAGATGTAGGTGTGGATTTAAATTTAACCATTTCGTTGGTGGATGCCGAATCAAAGGGTTTGTTTACCAAAGATCTCACAGAAGATTTGATACAGGGAAAAGTCGATTTACTCGTGCATTCGTGGAAAGACCTCCCGACACTCGCGAATGCTCAAACTGAAATCGCTGCAACTCTCGAACGAGAAGATCCTCGTGACATTGTATTTGTAAAAAAAACTTCCTTGCAAAAATCCCTTATTACTTTATTAAGCTCCTCACCCCGCCGTGAATTTAATTTGGGTGGGTTTTTAAAAGAGTATGTTTTTCAAGAGAGTGAATTAAAATTTATTCCTATTCGTGGAAACCTTCCCACACGAATCAAAAAGTTTTTAAATTCAGAGGAAGACGCGATTGTTTTGGCTTTAGCCGCGGTCAAAAGACTTCTTACACATGGAAATGAAGAGTCCAAAGAAGTTTTTCAAAAAGTTTTAGATCTTTCTCAATTTGTGGTGGTTCCTGTAGCCGTTAACCCTCCTGCACCTGCGCAAGGTGCCCTAGCTATTGAAATCAAAAAAGACCGAGCAGACCTCAAAGAGCTTCTTTCAAAAATTAAATGCACACAAAGTTTTACAGATGTTCTTGCTGAAAGAGAGCGACTGAAAGATTTTGGAGGAGGTTGCCACTTAAAGCTTGGTATTTATCAAAAGACCAATGCGCGTGGTGTGCTCAAAGTGGAATGTGGACTAACTCCTGGTGGAGAAAAGCTCAGCTCTTTGATTTGGGAAAGTCACAAAAAAGCACCTTCATTAAATAATTCAGACATTTTTGATGCTTCTCAATTAAATGTTTTTCATCGTAAGGTTTTGAATGTTGAAAAACCAAAAAATTCATCTGGTCTATTTTTGTATGTTTCAAAATCCGAAGCTCTGCCAGGAGATTGGAAAATTGAAGAAAAAGATATTTTGTGGACTGCTGGGCTTGAAACTTGGAAGAAGCTTCGAAAAAAAGGCTTGTGGGTAAGTGGCTCACAAGAAAGTTTAGGTGAGGATTACTTTGAATTTCCTCTTGAGCTTTTTTCTTCTCATAAGGCTTATAAGTTAGCGCACAAAGAAGGAGTTCAAAAAAGTCTTCCCTTGCTTGCCACTTATGAATTAATTGCCAAAGACTCACAGATTCCTGATTTAAACACTCACCAGGCTTTTTACTGGTCAAGTGGTAGTCTTTTTAAAGCCTGCCTTAAAAAGAACCCTCAGATGGTTGAGAAAATTCATTTTTGTGGTCTTGGAAATAGCTTCGATGAAATTTCTACGTTTGTGCCGGTGGAAAAACTTTTTATAAGATTTCCCTAAGGTTTTTTTGAGGGATAAAAGCTACTTAAACTATCGTTGCCTCGTTTTTGAGTCCTGATACTGTGATTTTCTAGAAATGACACTCTTTCAGCGCGCACTTAAAAGAGAAGCTCTCCCCACTCCTCCGGTGTGGATGATGAGACAAGCAGGTCGCTATCATAAGCATTATCAAGCTCTAAAAGTGAAACATTCTTTTATTGAGCTTTGTAAAAATCCTGCTCTGGCAGCAGAAGTGGCCATGGGTCCCATCGAGGATTTTGATTTTGATGTGTCTATTCTTTTTAGTGATCTGTTGTTTCCGCTTGAGGTTTTGGGAATGCCACTCAAATACGAGCCTGGCCCTATCTTGGGTTGGAATTTAGAAAATGAGTCGCAGCTTTTGGGTTTTCAAAAAGTTGACGAGGCCTTGAAGGGGTTGGAGTTTCAAGCTGAGGCCGTAAGACTTACTCGAGAACGTCTTCCCAAATCAAAGTCATTGATTGGTTTTGTGGGAGGTCCTTGGACACTCTTTATGTATGCTGTGGATGGTTCCCATAAAAGTAGTTCGCTTCATTCAATTCAGAAACCACAGCTCTTTCAAAAATTTTGCGAATTCATGACTCCTCTTTTGAAGGCAAATATTGATTTGCAATTAAATGCGGGTGCAGAAGCTGTGATGATTTTAGACACAGCAGCGGGCGAAGTTTCTGTTGATTTTTTTGAACGTTATATTGCTCCTCAATTGAAATTTTTAGCAAAAGATCAAGTTGGTTATTACATGAAGGGCGGCACTGCTGATCACTACTCTGTGATTCGAGATTTCCCTTTTGCAGGCTTTGGTTATGATCATCGTTTTGATTTAGCAAAAGTTTTAAAAACAACTCAAAGGGGATTTGTTCAGGGAAATTTTCATCAAAACTTTATGAATGGAACAGAAGCAGAGTTTGAAAAGAACTTTGAAGCTTTTGTAACCCCTCTTAAAAAACTTAGTCCGCAAGAACGAGCGGGATGGGTTGCGGGCCTCGGGCATGGAATTCTTCCTCAAGCCAAAGAAGCAAATGTGCGTCGTTTCGTCTCAGAAATTAGAAGAATTTTTCGTTAGTTTGAAGGAGTGAGTGGATTTAGTGGAAAGCTCTCATGTCAATGATGAAAAGATTCGAATTATAGGGTCAGGTTTTTCAGGGCTTACGCTTGCTTATTTTTTAAAAAAAACAAACCCAATGCTAAGGATTGTTGTCCAAGATGAGGCGCTAAAGGTTGGCGGCTTGCTTGAAAGCATAAAGACTCCTCATGGATTAGTTGAAACGGCTGCAAATGCCATTCTTGATGGAGAAGAAATCAGAGAGATGGCTCAAGAGCTTCAATTAGAAATGATCAAAGCTCAAAAGGGATTAAAAAAAGCATATTTTTTTTCGCGATCTAAGCTTTGTTCGTGGCCTTTGAGTTTTTGTGAGAGCCTTTCTTTTTTTTATAAACTTATTCGTTTTTTTATTTCAAAAAACTCATTTGCTCCTCAGGATTTTGAAAGTGTTGAGCAATGGGGAGTACGATGTTTTGGGAGGCCTTTTACTCAAAAGCTTTTAGACGCAGCTCTGGCTGGTATTTATGCGAGTCGAGTACAGGATTTAAGCGCAAGACTGATTTTTTCTAGATTTTTTAAATTTCAAAAGAAAAGTTTCTTTAAAAAAAGAAAAAAGAAAAGAGGTCTTAGAAGCACAGCTCCTCGTTTGGGCATGCAGCATTTATGCGTGCGTTTAGAGGAATGGTTAAGAAAGCAAAATGTAGAATTTGTTCTGGGTAAAAAATTTCACCTTGAAGATAAAAAAGAAAGCGAAAAGCTTGTCTTTTGTGGCTCGTTAAATGCCGCACAGAGTTTTTTTAAAGGATTCTCTCTTCTCCAAGAAAATTACAAAGAATTTTTCTCTCTTCCTTCTTTGCCTGTTTCTAAAACCACCTTGTTTTTTGATTCTCATGTTCAACGTGAAACACCTCGTGCTTTTGGTATCTTATTTCCTCGTGTTGAAAAAAGACCTTTTCTCGGTGTTTTGTTAGATACAAAAATTTTTAGTCGTGAAAATAAGTTTTATTCCGAGAGCTGGATTTCAAATGAGACTTTTTCTGAATTTAACAAAGCCCAAGAGAATATTCTTAAAGAGCGATCTTTTGTTTTTAAAAGCAAAACGGAGCCTCTTTCGGGACATTCTAAAAGTTGGCAAAAGGCTTTGCCCCTCTATGGTGATGAGTTGAACCGCTTCTTGCTAGACCGCTGGCCTTTAATGCGTCGAGATTTGGCAAAAAGTGGAATTTACGTACATGGAAATTACCTTGGTCACCTTGGACTTTCTCGACTAATTTTGGAATCCAAGAATATGGCTGTTTCCTGGCAGGTGCAAAAAAAATGAAAAAAGGTATTTTACTTAGTAACTTAGGGAGCCCATCTGCTCCTAATCCTGAAGCTCTTAAAGTTTATCTCGATCAGTTTTTAATGGATCGTTACGTGATCGACTTGCCCTACCCCTTAAGAGCCTTACTTGTTCGTGGAATTATTTTACGAACTCGTCCTAAAAAATCTGCACATGCTTATGAGGTTATATGGACACCTGAAGGGGCTCCTCTGGTTGTAACGACTCGTAGTCTTACCCAAAAAGTTCAAAAATATTTGGGTCCTGAATACTCCGTAAAGTTTGCTATGCGATATGGTCAGCCTTCTTTTCAAAATATTTTAGATGAATTTAAAAGTGAAGGCATTGAGGATGTTGCTTTACTTCCTCTGTATCCTCAATGGGCTTATGCTTCTACGGGGTCTACTGAAGCACATATTAAAGAACTTAATCACTCCGTCAAAATAAGAAAGCAACTCGACCCTTATCCTGATGATTCGGATTTTATTCAATTGTGGTTGAAGCGATTTGTGGATTCACAAATTCCAAAAGATTCGCTAAAGACACATTATCTTTTTAGTTTTCACGGAATACCTGAGCGACATATCAAAAAAAGAACTCCCGATTGTGGAACTTGTCGCTTTGATAAGAGTTGTTGCTTAGCGCCTTCGGCTCCAAAGTTTTGTTATCGATCTCAGTGTGAAAAAACAGCTCTCGCAATTGCTCGTGCGATGGGACTTCGTGAAAACCAATACACAGTGACGTTTCAGTCTCGCCTAGGTTTAGATCCCTGGCTTAAGCCCTATACCGATAAGGTTGTGGTAGAGCTGCCCAAGCAAGGCGTAGAGCGATTGGTGATGTTTAGCCCTGCCTTTACAGCAGATTGTTTAGAGACGATTGAGGAATTAGGAGTGCGCGCTAAAGAAGATTTTCAAGAGGCTGGAGGCAAAGAATTTGCTCTTGTTCCAAGTTTGAATGCGGGTGATGACTGGGCTGCTTTACTCGCTCAATGGGTTCGCGAAGAAAAATACTTCGCAAAACCCAATTGGCTATAAGTAAGTTAGAAATTATAAAAATTACAACTGTGTGAAGGGCAGAAATTTACGGGCGCCTTTTGCAAGGATTCCTACGTAAGCTTTGTCTGCCAAACTTTCAGGTTTGCAGCGGCTTGTTCCTACTTCACGATGGCGAAGGATTTCTCCTGTGCGAGGATTTCCGATAATTGTGTCGAGAATCCACGGATCTTGAGTTCCTTTGCGGTGAGCGTTTGCGCCTACAGGAGCATCGCCGAAATCACCAAACTTTAAGAGGAAAGAGCGTTCGCAGCGAGAAGCCCAGCTTGCTTCGCTATCTTCGATATAATGCAATTTTTGACGAAGTTCTTCGTCTGCTTCACGACACACGACTCCCACGATTCCTTGGCAAGAAGCAGGCATCATAAGTTCAGGCTGAAGCGCTACGTAATAACGAGGAGAGATATTTAAGCGGCGAAGACCTGCCCAAGAAACAATCAAGGCATCAAGGGCACCACGATCCAACTCTTTAAGGCGCTCTTGAAGAGGTCCGGGAGTTGGAATGATTTCCACGTCACTGCGCAAATTACGAATTTGCATAATACGTCTTTGAGAGCGAGCTCCCACACGAGCGTTGGTAGGTAATTCTTGAATAGCTCCATAGGTTGCTCTGGTGATCATTGCATCGCGCGGATCTTCACGAGTTAAAGCCGCTCCAATAATGAGACCCTTAGGAAGCTCGAGAGGAATTTCTTTCATGTTGTGAACAGCCAATTCGATTTGGTTGTTGAGTAACATGTCGAATGTGTTTTGAGTCACAGATTTTCTGTGTTGCTCGTAGGGCACGTCTTTGAAGTACGCAGAACTATGGTCAGTAACTTTTGCCACGTCTGTGATTTCGAGTTTGTCTTTTTTGTAACGGTCCATAAACGCGTTATTGAAATCACTCCGAATGGCACGTGCTAAATCTGAATCTCGACAAGCAATACGATAAGTCCCGGGAACAAACACGGGGCCAGTTGATTGTTTTTTGATATCTATGCGCTTTCCATCATCTTTTTTGATAGGAAAAGAGCCGATAAAGTCAAAGTCTGCACCAGGTTTTTTCTTTGCGGGCGCAGAAGTTGTAGGACGCGCAATGGAAGTGCGATTGAGAACGCTCGGACGAGATCCAAGAACAGATAAACGGCTGAGCATAGGAGATGCGGGTTTTGTTGTTTTTGAAGAGACATTTTGGCTGTTTTTTGTGGCCATTCTTTAAATTACCTCTTTCGATATTTGAGTGACGTTGGTCACTGCTTTTATTTGAACTTTAGAAGTATTTTCGGATGTATTTTCTAACGCATCTAAGCTTTCGCAAAGTTGTTTTAAAAAATGTTTACCTTCTAAAGGACCTAGCTCATTGGATTTTGTTACGAGGATATGTCCTAACTTTGCCCACGAGCGTTGCTGATTATAACCGATTTCACTGGAATTTTCTAGAAGAATTTCTTCAAATAAATATTTCCACTTTGATATGAATTCCTGCTTAATGGGACCAAGTTGATTAAGGTTTATTTCTTCATAAACCGTTGCAAGATGTTGCTTGAGCATTTTCTCCGCAAAATCAATGCGCTCTTTCTGAAGGGCATCCTGGTCTTCTAAAACGCTTTTAAAATCATCAACGTTACGTAAAATGAATCCTAGCTCTGCGATATTAGAATCTGCGTTACGAGGAAGTCCTAGATCAAGGACAACTCGTAGCTTTGATTTTTTTGAGCTGACTTGAGAGAGAACTGTCGATTTTTTAGACAGTATGGGATGACTTGCTGAGGTTGCTAAAAAAATCACATCTGAATCGAGAGTTTTTTCTTCTAGTTTTGAAAAGTCTTCTACTTTGCAAAAACGGCTGTAAGGATGAGCTTCTATTTTTTCTTTTGAGCGATTCATCCAGGTAATGTGTGTGGCGTTTAGCTCACGAAGTTTTTCGATACCAAGTAAAGCCATGGGGCCTGCTCCCACAACAAGAAATTTTTTATCGTGAAGCGTTTCAAAGATATCACTCAAACGCATAAGAGCGAGCGAGGAGAGGTTTTCTCGACCTTCACCGATTCGACTTTCAGATCGAACACTTCTCGAAACACTTAAGCCTCTTTGGAGAATATGATTTACAGGAGAGAGTAAGAGATTTGCTTCTTTGGATTCTCTCATACTTGTGCGAATTTGACCCATGATTTGGTTTTCACCCAAAATGGAGCTTTCAAGGCCCGCTCCTACGCGTACAAAATGCTCAAGAGCCGCAGCATCTCTCCATATCTTTAAAGACTCAGGACGCGCACCTGTTGCTTCACACCAGGCATTTCGAATAAGAGTTGGGTCGATGTCACTGCCGTAGATTTCAACTCGGTGACATGTTTTTAAATACAAAAAAGTTCCTTTTTGAGCAGGGTGAAGATTTCTCAAGAAGGGCGCCATGAGCTGGAGTGGAATCGCTAGTTTTTCTCGATCATGTACATCGGTCCACTTTGAATGAGCGCTTATACAAAAGAATTCATTCATGATGGACATTAGCGTAAAAACTCCCGATTGATATGGCCCATGTGGCCACTTTCAGCCCACAACACACAAATGACGACAGCCAGGGCTAAGAGGGCCGTATGTAAGTAAACTCTAAAAAAGCTTTGTGCCTTGAACTTTTCCCACACTCCTTCGCTAAAAATAAAAACAAGTCCCAGCAACCAAACAGCCCAAATACTAGGATCGTGAATCCATTTGCTAAGGCCTTCTTTCCAAGCATTCATGTGTCCACTACTACGTAGCTGAACGGTATGGACAGCAAGTGCTATAAGAGCCAGCGTACAACCCAAAAGCCAGAAGATTCGAACAAGACTAAAACTCCAAGAGCAAAGTTTGAGAAGACCCTCAAGAGAAGGTGTGTTTTGTTTGAAGAGGGAATTTTCTATAGCAAGCGGAGTTTTTTTAGATTGAGGAGAGAAAACTTTTCGTTCTTTCATTCTTCCTAACCCAGACGCTAAGAGAACAATCAAAAGCATGCCTCCCGCTGCTACGAGAAAAGTTGCGTGTAAAAAATATAGAGAGTCTGAGGGTTTGAGGGGATTTTCAACAGGATGGTTAAAACTCCTAACCCAGCCAGAAAGCCAGAGAATCCCAATACCCCATAAACAAATAGTAAGATAACGCTTCAGATTGGGATCAAAGAGGCGGGCTTGGGCAAAATAAACCACGAGGAGTAAACCCCATAGGAAGGCGCCCCAAAGTGTGTTTAAAAACGATGTTTTAAACAAAAGATCTATGACCCAGGGGAGCAACCCCACAAGCCAAGGAGAAGGAGCTTGAACTCGATTTGGCATGATTGAAATTTCGAGTTATTACTAGCACATGGCGAACGTTCATGTCATTACAGATAGTAACTTCGAAAGTGAAGTTTTAAAGTCAACAACTCCTGTCCTCGTGGATTTTTGGGCAACTTGGTGTGGACCCTGCAAAGCACTTGCTCCAAAACTTGATGAGCTTTCTGGTTCTTATGTAGGCAAAGTCAAATTCGTAAAGCTCGATGTCGATCAAAACCCCGAAACAGCAAGTCGCTACGGTATTCGTGGAATTCCTACTTTGATCCTTTTCAAAAATGGACAAATGGTCGATCAGATTGCAGGCAATCAACCTAAAGAAGTGATTGAAAATATCATCACAAAACACGCCTAATTTTTTATAATCGAGATTGAGTTTTAAATTGGGATCTTTGCTTAAATCGCTTTCTCCCTCAAAAGATGCTGTTGCAATTAGTATTGCTGCAAAAGATTTGATCCAAGAACTTTGGGAAAGTCGCGTCTGGGTAAATCCTCGTGTTTTTTTAAAAGCCGCTCAAGCATCTTTGGCTTGTCTTGCTTTGCAGGGATTAAATGAAGAAGACAGCACTCAAAATATAGAGCTTCAGTGGTTGTGGGATGATTCTCCTTTGAGAGCTCTCTATGCCGATTCTTTGTTTCAGGGTGCTATTCGAACCAGTTATTCTTGGATTGGGGAAGCAAGCGAAGAAGTTCCTTCTCTCAAGGGGCGTTGCCAGCTTCGTCGAGTAGAAAATCTTTTTGAAACAAATGGAATTGTGGAATCATTTGGGGATGTCGTCAAAGATGTTCAGGATATTTTACTTAAGAGTGAACAAAAAGATTGTGCCCTAGCTGTTTCTGTAAGATGGAACATTGTTG
Organism: uncultured Bacteriovoracaceae bacterium; assembly: GCA_964407615.1. GTDB lineage: Bacteria > Bdellovibrionota > UBA2428 > UBA2428 > UBA2428 > CANIGN01. Next base: position 15,443 of record CAYOWH010000015.1, on the reverse strand, counting down.
AAGGTGATGTGCCTCGTTTAGAAATCTCTCGAGCACATGCGTATTTGTTGCATGTTCTTCCTCCCGTTGTTGAGGGCCAGAGAGATGATCTATTGTCTCAGTGGCAAGCTTTTTTGAATGATTTATCGAGTCCTGCAGAGTGGGTTCTATCTGAAAACTCAGAAAAAGCCGTTCGTGAAATGAATGCCCTTTTGCTTGCTTCTCCTAGTGGAAAAGAGCTTTTTACAAAAAAACCCATCTTTTTCTGTACTTGTAATCAGCAAAAAATTGAAGACCTTCTAAAGCTTTTACCAAAAGATGAAATGGCAACACTCGATCCTATTGTGGAACTTTCATGCAAGTACTGCGGGAAAGATTATCGAGTTGAAAAATCCAAATCTGGCTGTGCTTGAGGATTTTTTGTTACAGGTAAAAAGCGAGATTTGTTTTTTTCATACCATTTTTCAATAACGGCTTTGACAACAGGGCCAGCCGAGAGAGCTCCCCAACAAGCATGCATGGCAAAAGCTGCCACAACAATTTCAGGTTTATCTTCTGGGGCATAACCCACAAACCATGCATGACTTCTACGGTTAAGGGGACGAGCTTCACAACTTTTAAAAAGAGCGTCTTCAGTAAAACTTGCAACAGTGACAGTGCCGCTTTTGCCTGCAATTTTTATGAGTGGGCTGCGAACCGTTCGATAGCCTGTACCTGTTGGTTCATTGACCACATCATATAGTCCTTCTTTGACTCTTCTTAAGTGGTCAGGGTTTATCTCTACATGGTCTAAGATTTTTGGAGTGTTTTGTTCTACTATTTTTCCGTCGAGATTTTGAATTTTTGATACCAAATAAGGTTTGTAGAGTTTTCCTCCATTGACAAGCGCTGAGTAGGCTAATCCCAATTGAAGGGGAGATGTGAGAGTGTAACTTTGGCCAATAGATACCAGAAGTGTTTCACCTTGAGACCACCCTTGCTTAAGTGTTTTTTTCTTCCACTCACCATCTGGCATAAGACCAATCGCTTCTCTTTCCATTCCTAATTTGGGAGCTCGACCAAAGCCAAAGTGTTTTGCAAAATCAGAAATGGTATTCACAGAAGGCATACGAGTGGCCATTGTGTAAAAATAAACGTTACAGCTTTTTTGAATTGCTTGGCGAAGGTTTATGTTTCCGTGACCGTTTTTTAAATCACAATGAAAAACTTTATTGCCAAGTTTGTATTTTCCACTACAAAAAACATTTTCGTTGGGATTGATAATGCCAGCTTCTAGGCCTGCGAGTGCTGTGAATATTTTAAAAGTTGATCCGGGTGAAAAGTGATCTTGAATAACTTTATTTCGTAAGGGACCGAACTCATTTTTCATCACCCTTTCCCATTCTTCGCTTTTATTTAAAGAGAGGCTGGTCGGATCAAAGCCCGGTTGAGAGTGCATAGCAAGAATTTCGCCTGTGTTGGGATTGAGAGCGACAACAGCCCCAATAAAATCTTTGAGCGTCAACTGAGCTGCTTCTTGGAGGTCGGCATCAATGGTCAAGGTGACGTCTGGTCCTACTTTCGCATCTACTTCTTTGGAAAGATCTCCAAGAATTTTACTTTCTTCCTCTTTTTTTATTCTTCGACCGTGTACGTCGACAACAGCATAGCGAGTACCTTCTCGACCTCTAATTGAAAGGTCGAGGCTTTTCTCTATGCCGTACTTTCCTAGAACATCATTTTGATTGATGAGCCCGCCTTGATATTTGATTTTCCCCAGGTCTTTTTTTGTGGCTAGGCCTGTATAACCAAAAACATGGGCAGCATTTTCTTTTAAAAGATAAACTCTTTTGATGTTCGTTTGAATACTAACGCCTTCAAGATCGCTCTTAAAAGCCTCTATTTTTGCAGCCACATCTCGCGGAAGATCGCGAATGAGGGTAATGGTTGCAAAAGTTTCTTTTTGGCGAACTTCTTTATCAAAGTCTTTCTTGAGTTCTGAAATTTTTATTCCAGAAATTCGAGAGATTTTTTCTAGAAGTGGTTTTGGATCAACATTTTTTTGTCTTTTGTAGATAAGGTCTAATTCTAGTCTGTTATCAACAAGAAGTTTTCCTTCACGATCGAAAAACTGGCCACGCGGACCAGGAATGACCTCTTCTTTAAGAGAATTTTTATCTGAAATAAATCGATACTTTTGACCGTTTAGAATTTGAAGGTAGGACAAGCGAAGGATAAGAACGAAAACTGCAAAAAGAAAAAAAGCAAAAAGCCAATAAAATTTTTCTTGTAAGTAACGTAGAGAGTCTCTTTGGCCGATCATCGACTCATTCCTTGTATGCGGGGGCTCAAGTCACTTGAGCCAGCTTTGGGGTCGTTTTCAAAAAAATCATCCCAAAAAGCTAGCGCAGGGAGAGCGTAAAAAGCGATTATGAAAAGTGTTAAAGTGGAAGGTATGTTTCTACTCATGAAGGAAAAAAAAGTTAATCCTTTGTATTCAGAAATCATAAAGTAACGCCAAATGACTTTACATATAAACGATTGAAGACAAACAAGAAGTGCAAAATAAGGTCTCGTGTCAAAAGGAAAAGCAAAAGTCATGAGTTTTATGCTGAGTGTACTCCAAACTTGCGCAGCGATAATAGCACCAAACGCAAATGGATAAGAAAGAGATGAGAGGTATCCAACAAAGATTGAAAGAACAAAGGTTTTTGTAAGGCTGCGTGAGTGCGCAATGTAAGTTAAAACAACAGAAAGTAAACTAAAATTACCAAGGTTCCATGGGAGTTCCGATAAAATACTCCACTCAAGAGGGAGCACTCCTAAAAGAACAATTAATAAAAAAAGGGGGATTTGAATAATACGCTTTTGCGTAAGGCTCATCATTATCGAG
>CAYOWH010000015.1:0-12582 GCA_964407615.1 uncultured Bacteriovoracaceae bacterium | reverse complement strand
CCCCTCTGAAAGAGCTTGTGTGGTGACTCGAATCGTTATGGGTGATTTGAGTGGTGGAAGAATAAGAACTTCCTCGAGTTTATCAAAGTCAACAGCAGGCCGCACAAAAGCTGCTTGTAAAACACCTTGAGCAGGTTTTTGGACGTCGACAATGGTTCCTACGGGAAAATTTTCTGGAAAAATTCCATCAATTCCACTCGAGAGAAGAAGATCTCCAACTTTTAGATCTTCAATGCGATCAACATATTTTGTACGAGCAAAATATTCTTTTCCTGTTCCCTCTAGCAAGGAATGAGATCGGGATCGCATATTAACAACATCGATGATACTGGAAGGATCTAAGAGAGTGACCACCACGGAGCTATGTTCATAAACTTCTTTTATAAGTCCAATCACTCCATCTGAGTTTAGAACAGGAGAGCGAAGTTCTATGCCATCTCTAGAGCCTAGATTGAGTAAATAAGTAAAGCGATCTGGACTCACGTCTTCGCCGATAATTCGAGCAACTTTAGCGTTTCCGTGAGTTATCTTTTTTAAATCGAGAAGAGTCGCAAGTCTTTTATTTTCTTTAGAAACTTCTTCAAGTTGCAAAAGTTTGAGTTTGAGATTTGCGTTTTCCTTTGTGAGCTCATCATTGCTTTGTTTGACTTTAAGTAAGGCAACATAATTTTTAAAAATATAAACAACTCCGTTGAGAGAGTTGTGAATAGATTCTGCTGTGGGGTGTACGACCCATGAATTTACTTTGTGTATAAAAAGTGTTTTGGGAAAGCGAAAGTCATCAAATGTAAGCGCTGCAAAAGGAAAAAGGAATAAGGAGGCGTAACCCAAAAACCTTTTATATTTCTTCCAAAAATGTCCCCAGATCATACCCAGCTTCAGTCTACTCTGCACATGGCGCGAAAAAAAGAGACCTCTGCGTTAATTTCTAATTTCTAAGTGTTGACTCGAGAGTTTGATCATCCAATATGAAAACATGCTTCAGTTTATAAGAAATAACCGTAAATTTTTTATGATTCTTTTTGCAATCTGCGGAATTGCTCTTATCATTTCACTTGGCTTACCGGGCATGTCGGGCGGCGGTCGTTTTGGTGGGGGGTTTAGTTCTGGAACTGTTGCAAAAGTTGCTTCTCAAGATGTCTCTATTCAAGAGCTTCAAGCCGATTTGTTGCGTCGTGATGAGCAATTTAGAAAATCTTATGGCTCAAAAGTCACAGACCCTGCGCAAAAGGGAATGATTGAACAGTTTCGTAAGATGATGATCAACCCTGATCGAGCACTGGATGAAATTGTTCAAAGAAAAGTTTTCTTTCACCTGTTTGAAGAGCAGAATATGCAAGTCAGTAAAGCCGCTATTCGATCTCAAATTGAGCAGCTGCCTTATTTCCAAAAAAACGGAAGTTTTGATGCCGCGCTTTATCGTCAGCTTGTGACCCTCCCCTATGAGTTTGAAAATAATTTAAAAAACGAACTGAAAAGCGAACGTGTCATGCAGCCCTTTGCTCTGGTGGGCTCTCTTTTGAGTCATGGTGAAATTGATGTTGCTCGTGCGCTTTCTAAAAAGAAAGTTTTTGAAACACTTCAAGTCTCACCAAAAATTATGAAAACACCTGTCAGTGTTAGTCAATCTGAGGTGGATGCTTTGCTTGCAGATTCAAAAAAAGATCCTGATCTGCAAAATTTCTATAACAAAAACATTAAAAACTATAAAAAATCAGAAGAAGTCTCTGCTAATCATATTTTAATTAAAGTTGAAAACAACGAAGAATCTGCGGCAGAATCAAAAATTAAAGATATTCAAAAAGAAATCAATAGTGGAAAAATTTCTTTTGAAGATGCTGCCAAGAAGTATTCTCAAGATCTTTCCAATGCTTCTCGAGGGGGTGTTTTAGGATACTTTGCTCGTGGGGTAATGGATCCTGCCTTTGAAAAAGCAGCTTTTGCTCTTGCTAAGCCTCAAGATATTTCCAATATAGTTAAAAGCTCCTTTGGATATCACTTGATCAAACTTATTGATAAAAAAGCGGCTGTAAATTCTTCTTATGCTGATGTGAAAGCAACCCTTGCAAAAGATTATCTAGAAAATCAAAAGAAAATAACGCTTCTAAAAGAACTTGTTTCAAAATGGATGAAGTCTAAAAATGGACCAGATGCTGCTCAATTAAAACCTTATGGATTAAGTTGGACCAAAGCTTCTCCATGGGATGTTGGGCAAGGTCGCCTTGCTTCTTTAAGTGAAAGTGATGTTAAAAGTAGTGAATTACTAAATCTTAAAAAACAAGCCCCTCTTTTGCCTCGAGTGATCGAACAGGGAAGTGATTTGATTTTAGTGCGTTTTGTTAGCGAGAGCGAAGAACCCGTTAAGATTGAAGATGTAGCTTTTCAGAAGTCTATAAGAGTTTTGGAGTTGTATTTTACAAAATACAAAAAGAACTTAGAAGAGCAAAAGAAAATAGTGAAATCTGAAAAAATGATCTCTCAAGTTAAAAAAACGATGCAGCTGTAGACTGAAAGTCGAGTCAATTTATCGGCTTCTAATGTGTTTTAAACAAGAAGTATAATTTGATTATGAACTCTTTTTTTAAAATAAAAGAAATTAAGAAGAGTTCTTTTGTTTCTCTTTTTCTTTTACCTTTTTTTCTAAATGCGGCTTCTGGCATGCTTCGTAAGATGCCTCAAGTTGGGCAAAAAGAGGATGAAGGGATAATCCCTTATAAAGCTGGTGGACCTGTTCCTCGAAATGTTCCCGAGCCTACTCCCCCTACTCCGCCAAATGCAGAGGGTCGCTTTCTTCCTTCCGGAGAAACAGAGCCTGCTTATCTTATTGTCGAAGAGGCTAAGGACGAAAAAGGTAAGCATTTAAAAGTAAAGCAAGCACATCCCCAAAAAGGCGCTCCCTACAAAGAGGGCGATAAAATATACGGGCCTATTGATGGAAAGACAAATCCATTGCCAGAGGGATTGAATAAATAATTTGAAGTTCTGTTTATTCAGAGCACTCAGATATTTTCTTAAGAGTTGTTAAAAGGCTGCGCATCTCAGCTAAGGGCCACGCAATGGGGCCATCGCAAAGAGCTTTTTCGGGGCGAGGATGAGTTTCGAGAAATATTCCATCGACACCACACGCAACAGCAGCTTTTGCTAAAATAGCAATAGCGTCTCTATTCCCACCGCTCGCGGTACCGCCCGCCGCAGTTCCGGGAAGTTGTGCGGAATGAGTGGCGTCCATCACCACAGGAAATCCACTCTTGCGCATTTCTGCAAGCCCTGGAATATCTACAATAAGTCTATTGTATCCAAAGCTTGTTCCTCTTTCACAAAGAAGTATTTTTGAATTTCCAACAGACACGCATTTTTGTGCAATGGCCTTCATGTCCCAAGGAGCAAGGAACTGACCTTTTTTAATGTTAATGACTTTTCCAGTTTTGGCAGCTTCTTGAACAAGATCTGTCTGACGCGAAAGAAAAGCAGGAATTTGCAAAACATCTGCAAACTGAGCAACTTTTTTTATTTGAGCAACCTCGTGAACGTCAGTCACTAAGGGGCAGTTGTATTCAACTTTTAATTTCTCAAGCCCTTCAAGAGCCTCATCCATTCCTAAGCCTCTAAAGCTTGAACTGCTCTGTCTATTGGCTTTGTCAAAAGAGCATTTTAAAATCCAAGGAATACCCAACTCGTCAGTGATTTTTTTTAGTTCGGATGCAACTTCCTTCACCATTCCGTAATCTTCAAAGATGTCAGGTCCTGCCATCAAGGTGAAGCCTTTTCCGTTTCCCCAGCTAAAACTTTTTGATCCGTATTTGAATTCAACAATCTTTTCTAGAGAATTCATGCAGAGATTTCTCCACCGGAAATATGAGGTTTTTGAGTTTTAAAGTTTTGCGCCCACTCTAAATCACTGGGAGTATCGATACCTCTGAAGCTTTCATCAGAGTTGCAGACAACGTGTTTACACAAAATCGGAATCTGAGCATCAAGAGCTCTTAATTGCTCGAGGCCTTCGAGTTTCTCGAGGGGAGATGCAGGAAGTTTGCAAAAACTTTCTAATGCCGAAGGAGTAAAAGCATAGATCCCCACGTGTAACTTAAGAGCTTTCAAATCAAAATTTCGCGAACAAGGTATAGGGTATCTTGAAAAATAAAGCGCCCTATCATTTTGGCTTGTTGCAATTTTTACGTTGCCAAGATCTTTGTAATCCAAGTCACTTGGCCATGATTCATAAGGTGTGAGGATTTGCTCTTTTGAAGCATTCCAGTGTTTTAATTCTTTTGTAAATTCTGCAAGAGCAGATTCGGAAAGGAAAGGCATGTCTCCTTGGATATTGATCACGGCTTGAAGAGATGAGTAAGAAATGTTTTTCCTCTGTGCGTACTCAAGAGCGGCAGCATAAACGCGGTCTGTTCCAGAGGGAAGCTCAGGATCGGTCATGATAATGTTTTCTGTTTTCAAACATTTCAACAGTAAGTCACGAGTTTGTTGGTCATCAACAGCAGCCAGTACCTCAATGTCTTCAAAAGATTTAAGAGCACTAAGAACTTTTGATATGACTGAAACACAAAGCTCCGTTCCTTGAATTTTCTTATAAATTTTTTCAGGAATACGAGCAGATTGTTTACGAAAGGGGATAATGGCTAAAATTTTCATATTAAATCATGAATCCTAACAAAACCTACTAAGACTCCAGACTGATCAACAACTGGAGCTGCGGTGATTTGTTTGTCTTTTCTTTCAAGTGTTGCCAAAGCATCATTAACAATCAAGTCTGGTCGAACGGTTGTAGGGTTTTTGATGAGAAGATTTTCAATAGAGCTTTGAGCAGAAACTCCTTGAGCAAGAGCTCTTCTGATATCTCCATCGACCACAATTCCTTTAAGTTTTTTATTTTGGTCCACCACACACAGCGCCCCTACAGGTTTTTGGCTCATCAGCTCTGCACATTGCTGAAGAGTTTCTGTTCCAAGGCCAAGTGGAATTTTATCTAGAGAAAGCATCACTTCGTGAACTTCTCGAAGAAGTCTTTTTCCAAGTGATCCACCAGGATGATAACCCGCAAATTTTTCGGGATTGAATCCATCTGTTTTGGCGAAGGTTGCCACCAGAGCATCGCCTAGAGCGAGGGCAAGTGTTGTGCTCGCGGTAGGAAGTAAGTTGATCGGACAGGCTTCGCGTTCAACAGACGCATCAAGAATACAATCAGAAACAAGTCCAATGGCAGAATTTTTATTTCCAATAATAGAAATAATCTTTGTTTTTGCTTTGAGAAACGGCAAAAGAGCTACGATTTCAGGGGTGCTCCCACTTTTAGAAATCAAAACACAAACATCGCCTTCACTAATAATTCCTAAATCGCCATGAATCGCTTCTGCAGGGTGAACAAAAAGAGCTGTGACACCCGTGCTCATAAAAGAAGCTGCGATTTTAGCAGCCACATAATGAGATTTCCCCATTCCCATAAGGATGAGTTTTTTGTTTTTTCGAGCACAATCTTGAATGATCTCCAGAGCAAGATCAAATTCTGACCCTAAGCGATCGGCGGCAGAGAAAATGGCTTCCGCTTCAACTCTAAGAAGCTTTTGTGCTTCAAAGGTTTTGCTTTCCGGTTTTTTCTCACTACTGACAGTTCTAAGAGGTTTTTTAGTTTCTAGGTTAACATCCACACTCATTGATAAAATCTGCCTCCGTTGGCAGATAATCGTTTTAATGCATCTGTAGGCTTAAAGCGAGGACCATGTGAAGCTGCAAGCCTTTCGAGCTCACGGCTGACCTTTTCAAGGCCTACAGAGTCCGCATAACGGCATAAACCGCCACGGAAGGGAGGAAATCCGATGCCAAAAATCATTCCCAGATCGATTTTTTCGGCACTTGCGACGATTTTTTCTTCTAAAACAACGGCTGCTTCATTGATCATTGGAAAGACCATACGTTGAGCAAGGGCTTCACCCGACAATAATACTTTTTGGCCGTTGAGGGGTAGGCCAACGATTTTTTCCAGGCCTGCTCGGTCCATTTCAACCCGCTTATTGTTTTCCCATTTGTAGAACCCAAGACCTGATTTCTTACCATAACGTTTTTGAGAGCCTTGAGTATCACCTGAAATTTTATTGATAACAGAGGGAGCGATGAATCTTTCGCCGAGTCCTTTTTCAAATATAGGACAAATTTTTGAAACAACGTCGAGCCCGACTTCATCTAAGAGTTCATAAGGACCCATGGGCATTCCCCATTTTTTGATTTCTCGGTCAACCTTTTCAAGATCAGCGCCATCTTCGATTAAATACCCTGCTTCCAACATGAAGGGCACAAGCAAGCGATTGACTAAGAATCCGGGACCATCTTTTGTAACAAGGGGAGTTTTTCCAATTCCTTTTACATAAGCAACGGCTTTTGCTGTGTGCTGAGGTAAAGTTTTTTCACTCACAACCACTTCCACAAGAGGCATCTTGTCGACTGGGTTGAAGAAATGAAGACCCAAAAATCTTTCTTTGTTTTTAAGATCAGAGGAGATTTCTGAAAGTTGTAAACTAGAAGTATTGGTTGCTAAAATACAATCAGGCCCTACAACGCTTTCGAGTTCTGCAAAAACAGTCTTCTTAACTTTGAGATCTTCCACCACGGCTTCAATCACAAGATCGAGACCTTTAAAGCCCGAGTAATCTGTTTGCCCTCTTAGGTTTCTAAACTTGTCATCTCTTTGAAGAGCGGTATCTTTTTTTCGATCCACAGCTTTTTGAAAAAGTTTGCGTGCGTGAGCAAGACCTTTGCCCACAGCTTGGAAGTTGATGTCTTTGAGTTGAGCTTTCATTCCTCGTGAGGCGCTGGCCGCAGCAATTCCAGCACCCATAACGCCCGCGCCAAGCACGGCAAGTTGTTGCACAGGATTTATTTTTAGCAATTCATCGGAACTTAAGCTTGTTCCACTTTCTTTTTTCACCGCTTCTGTCATGAAATAAATGCGGATTAAGTTTTTGGAGATTTCGCTAATGGCAAGATCTCCAAATAGTTCGCGCTCTTTCTTCATCCAATCTGCGCGGCTTTTTCCCCAACAGCTTTCAATCACTTCAAGAGCTTTCAAGGGAGCGGGATAATGTCCACGAGTAGATTTTAAAACAGTTTCTTTTGTTTTTTTAAAAATAACCGTTCTTCCTACAAGATTTGAGCTGAGCAATTTATTTACGAAAGAACTTTTTTGCGGCTCAGGGTTTTTTCTTTTCCTTGTTTGTGAGCGAGCAAATTCAACAGCTTTAAGAGCGAATAATCCCTCTGGAATAACTTGATCAACAAGGCCAACCTTCAGGGCTTTTTTAGCGTTGAGTGACTTACCACTCAAAATCATATCGAGAGACGTGGGAAGGTCCACTATGCGAGGAAGACGGTAAGTTCCACCCCAACCTGGAAAAATACCAAGCTTTACTTCGGGTAGAGCCATCTGTGTTTTGTCAGAATCTGAAGCGACTCGGTAATCGCAAGAGAGAATAAATTCCGTTCCCCCACCCATGCAAGGTCCTTCAATTGCAGCAATCGTTGGAAGAGGGAAATCTTCCAGACGAGAGAAAACCTTTTGTCCAAATTCGCTGGCAAAGACCGCTTCATCTCGAGTCTTAAGGCTTTGAATGACTTTGATGTCTGCCCCTACAATAAAAGATTTAGATTTTGCAGATCTAAAAAGCACTGATGTTAAGGTGCCTTTGTTTCCCTCAAGTTTTGCAAGAACTTCATCAAGTTCTTTAAGAGAAGACTCAGACCATTTGTTGATTTTCTCTCCTTGCAAATCAAAATCGACGATCGCAAGAGAATCTTGAAGAGTTACACGAAAAGCTTTGCCATTAAAAAATTCCGACATTTTTGTTTCCTTTGTTTTAAATTGCTGAGATTGAGAGAGCTCCACCTTGACCTCCTCCTATACAGAGTGAAATGAGCGATCGTTTTTTGTTCTTATGTTTTAATTCGCGCATCGCTGTGAGAACAAGTCGCGAACCTGTGGCGCCCACTGGATGCCCAAGAGCTATCGCTCCTCCATTGACGTTCAATAACTCCTGATTGAGTTGACCGAGCTTAGATGTTTGAAAATGTTCTTTGCAGAAGGCGTCTGAATCCATAGCCATCAAACAAGAAATCACTTGAGCAGCGAAAGCTTCGTTCAATTCAAAACGATCGAAGTCTGCGAGCTTTTCGCCTGTTTTTTGAAAAAGTTTGTGAGTTGCGAATACTGGACCCAATCCCATGCGCTTCGGGTCGCATCCCGCAAACGCATAACCATTGATTTGGGCTTGAGCCTTGAGCGCTCCACCTAGTTTTTTCAATCCCTCTTCGGAACACACAAGAACCATCGCAGCTCCGTCAGTGATTGGTGAACTGTTACCCGCAGTGATTGATCCAAATTTTTTATCAAAGAAAGGTTTCAATTTTTGAAGGGCTTCCATGGTTTGGTTAGCTCTTGGTCCCACATCAGCTTCAATGACTGTTTGAGGATCGTCTGGGAGCACGACAGGAGCAATTTCGTCTTTGTAGAAACCCTCTGCTGCCGCTTTGGCTGTTTTGTGATGACTAGAAAGAGCAAATTCATCTTGAATTCCACGGCTTATCTGAAATTCTTTGGCCAAAACTTCGGCTGTTTCGCCCATATTGATTCCACAAAAAGGATCTGTGAGGCCTTCCATTAAAGCCACGCGCGGCTTGATGAATTCTTGAACAGGAATCTGAGAAAAAGCTTTGGCCTTATCGCCTAAAGACCTAGAACGATTTAAGTTTTCAAAGAAAGCTTGAGCCTTTTGATTGTACATCAGAGGCATATTGGACATAGATTCCGCTCCGCCTGCAACGATGATGTCGGCGACACCGGCCTCGACTTTGAGCGCTGCTTGGGCAATAGATTCAAGCCCAGAAGCACAGTTTCTGTGCACGCTGTAAGCAGAGATTCGCTGATCAAGACCGCTTCTCAGGGCAATAACGCGAGCAATATTTGCCGTATCTGCAGGGGTACCTGTGTTTCCAACGATGACCTCATCTATGAGTGAATTCCAGTCTTTAAGGGGAATTCCCGTTCGAATCAGCATTTCAGAAAGAGCAATCCTGCCCAATTCTGCTGCATGAACTTTTGCAAGTGAGGTCCCAGCTTTGCAGAAGGGAGTTCGGATACCAGTGACGAGAAAAGCTTTACGTGACATGCTTAAGAGGTTACTTGATAAAGCTAGATCTACAAAGGGCTGTACCGCGGTCTGTTATGGTCTCATAGGGTCTAAGTTTCTAATATTCCTGCCTGAATTCTTGACTCCCTACGTCCTTTGGTAGATAAGAATTCGAACACTATTTTATGACAAAAGCGAGCGTTAAAAAAAGTAATAAGAAATCAGACTCTTCTAAAGCACACAAACGTGCTGCAAAAGTGATGAAAAAAGCTGCGAAATCTGCTTCAAAAATCAAAGTTCGTGGCGGAGAAGAGAAAAAAAGCAAAGCAAAAACAGGTGCGGCAAGCCGTAAAAAATTCAAAGCAGTCGGACATGCTCCTCAATCTGCAAGAATCACGGCACCTAAAGGTCCTTTCAAAAAGATCTCTGGAAAAACATTGTTTGCCCCTGCGGATAACAACGATAGAGCATGGCTCTTAGTTGATGCTGCTGGACAGACTGTTGGTCGTTTAGCTTCTGAAATTGCAAATTTGCTTCGCGGAAAACATAAAGCAAGTTTCACTCCTCATGCAGATGCAGGAGATTTTGTGGTTGTCATCAATGCTGACAAAGTGAAATTCACAAGCAACAAAGATGAGACAAAACATTATTACAATCACAGTGGATGGATTGGCGGAATGAAAATTACAACTCCCGCTAAATTACGTAACACTCATGCTGAATTAATTTTAGAAAGCGCCGTCAAGGGGATGATCTCTCGCACTCCACTCGGCCGCGACTTCATGAAAAAACTTAAAATCTATCGCGGTTCTGAGCACCCTCATAAGGCTCAAAACCCTGTTGTTTGGCAACCTAAGTCTGTCAGACAATACTAAGGAGTGGTGAAATGGCTGAAAAGATTAAATTCATAACTGCAACTGGACGTAAGAAATCTTCAGTAGCGCGTGTTCGTTTGAAACCCGGTCAAGGTACTTTCGTGATCAATGGCCGTAAATTTGAAGAGTACTTTGCGCGTCCTGTTTTAAGACTCATTATCAATCAACCTCTTGAGCACATTGGTATGCTTCAGAAGTTTGATGTGTACGCTAACTGCTCAGGCGGAGGTCACTCTGGTCAAGCAGGAGCTTTGAGACACGGTATCTCTAGAGCTTTGATTGAGTTTGATACGACGTTGAGACCCTCTCTTAAATCAGGTGGCTTCTTAACTCGTGACTCTCGTGCGAAAGAACGTAAGAAATACGGTCAGCACGGTGCACGTCGCGGATGTCAGTTCTCTAAACGTTAATCGTTATTTACGCTTAGCTTGTATAAAGCGCTTGAGGTTGAAATATACCTCAGGCGCTTTTCCTTTTTCAGACAGCTATCTTTTTTTACGAAACAAACAGCTAAATATTTAATTTAAATCAATCTATGAGATTTTATTGAGTTGAGTACCAAGAAAGTTGCCTGAGGGCTTCAAAAGTTACAATACCTGCAGAGGTTGCAAGGTTTAAAGAACGCACGTTTTTTTGAGGAATCGCGATGTGGCGATCTTTCCATTTGTTGAGCCATTCTTGAGGAATGCCTTCTTGCTCATCACCAAAGATGAGCATGTCTTTGCGTGCAAAGGTAACGTCTGCATAGTTATGAGTTCCCCCAACTTCAACAAGCCAGAAATTTTGATCGGGTTTTCGAGCCTCGAACCATTCGTCCATAGAATTGAAAGTAAAAACATCAAGATAGGGCCAGTAATCAAGGCCTGCTCTTTTGAGCTTTGAATCATCAATTTTAAAAAAGGGCTCCACAAGATCAAGCGAGCAGCCTGTAGCGGCACACATTCGTGCAATTGATCCCGTGTTTTGAGGAATCCGAGGTCGGAGGAGAACGATTTTGAGTCCCTCGGGATGACTTGCGAGAAGCTCTCGCGACAAAAAGTTATTGGGCCGCCGATCTTCACTCGAGATTTGAGTGTTAATCTTGCGGCCCATATAACTTATTTAACGAAGTTGTTTAAGTGTGGCTAGTTCTTAATTATATGTTGAAACTTCCACCGACACTAAAGCTGAAGTTACTGTTGTTTTGTGGGAAAAAGTATCCGCCGAAGGGAGTTACACCGTACCACTGAGGAGCACAACCTGTGTAACAACCAGGGATACTAGGTACTTGATAAACTTGGCAAGTATAACCGTAGCATGTTCCTGTACCTTGGAAGTATCCATTGTTGTTGTAACCATAGAAGTTGTTAAATTGATTGTTAAAACAAGCTTGTTGCTGGGCTACAGGAAGACCTGCACAGTCTCCGTAGGGGTTGAAGGTTGTTGGGTTGTTTCCATTGTTATTTCCCCCGCAATTTACAAGAGCGAGAAGAAGTGCCAAGGTGCTGATACCCTTTATCATTATCTTTTTCATTTTTTTCTCCTTTTTTTCTTCTACTCACGCACATCAATTTTTTATTTTTAACTAAACTTAAGGTTGCAACCCCTGTGCCAAGCTTTAAGTCACCAGAATAATAAGAACATAGCCCGTATTTGACTAAACACTTTACAGTGTCATTGCGCTTTTGAGCCTTCCATCATTTCAATCACAAGGGATATGGCTGAGGCATGTCTAAAGTTTAGACACTCAAGAGGCACTCAAGATTTTAAAGGTTTTTATAAAAAAGATGTGGGCGTGAGGATAATCTCACCACTTTTTATTTCTAAGATTTGCTTGGGTCCACTCTTAAGGATGAGGCTTCCGTCTTTTCCTAAGCCCATCGCCCTTCCCTGCCCAAGTTTTGAGGAAAGATGCCGTCCCCATAAGGGGCGCATGAGCTTAAGAGAAAGAAATTCTAAAAATTGGTCTTCAAATTCATCTTTATAGCTTGTGTGTTGGGTTCGTATTTTAAAAAAAGTGGTTGCTAAATTGTGAGCAAATTCTTTCTTATCAAAAACCAGTTTCTTTTTGAGATCCTCTAAAGTGAGCGCTTGAGATAATGGTGCGGGTGCAAAAACATTTAGCCCCCAACCGATGATTAAAATGTTTTTTTTGATTTCAACGAGAATACCTGCAACTTTTTTAAATTCATGATGTGCTTTATCTTTCACAAAAATTCCCAAATCATTCGGCCATTTTAAAGAGAAACACTCAAAGACTGAGTCGTAATCTGCAAGGGTTTTCCATAAAGCAAAACCAGCCAGATGCGGAACGATTGCCACCGAAACTCCAACAGAGTCTGCTTGTATTGGTAAAGCCAGGCTACATGTAAAAGATCGATGGTTTTCACTTAGCCAGACACTTCCTTGCCTCCCTCTTCCTTTCTCTTGAGAGTCACAGATAACAAGTTGGGGATGCAAAGATCCGAGCGCAAGATTCAAAGCAAGATCTTGAGTGCTTTCACAATTATCTGAGTACGTGAAGTGAAAATATTTTGAAAAATGATTCAACAAACTAAATACGTTTTTTACTTTCAGTCTCAATTTGGTTCAAGATTTCTTGA
>CAYOWH010000014.1:0-44484 GCA_964407615.1 uncultured Bacteriovoracaceae bacterium | reverse complement strand
ATAGGGACCGTATGGTGAACAGGGTCACGCAATAAGTGCTGCATAGTCTGATCACGAAAACTTAACCTGACAGAGGGGGGTCTGTCTGCTAGAATTAGAATATGAATTTCGAAGTGACCGAAAAAGCTGCAAAGCAGCTTATCTCCGTTCAAGAGCGTGAAGGAAAGAAAGATTTCTTTTTGCGAGTGAGTGTTGTGGGGGGTGGTTGCTCGGGATTTTCCTACAAAATGTCTTTCGAAGAAAAGCAAAATGAGGGAGACAAGGTTTTTGAGCATTTTGGGGTGAAGGTTCTCGTGGACCCCAAA
Organism: uncultured Bacteriovoracaceae bacterium; assembly: GCA_964407615.1. Taxonomy (GTDB): domain Bacteria; phylum Bdellovibrionota; class UBA2428; order UBA2428; family UBA2428; genus CANIGN01. The sequence goes on along the minus strand of CAYOWH010000014.1, from coordinate 44,179 downwards.
AGCTTGCTTTTCTTGGACAAAACCCAGCTTGATTTTTCTGATGGGCTTAATGGGCAAGGTTTTACCTTTCAAAATCCAAATGCCAAAAGCACTTGTGGCTGCGGATCAAGTTTTTCTGCCTGATTTCAAAATGACTTTCTAAATTATTTTCATTCGAGAAAGCTCTGGCGACTTTGCCTAAGCCTTGCTAAAGCTAAAGAAGAGCTATGAACATGAATTTTTTGCGAAAATCTGCTGCTCCTGCTCCCTCTCCTACAGGGGGTGATAACGTCTTTTTGTCTCGTATCGATGAAGTTGTTAACTGGGGGCGAAAAAACAGTCTTTGGCCTATGACTTTCGGTTTAGCTTGTTGTGCGATTGAGATGATGGCAACGGGTGCTTCGAGTTACGATTTGGAGCGTTTTGGCTGCGGAGTCTTTCGTGCCACGCCTCGTCAGTCGGATTTTATGATTGTGGCTGGAACGGTTACTTTAAAAATGGCGACGCGTGTAAAGCGTTTATATGATCAAATGCCTGATCCTCGATGGGTTATTTCAATGGGATCTTGCGCAACTAAAGGTGGTCCTTACTGGAAAGATGGCTACCATGTTTTGAAAGGCGTGGATCGAGTGGTTCCGGTGGACGTTTATGTGCCAGGTTGCCCTCCGCGTCCAGAAGCTCTCATTGATGGATTGATTAAACTTCAGAACAAAGTAGCGATTGCTCGCCCAACTGCGGGTGATCATCAAGGTGGAAGTGGAAAGCGTGGACGCCAGGTGGGTGAGCCTAACGAAAAACTGGGTGTCGATGAAGCTTTTCCAGAAAACAATAAAACTGCATAGGCTTGTTGAATGCCTATTTTAAAAACTGATTTATGGCTGCCTGTCTCTTTAGAAGAGGTTTGGGACTTTCATAAGGACCCTCGAAATTTGCTCAAAATTACTCCTGCAATGCTGAAGGTGAAAATTGATCAACTGCCGGAGAACATTGTAAAGGGTTCTGATCTTTTGATTCATTCCGAGAGTAAAATTTTAAAACCTTTTCTCAAGTGGACTGTCCTGTATGAGGATTGGAAAGAAGATCAAGACTACAAAATGTTTAAGGATTCTCAATCGCAGGGACCTTTTAAAAGTTGGCACCATACTCATGAATTTATTCGTGGAACTCAAGAGCTTGTTGTGGGTGAAAAAGTTGTCAAAGCAAAGCTCCCGGGTACGTGGATTAAGGATACTGTTGAGTATGAATTAAAAAAACAGTTCAAGCCTTTTTCTTTTGTAGCAGAAAAACTTTTAACAAAGCTTTTCGTCTATCGTAAGAGAGCTCTTTTAAAACATTTTAATGTCTAAGACGCGCTAAGCTTGTAGGCACTAGATACTGGACACTGATAGAGAGCCTGTCTAATCTTGCACTATGCTCTCAAAAAAATGTTTCAAAGAGTTTCAGAGTTCTTCAAAAAAATATTCTTTTTATTCGCTCCCAGAATTAGCGAAGCTTACGCAGACTCCGGTTTCGCGGCTTCCGGTGAGTATTCGAATTGTTCTCGAAAGTGTTTTACGAAATTGTGACAATCTAAAGGTTCACGAAAAAGATATTTTGGCACTTTGCAAATACAACGCAAAAAATCCTGCAGCGGAAGAAATTCCTTTCATTGTTTCGAGAATTGTTTTGCAAGACTTCACGGGTGTTCCGCTCTTAGTCGACTTAGCGGCGATGCGAGATGCAATGAGTGCTCAGGGAAAAGATCCCAAAAAACTTGAGCCACTTGTTCCTGTCGATCTGGTGGTCGATCACTCCGTGCAGGTGGATTATGCGGGCTCTGCTGATTCCTATAAAATGAATCTGAAAAAAGAATTTGAGCGTAATCGTGAGCGTTATGAATTTTTGAAATGGGGACAAAGTGCGTTTGATACGTTCAAGGTTGTTCCTCCAGGAATTGGAATTGTTCACCAAGTAAACTTGGAATATCTTGCGCGCGGAATTTTTGAACAAAAGCAAGTTCTCTATCCTGATTCTCTTGTAGGAACTGACTCGCATACGACAATGATCAATGGTCTTGGAATTGTAGGTTGGGGTGTCGGTGGAATTGAAGCCGAAGCCGGAATGCTGGGTCAGCCTCTTTACTTCTTAACTCCCGAAGTGGTGGGTGTGTACCTCACCGGTAAATTGCGTGAAGGTGTGACGGCAACTGATTTGACTCTCACTCTAACGGAGCTTTTGCGTAAGACAAAAGTGGTTGGAAAATTTGTGGAGTATTTTGGCCCGGGAGCGGCAGCCCTTTCGCTTCCTGATCGTGCAACAGTTGCCAATATGGCTCCCGAGTATGGCGCGACGATGGGATTTTTCCCCACGGATGATGAAACATTAAATTATTTTAATCTCACCGGGCGCGATCCTGAAAAAGTAAAACTCATTGGAGATTACTATAAACAGCAAGAGCTTTTTGGAATTCCTCTCAACAAAGAAGACATTGATTATTCACAAGTGATTGAACTTGATTTGAGCACGATTGTTCCGAGTGTTGCGGGTCCTAAGCGACCACAAGATCGCATTTCTTTACCAGAAATGGGTAACGATTTTAGAAAGCTTTTTGCTCTAGCAAAAAAAGACGGTGGTTTTGAAAAGAAAAGTGATGAATTAAAAAAAGTATTTCCTCTTTCCAATGAAAAGAAGGGCCCCATTCACCACGGAGACGTTGTGATTGCTGCGATCACTTCTTGTACAAACACATCAAACCCAAGTGTGATGGTTGCCGCTGGATTGCTTGCACAAAAAGCTGTTGCCAAAGGATTGAAAGTTCATCCTCGAGTGAAAACTTCGTTGGCGCCTGGCTCGCGAGTGGTGACGGATTATCTTGAAAAGTCAGGCCTTCAAACATCGTTAGATAAAATTGGATTCAATCTTGTAGGTTATGGTTGCACAACTTGTATCGGAAACTCAGGTCCTCTTGATGAAAGTATTGAAAAGGGAATTTTGGAGAATGATCTTGTGGTGGCAAGTGTGCTTTCAGGAAACAGAAACTTCGAAGCGCGCGTTCATCCTGCAGTAAAAAGTAATTTTTTGATGTCACCTCCTCTTGTAGTTGCCTTCGCTTTGGCAGGCTCAGTTGAAAAGGATCTTAGCAAAGATCCGATTGGAAAAGACACTCAAGGCGCGGATGTTTATCTAAAAGATATCTGGCCTAAGTCTGATGAGATTCGTGATGTGATGGCAAAAACTTTAAAGGCTTCAGTCTTTAGAGAATTGTACGCTGATTTTGTAAAAATGAATCCTGAGTGGAATGAAATTCCTTCAACTGTAGGAAATCTTTATAAGTGGAATGAAAAGAGTACTTATATTCAAAATCCTCCTTACTTCCATAATTTCAAAATGCAGCCCTCAGCACTTGAAAACATTTCAGGCGCTCGAGTGTTAGGAATCTTTGGTGATTCCGTCACAACTGATCACATTTCTCCCGCGGGTAGCTTTAAGAAAGATTCTCCTGCAGGGAAATTCCTTTTAGACCACGGAGTTGATTCGAACGACTTTAATTCTTACGGAAGCCGTCGTGGAAACGATAAGATTATGACTCGCGGAACATTTGCAAACGTTCGCATCAAGAATTTGATGTTGGGCGGAGTGGAAGGTGGTTTAACAAAAGACTTTTCACAAAATGGAAAAGTTGTTTCCATCTTTGAAGCTTCAGAGAATTACAAAGCGCACAAGTGGCCTATGATTATCTTTGGAGGCAAGGAGTATGGAACGGGAAGTTCTCGCGATTGGGCTGCGAAGGGTCCGATGCTACTTGGTGTAAAAGTCGTGGTGGCAGAGAGTTTTGAGCGTATTCACCGAAGCAATCTTGTGGGAATGGGTATATTGCCTTGTTGTTTCAAGGATGGAGCGAATGCTCAAAGCTTGGGACTCGATGGTTCTGAAGTGTTTAGTATCAATCTCAAAGGTGGAGATTTAAATCCTCGACAAGATATCACTTTGGAATACGTGAAAGAGGGCAAGTCTATGAGCGTTGTTGTTCAGACTCGTTTGGATACTCCGATAGAAATCGAGTATTTTAAGCATGGGGGAATTTTGCCCTACGTTCTTCGTCAGATCATTAAGAATGCATAATGATTTTATAAATTAAGAAAATAAAAAAAGCCTCGGTTCTCTAAGTGAGAACCGAGGCTTTTTGTTTTTGATTTTAAATCAAAAAATTAGAGAAATTTAGCGCTAACGCCAAGACCAAGAGCCCAGTAGTTTTGAGTCTTATCAGTTGTTTTGTCCATGTCGTTCATTGCATATTTAAATCCAATGTGTCCACCAAGAGCAAAGTCAGAAGACATTGCGTATGTTACGTGTGACTCAAGGTTGAGACCGTACATTGTTTCAACTTTAGTTTTTGTTCCAGCAACGTCCATTTTTCCGATAGGCATACCGATGTAAGGTCCAACGCCTACAAGAGCGCTTACGTCACTTGTTAAAGACATCATGTAAACAAAGTTTACTGGGATATCGAGGTAGCTAACTTTTGATTTGTTGCCAGAAGTTTCGCCACTCAACATACTGAAATCAAGACCTAAAGAAGCGCCCATGTCGTTTGTGAACATATAAGCTGCATCTGTTCCAACAGAGAGGCTATATCCCATTTTAGTAGTCGTGCTTGGGATCATCATTTTTGTCATGTTCATGTCGATGTTTGTGTAGATCTTCACAGGGCTCTCACCAGATGAAGTGTTTGTCATTGTTCCCATAGCCATCGCCATAGAAGCAGCTGCGCTCATTACTACAATTGCAATTTTTTTCATTCTTTCTTTCTCCTTTTTATTTGAAGACTTTTTTAAAAGTCGTTTCAAATATTATTACAACTTAGCTTTGAATTTAAACAAGCTAAGTTCAGAGAAATAAAATTGACAATACGCATTGTACAGGGAAGGTCGCTTTCGCCCTGAAGTTGCACAATTTTTGACCCTTTAGGTACCTTTTAAAGCCTTTATGAGCGTTTTGAGCGGTATTATTTTTGCTACTATAGGTATTAAGAATGTTAAGAAAGAGGAGAGCTTTAAAGAGCTTTATACACCCTAAAGGTGTCAAGGTTTTGATCGGATGGCTAAGGGCAATTTCTTTGCCTTTGCTTATCCTTTCGCCTCTTTTTCTTTTTTCAAAGACAGTTTACCAAACATCTTTTTTGCAACGAAATCCCCAGTCGTATTCCACCGAAGAAAACTCTTTTTTTCAAACACAACAAAACTTTGCGGGCTTAACACCTCTGTCTCCTTCTGTTTGGAATACGTACCATGAGGAGCTTCAGTCAGAAACAGATTTAGATCGATACATATTGCGTGAGGCCTATTTACTGGAGGCTGATCGCAAAGTTACCCAAAAAGAAAGTCGTATGTTCACTGTTCCTTTAGACGATTTGTCTTCAACTCAAAGGCGTATCTTAAGTCCTTTTCGTAGAGAGGAAGAAGAAAGGCAAAGGCGTGACTATGCCGAGAGCGTTTCTATTATCGCAGCTAATAAAGGTTTGCCCGAATACGTGATTCAAGTTTTAGGCTTTCAAAAGCTACGGGAAGGAATGAAAAAAGTTGAGCGTGCTGTCGCTCTTGATGCAACCTTGTCTCCAACTAAAGTGACAAATGATGATGGATCTCTCAAAAAAGATTTAAGGCCTTGGCGCTACCGTGGAACTCTTTTGGTTTTTCAAAGAAGTTACAGAATGGGAATCACAAACTCTATTTGGTCTTTTAACCTTCAAGGAGGAGATGCTTCTGCAAAGGGAGATAAGCTTTACGCAGAGATTTCTGCTCGATGGAGTCGATACGTTCAATCAAACACTTTTCAGTTTTTAACAACCACAGCGATTTCTAGTTTTTCTTATTTTTTTCAAGATGATTTTTCTGTGAGTTTTTCATATTTAAATGAATTAAAGAATCAGCCCTCTACGCCCGACGTAAACAAACAAACTCTTGGGTTTAATTATATTTTCTAAGTTGTTTCTTTCTTAAGTTATCAAGTAGCCTGTAAATGTTTTGAAAAAATTAAATGAAGCTCATCTCGCTCGATTATTTTTACTGTTAGCAACAGGAATGTGGGGAATGAGTTTCCCTTTGGTAAAAGCCCTAAGAGGTCAGTTTTATTGTTCCTCTGCTGCTGCAGAATTAGAGTTGAGTTCTTCTTTTGTTTTTCTTCGCTTTACCTTTGCCTCACTTTTATTTGGTCTAGGCTTTTATTTTTTTTCTAAAAAAAAACCTGTTCTTCAATCTTTTCGCGAGATTTCAATAGGTCTTTTACTTGGGCTCTCGGGCGGTTTGGGAATCCTTTTGCAGACCGATGGTTTGGCTTATACTGATCCTGGAACATCTGCTTTTTTAACTCAGCTCACATGCGTCTTGGTTCCCCTCACTGCAGTTTTTCAGAAAAAAAGAAAAATCAACTTTATTTTTTGTATTGCTCTGCTTTTAGGGGTGGGTGGGGTTTATCTTTTATCAGGCTTTGACTTTTCTCAGATGAAGATGGGAAGGGGTGAGGCTGAAACTCTTGTGGCCGCTTTGATGTTTACTTTACAGATCCTCTTGCTGGAATCGCGACGATTTCAAAAACATATAACCCTGTTCTCTACGTGGACGATGTTTATCTGTTTTGCTCTTGTCAACCTTCCTTTTTTTAAACTCTCTCAACTTTGTGTGAACCCATTTGAAGGCCAATCGATTTTTTTGCCACCTGCTCTTTTAGCTATTGTAGTCTTTTTTTGTTCACTCCTGACGTTTGGGTTGATGAATCTGTGGCAGGCAAAAATTTCTGCTACAGAGGCTTCGTTTATTTATTCCCTGGAGGCTGTTTTTGCCCTTTGTTTTAACTTTTTGTGGATTCCTCTTCTGGTTTTTTGGGGTTATAAATTGAATTTAGAAAAGCCGGGGCTTTCTTTCTCACTCGGGGCATTGATGCTGATTGCAGCAAATTTCTTTCTTTTTTATGAAGCTTTGCGCAAGCCCTTGCGGATCTAAAGCTCACTGTTAGACTCGTTTATCAGCGAGGAGATTCATAACTAAAATGGTTAAACTAACGAATATATTTTTAGGGATTTTATTTTTTTCGGTTCAACTAAACGCGTGGAGTGGACCAAATGTTTATCTTCAGCCAGGGGAGTCGACTGTGATTCGTTCCAATACAAATACACGCGTTTTTTGTGGTCGAAATAACAATAACTCTGGCGGTGTTCTTGATTGCGTAGAAGATTGTCAAAGATGGTACAACGTGTGGAAAGAAGAAAATGGATATTGGCAAGAAGTTCCCACCTGCGCTTTTCAGACGAAATGCGAAATGTTGGATAATGGGTGTGTTCGATCTACAACTTGCTCTAATTTTCAGTCAAAAATTATTGAAAGTAATGGACGTTGGCAGACCATCATCGTTTGCTCAGGAACAAGAGCAGAAATTAGTTGTCCCTAACGTTTATTTTTCTCTCTCTTTTTTGATTTCCCTTTGCTAAATAAGGGATGTGGAAGATATTGCTAGCCTTTTAGAATTTAAACTTAAGAGTAAGACTTCTCCGCTTTGGTCTCAAAAAGTAGTTCAAAACTTCGATGTTTTTTTAAAAGATCATGCCGCTGCTGAAAAAAAGGCTATGTCGACTGCACTGTCTTTTATTGCAAAGTATCCCGATCAACCTGAGCTTGTAAAAACCATGTTCTCAATTGCGAAAGAAGAGCTCGAACACTTTGAGCAAATCACAGAACTTTTGCATAAACGTAAGCAAGGGCTAAAAAATGATGAGAAAGATCCGTACATTCAGGAATTTCTTAAGGAATTACGACATGGAATTCAGGAGCGATTTTTAGATCGTCTTTTAGTTGCAGCAATTGTTGAAAATCGAGGTTGCGAGCGCTTTGGGCTTGTTGCTCATGCTTTAGATGAGGGAGATGAGCTTAAGGCCTATTATGAACATTTGAGTCGTGAAGAAGCTAAGCATTATGGTCAATACATAAAACTTGCTCGAATGTATTTTGAAAAAGACGCGATTGAAAAACGTCTTGCAGAATTACTCGAAGCCGAAGCGCGTATTGTGGATGCTTTGCCCATCACGCCCATGCTTCATTAAGGTTTTTTGAGTTACAAAAGCTTTAGTTCTTCTTCAGGAATTTTATGATCGGCTCCGTGAACGATTTTTACTGCAAGTTCAGGCCACAGCTTTTGAATTTCTTTTAAGTGCTCAAGTGGGGTAACTCTGTCTTTGTCACCTTGAAGACAAAAAGCAGGAATCTGTTTTTCACGAATTTTTTGAACGGCTACCTTTAGATAATTGTCATCGAGAAAAAATTTATTTTTTAAATAATGAATTTGGATTTTACTTGCATTGATCCAGAAACTGCTAAGGCCTGAAGCGCTAAGATTGCTTTGCTCGGAGGGGCGTTCAGCAAAGTAGAGGGCTCCCTCCCAGTTGACCCATCTGGCGAGGGCTTCTAGATCGGGAGAATCGCTTAGAATTTTTTCAGAATAATAATTGATAAGAGGCCAGCCGCCTTCAAGTGAGCAGCATGTAGAAAAATCTTTCCAGGCTTGAGGTAGTTTCTGAGCGGCGCCTCGGTGAGTATAAGACCAGAGAAAATCATTTTCTTGTGCCCAGAAGGGACTTTTTAAAATTATTTTTTCAACTCGTTCGGTAAAATGAGCAGCATATTGAAGAGCAAGTACTGCGCCCCAACTACTTCCTAATAAAATTATTTTTTCAATTCTTAATCTCTTTCGAAGGGTTTCGATGTCTTGAACAAGAAGTTGTGTCGTGTTTTCAGAAATATCTCCCGCAGGTTGACTTCGATTGCATCCTCGCTGGTCAAAAAGAATGACTCTGTATTTTGAGAGATTAAATTGAGTACGATGTTTTTCTTCGCAGCCAAGGCCTGGGCCTCCATGAATAAAAAAAAGAGCAGGTAGTTTTTGATCGCCGATATCCTCGTAGTAAAGTTGTTTTTCGATGCCCAGCGGTATAAATCCAGTGCGAATATTCATGACTCTATAAATATACAGACAAGCTGTGTTGAAGTCAGTTTTAAATTGTGCAAAACCTGCAAACACGGAGGTATAAATAATGAATTTATTTAACAAAAAAACTCTTGTGGCACTTTCTGCAGCAACAGGATGTTTGGTCTCTTTGAACGCTTATTCAGCGGGTCTTGAAAAAAACGTAAACTGGTCTGGTAAGTATAACGGTGTTGCAGGAGCTGCAACGTCATCTGTCAGCGATTCGGAAGGGTTATTTTTTAATCCAGCAGGTTTGGCGGGTGTAGAAGGCAAAGGCGATATTCATGTGAACTTTTCTCCTACCCTTTCGCAATTTAAAGGTCCTGTGTCGAGCACTCAGGTGGCAAATTCTAAAACAGGATTTTCACCACTTGGTGGATTAACAAGTGCTTATCGTTTGGATGATTCAACTGTTCTAGGCGCGGGTGTTTTTGTGAGTGGAGGAACACAAGCTCGATTCACAGACATTAGTAGTTTAGGTAACGGTACAAACGAATCAAGTTTGAAATTGATAGAAGGAACAATTGGTGCCGCTCGAAAAATTAACGATAAGATTTCTGTTGGAGCTTCTTGGAGGATTGCTTATGGGCAAGCTGATTTAGCATCGGTCGCTGCTGTTGCGGGCAACTCTGTTCAACTTGAATTTAAGGATTTAAGTGGGTGGAATTTTTCTAGCTTTCGTCTAGGCGCTCAGTACAGAGATGAAGATTTAGGAATTGGTATTAATATTAGAACTCCGGTTAATATGAGTATGAAGGGGGAAACTGGGTATGCGGCTCTACCGCTTCCGGTTACTGTAGTTGATTCTAATACAACGGTTAAAGCAGTTTTTCCTTTAGCGATTTCTTTAGGATCAGATTACAAAGTTAATTCTCGTTTAAAGTTGTTGGGTGACTTTTCTTACACAAACTATTCTGCAAATAAAACTTTAAAAATCGATACAAATCCAGCCTCTGCTGGTCCGGTACAGAACGCTGTTTTTGCATCTTTGAAAGCAGCTGGTGGTATTCCTCTCAACTGGCACGATCTTTATATTGGACGCTTAGGAGCTGAATATAAACTTCAAGATAATCTTGTGTTGCGAGGTGGGTATGCTCTTATTTCGGCTGTTACAAACAAAGATTTTGCAAAAGCAACTTTTTCAAGCCCTGGCCTAGGTCATAGTTTAACTTTGGGTGCGGGTAGCAAGTTCGGTAATTTAGAAGCAAATGCAGCTTTTGATTACAGTTTTGCTTCAGGGCATTCTGATGGGAATGGAACTAATGCTTTGGCGGGTGATTACAAATCACAATCTTACACTGCGCATTTAGGAGTTGCTTACAGCTACTAGGTCGTTGACTTTGGGTAGGGTAGCTTGCTTTTGTAGCCTTGATGGCTAGTTTAAGCGGCGATCTTTCTGCTCAAAACAAAAATGAAATCATGTGGGAAGCTTCGAGTGAAGAACTCGAAGCTTCTTTGCTTTGGGCTTTCAAGAATTCTCTCGAGAAAAAATACTTTATAAAATTCAAAAGCTATAACGACCTCCATTCTTGGAGCGTAAAGTATTATCAAGGTTTTTGGCGCGATTGGCTTCTAGCAAGTAAAATTGTTTTTAGCGGAAACCCTGATTTAATCTATACTCCTAATCCTCTTTTCCCACTTTATGGTGGGCAATGGTTTTCAGACCTCAAGCTCAATTACGCCGAAAACATGCTCTCACACCTGGCTGATACTCCTCTGCGATCTTTTTACGAAAAAAACGAACTCATTGCAGAATTAAAAAAAGAGGAGCTCATAGGAGCTGTGAAGTTTTTTCAAGAATTCTTTAAAGAAAAAGGTCTTCAATCAGGTGACGTGGTAGCGGCTTTTGTGGGTAACAATCACCTCGCACTTATTTCTATGCTTGCGTGTGCAAGTTTGGGTGCGGTTTGGACAAGTTGTTCACCCGATTTTGGAGAGCAAGGAGTGCTCGATCGCTTTCAGCAGGTGAAGGCAAAGTTTTTTCTCTATGATGAGCAAAGCGTTTATGGTGGAAAGCAAATTGATCTACTCCCAAAAGTAGAAAAAATTCAAAAAGGTCTTCAGGTTGAAGATCGTTCCTTTTCTTTGCGCAAGATTTGGGAAGCCTATCAAAAAGCTCCGCACAAAAAAGCCTCTATATATGAAATGACTTTTGAGCGCGTCTCTTTTATGTCGCCTCTTTATATTCTTTTTTCATCTGGCACGACGGGGGTTCCCAAATGCATTGTGCATTCTGTGGGGGGAGTGCTTTTGCAACACACCAAAGAATTGCTTTTGCATTCCAATATCAAAAAAGGAGAGCGGTTTTTTTATTACACCACCACGGGCTGGATGATGTGGAATTGGATGCTGTCTGCACTTTTTGCAGGAGCAGAGCTCTATACTCTTGAGGGCTCTCCTTTGGTGGACGATTGGAACTTGTGGACTTTTGTAGATCAACAAAAAATAAAAGCCTTTGGAACCTCTGCGCGTTTTATTGCGACTTGTCGAATGAGAGAAATGAAACCCAACATCAGTGCTCCCCGCATTACTTTCTCTACGGGTTCACCGCTTTTGCCTGAGGATTTTGATTATTATTACTCGGCTATTGATCCAGAACGCCACTCTCAACTTTCAAGCATTTCGGGGGGTACGGATATCGTGAGTTGTTTCATGTTGGGAAATCCTTGGAAGCCTGTGCGAAGAGGAGAGATTCAGGGAGCGGGCCTGGCGATGGATATCGCAGCGGTTGATGAAAGACGACAAGTTGTCGTGAATCAAGAGGGCGAGCTTGTGTGCCGCACGCCATTCCCTTGCATGCCGATTTATTTTTTGAACGATCCCCAACATAAAAAAATAAATGAGGCTTATTTCAATAAATATTTAGGATTTTGGCATCACGGAGATTACGTGACTTTCACTAGCGAGGGAGGGATTGTTGTTCATGGTCGCTCTGATACAACGCTTAATCCTAATGGGGTGCGAATAGGAACTGCTGAAATTTACAGAATTGTGGAGCAAGACTCTCAGATTGCTGATTCGCTTGTGGTGGGCAAAGAGGTTGCAGGGAATGAAAAAGTTATTCTTTTTTTAAAGCTCAAAGAGGGTGGGCTGACAGATGCCTTAAAGAGCAGATTAAAGGCTGCTCTTAAAGAAAAAGCCTCGCCACGACACGTTCCAGACTATATATTTGAGGTGAAAGAAATTCCCTATACGCTGAGTGGAAAAAAAGTGGAGCTTGCTGTGAAAAAACTTTTACGAGGTGAGAAGCCTCAAAATCTAGAAGCTCTTCAAAATCCCAAAGTCCTCGCTGACTTCGAAGCCTTTAAGGGAATTGTTGAGAAAGGTTAAAGGATTACAGACATGACTCAAGAAGAGGCACTTAAATTTATTGATGAAAAAGTTAAAGGCAATGACGTTGTTCTTTTTATGAAAGGAACGGCGGATTTTCCGATGTGCGGCTTTTCGGGGCGTGTTGTTCAAATCTTAAGAACTTTAGGAGTAAAATTTGAAAGCGTAGATGTCCTCGCAAATGAATCTCTTCGAAGTGCAATCAAAGACTATACAAGTTGGCCAACCATTCCACAGCTTTACATTAAACAAGAATTTGTAGGTGGTTGCGATATCACCACCCAGATGGCTCAATCGGGAGATTTACAAAAACTGCTTGCTGAAAAAGGCATTGGGCATGGAAAAAGCGTATAGTCCTGAGGTTCATGATTCTAAATGGCAGCGTCTTTGGGATAAAAAACAAATTGCAAATCCTGATGTTTCACATGCTTTGCATCCAAGCCCTTTAAAAGAAAATTTTGTTTTAATGATGCCTCCCCCAAATGTCACGGGAGTTTTGCATCAAGGCCATGCTTTGATGCTTACTCTTGAAGACACTCTTACTCGTTGGGAGCGGATGCGTGGAAAAAAGACTCTCTATTTGCCAGGCACAGATCACGCTTCGATTGCAGTTCAAATGCAAGTTGTGAAGCACTTAGCTTCAAAAAAAATTGAATACAAAAGTTTAGGCCGTGAAGGTTTTTTGAAAGAATGCTGGAAGTGGATTGAGGAATATCGCGAGAGAATTTTCAGTCAAATTCGAGCAATGGGTGTGAGTTGCGACTGGTCTCGCGTGAAATTCACGATGGATGAAGATCTCAATCGTGCTGTGAACCATGCCTTTGTTCAGCTCTACAAAAAAGGCTCCATTTATCGAGCCCAAAAGCTTGTGAACTGGTGCCCAAAGTCGCTCACTGTTTTAAGTGATTTGGAAGTGATCTTTGAGGAGCGCGAAGGTTCTATTTGGCACATTCGCTATCCGCTGAAAGACGATCCTTCTCAGGGAATTGTCGTGGCCACCACTCGTCCAGAGACCATGTTGGGTGATACAGCGGTAGCTGTGCATCCGGATGATGAACGCTACAAAAAATTGATTGGCAAAAAACTTTTGCTTCCCTTTACGAATAGAGAAATTCCTATATTGGCGGATTCTTTTGTGGATCAAAGCTTTGGTTCAGGTGCGGTGAAAATTACTCCTGCCCATGATTTTGCTGACTTTGATGTGGGTCAAAGACATGGGTTGGCGTTAATTAACATATTCACTCCCGATGCAAAAATTGTAGCGGGTCTTCCAGCAGAAGCCGCAAACTTTGCCGGGCTTGATCGTTTTGAAGCGCGCAAGAAGATGACAGCACTCCTCGAAGAGCGCGGTCTTTTGGTAAAAGAAGAAAAACATAAAAATCGTATTGGAATTTCTGAGCGCGGGAACGTTCCTGTAGAGCCTTATTTAAGTTACCAGTGGTTTTGCAAAATGGACGGCATGGCGAAAGCTGTTGTTGAGGATCTTCAAAAAGAAGAATTTCGTTTTGTTCCTCACGAATTTCACAACCAATTCATGCGTTGGATGGAAAACATTCGTGACTGGTGTGTGTCTCGACAATTGTGGTGGGGGCATGCGATCCCTGCCTATCATTGCTCAAAGTGCGCTCATGTCGAGGTGAGCGAAACAGTTGTGGCTCATTGTCCAAAGTGTTCTGCCAGCATGACGCCAGACACGGATGTTTTGGATACTTGGTTTTCATCGGCTCTTTGGCCTTTTTCAACTTTGGGTTGGCCCGAGAAAACTCAAGACATGAAAGAGTTTTACCCCACTCAAGTTCTTGAAACGGGATTTGATATTTTATTCTTTTGGGTCGCACGCATGCTTATGATGGGTAAAGAATTTACAGGCGTTGTTCCTTTTAAAAATGTGTACATGCACCCTCTTGTTCGTGATGAAGACGGACAAAAAATGTCTAAAACTAAGGGGAATGTGATTGATCCTCTTGAGATTATTCAAACAGTGGGCGCGGATTCTTTGCGTATGACCTTGAACGCTTTGTGTGTACAAGGTCGCGATTTGCGTTTGTCTGTTGAACGTATTGAAGGCTATCGCAACTTCATCAACAAAATTTGGAATGCCTCTAAGTTTGTTATGATGGAAAATTCGCAGGTGACTTTGAAAGATCTTTCATCTGACATGAAAGAGGATCTTCCCGCAAGATGGATCTTAGCTCAGCTTGATCGATGTGCTTTTCAGGTAAATCGTGCTTGGGAAGAGTTTCGAATGCAAGAAGCTTCTGAGACCATTTATCATTTCTTTTGGAATGATTTTTGTGATTGGTTTTTGGAGATTTCTAAAACTAAACGTAAGGATTATCAGCCTCTTCTTGTTCACGTTTTGACAGAGTCCCTTAAACTTCTTCATCCTCTTTGTCCTCATGTGAGTGAAGAGCTTTGGCACGAGCTCAATGCAAAGAGTGAAGATGAGTTTCTTGCTTTACAGAAATTCCCGGAAGGAAAAGATACCTCAGAGCTTACTGAGTTTTTATTTTTAAAAGAGACTGTTGGCGCCATTCGAACACTTCGAAATGAAAGCCGAGTTCCTCTTTCAAAGGTTATTCCTGTTTTTGTAGAATTAAGTTCTGTTGAAGAAAAACTTTTTAAACAAAATTTGGCTTGGGTTGAAAGTCTTGCGAAGGTGAAGTTTGTTTTTGCATCCGCAAGTGAAGCTCCTCATTCAATTGTTACACTTTCTTCTTTTGAAAAAGGTCGTACAATAAGTTTAAAGGTTCCTATGAGTGAGCTTGTAAACACAGAAGAAGAAATTCAGCGTATTCAGAAAGATCTTTCAAATCTCAATCAATATGTGAGTGGTTTAAAAGCTAAACTGTCGAATGATACTTTTGTTTCGCGTGCTCCTGCGAAAGTTGTTGAGACCGAAAAGGCCAAACTACTAGAAGCAGAAGAAAAAATTAAAAAGCTCGATCAAAATTTAAAACAACTGGAGTCTTTATGAATTTAAAACCAAATTTATTTCAACTTCCTGTGACTCCCCTTGATCCCAAGCTCAAGCCTGTGGTCACCACTGTTCAGCCTCAAAGTGATGGAAGTTATTATGTGGGTCTTTTGTTTGCAAAACCTGCACTTTTAAAAGTGAAAATTGAAAAAGGAAATGTAGTGGAAGCAAAAGATCAAGAAATTGAAAAATCTTTTGATCAAGATTTCCTGGGAATTACTGGTGGATTAAGAGGAAATCGTGCAGGAGATACGGCTTTTGCTACACTCCATCGTGGAGGTTCTTCTTTGTTTGGAATGTTCAAAAAAGCTCCAGCGGCTTTATCCACAGAAGAGCTTTTTATGGATCTTGCAAATAATGGAAATGCTCTTGGTTTTTCTTATAAGCACTCATTTGTACAAATCATCGATGGAAAGTTTCAGGTTCGTAGCTCTAAGGAAAGTGGCGCTCTTCTGGATGCAGCTTTGATCGGAGACTATGTTTTTGGTCTTACAGGAGGACTGATTTACCGCGAGCCTTATTTGAATTCTGAGAAACGTTATTTTTTGCGCGAAGACTTGGAGCCTAACTTTCGTTTTCATAAAGTAGAGGATGGGGTGTTTTGGTTATTGGGCGCTGAAGATCGCCTGATGAAGTTGGGGCTTACAGACAAAAAAGCAATTCCCACAACAAAGAAGTTACCTTCTTCTCCTTTTAGGGCTTCAGTTGATTGTTCTGTAGATTCTTGGCTTTATGGAATTGCGGGTGATACTTTTTTTCGAGTTCGCGTGAATCCAGAAAATCGTTTGGATGAACTGCAAGCGATTAAAAAATTTGAAGGCATTTTGCCTTTGTCGCTAGCATCTCAAGAAAATCTACAAAAAGAAAAGAATGCTGAAGGTCACGACTCCAAGACTTTGAAGAAAGGACATGTCTGGCTTTCCGCTCAGGAAAATTCCTCCTCCGCGCTTTATGTCTTAAAAACAGAAAGCCAAGAAGATCCTGAGTTTTTGCCAGAAGTTCCATTGCTTGAAAAAGTTTTTGGAAGTGACGATTATACGGAGCTATCAAATCTATCCGTCAAGGCTGATGAGTTACTCGTGGCGTCCTGTCGATTAAAAGAGGGAGCTGCGGCTCTTTGGGTTGCTAAGATTTAGTTAATTTTAGGCCAGTGTCAGAATTCTAACGCTCTCAAAATGTTATACTAATCTTATGAAACCCGAAGATTATTCAAAGGTTTTTACAATGTCGGGAATAAAGCGCGATCACGGGCGCTTTAAGGATATTGTTTCTGGAAAAATTAGACAAAATCTCAAGAAATTTATTTCAAATGGCGAGCTCATCGGAAAAAAAGGAGATGAATTCGTTTCTATTCCGATTCCTTCAATTGAACTTCCTCGTTTTGTTTTTGGAAAAAATCAAGGTTCAAAGATGGGCCAAGGTAAGGGTAATCCTGGTGACCCTGTTGAGGGAGAAGAGCAAGAAGGCGGCGATCCAAAGGAAGCTGGCAATCAAGAAGGAAAGCATGAGCTTGAGGTGGATGTTTCTCTTCAAGAGTTGGCAGAGATGTTAGGCCAGGAGCTTGGTTTGCCGCGAATCCTTCCTAAAGGGTCGCACGATATCGATTCGAAATCTGCTCGATACAAAAGCATTCATCATGTGGGGCCGCATAGTTTGCGTCACTATAAGAGAACTTACCGAGAGGCCCTTAAGAGGCAAATTGCAGCGGGAATTTATAATCCCGAAAACCCCGTGATTATTCCTCACAAAAGTGATTTACGTTTTAGGGGATGGGCGGAGACTCCTCGTCCACAGACAAATGCCGTGATTGTTTACATCATGGACGTTTCGGGCTCTATGGGTGACGAGCAAAAAGAAATTGTTCGTACCGAAGCCTTTTGGATCGATACGTGGCTTCAATCACAATACAAAGGGCTGCAACGTCGGTATATTATTCACGATGCCGTTGCGCGTGAAGTAGATGAAAATACTTTTTATCGCACACGAGAAAGTGGGGGAACGTTAATTAGTTCTGCTTACAAAATGTTTCTGGATATTATTCATCGCGATTATCCCCCCCAACAGTGGAACATTTATCCCTTTCATTTTAGTGATGGTGATAACTGGTCGAACGAAGACTCGCAGCTTTGTTTGGATTTATTGAAGAATGAAATTTTTCCTATCGTGAATCAATTCTCCTATGGTCAGGTTGAGAGCAAGTATGGCTCTGGACAGTTTTTCAAAGATCTTTTGGAAAAGTTTGCTGAGGAAGAAAGACTTGTTGCATGCCGTGTTCAAAATCGCGAAGGAATTTACGAATCCATTAAACAATTTTTTACGACGGGACGATAAAAAGAGGCACTATGAAAGCACGAGATTTGGGACCCGAACTTAATGATTGGATCAAATATATTGAAGATAAGGCTCGTGGTTATGGCTTGAATTTTCCTGAAGTCTGCTTTGAAAAAGTTGATTACAAAGAGATGAACGAGCTGGCTTCACTGGGTGGCTTTCCTCAGCGTTATCCTCATTGGCGCTTTGGAATGGAGTACGACCGAATTTCTAAATCTTATACTTATGGATTGAGCAAGATTTATGAAATGGTGATCAATACAGATCCTTGCTATGCGTATTTGCTTAGCTCCAATTCAGTTGTTGAAAATAAATTGGTAATTGCCCATGTTTATGGACACGCTGATTTTTTTAAAAATAATCAGTATTTTGCAAAAACTAATCGAAAGATGCTCGACGAAATGGCCAATCACTCAACGCTTGTTCGGCAGTGCCAAGAACAGTTTGGCGTCGAAGTGGTTGAAGAGTTTATTGATCAATGTTTGAGCCTGGAGAATTTAATTGATTTACGTTCTACGGGGGAGCTTCCTAAGACTCGCGAAGAAGAGGAAAAGGCTCCTGAAGAAGTTCAAAAAATAAAAGCAAAGTCTTATCTCGATAAATTTATTAATACGCCTGAGTTTTTGGAGCAGCAGCGGGCAAAAATAGAAGAGCAATCCAAAAAAGAAGAAAAAATTCCCTATCGTCCTATCCGAGATGTTTTGGGATTTTTGCTATTGCATGCTCCCTTAAAAAACTGGCAGGTGAAGATTCTCGAAATGATTCGAGAGGAAGCCTATTATTTTGTCCCACAAGGTCAGACAAAAATTATGAATGAAGGTTGGGCGAGCTACTGGCACAGCCACATGATGACGAAAGATATTTTAGATGATTCTGAGATAGTGGATTACGCCTGTGTTCATAGTGGCACGGTCGCACCTCATCCTCATGGGATTAATCCGTATCGAGTAGGTTTGGAGCTTTTAAGAAAAATCGAAGATCGCTGGAATAAGGGACAGTTTGGTAAGGAATGGCTCGAGTGTGAGGACACAGTTAAAAAAAGAAATTGGGATTTAAAACTTAATAAGGGTCGGGAGAAGCTTTTTGAAGTTCGCAAGATTTATTCTGACCTAACCTTTATTGATGAATTTTTAAGCCAAGATTTTTGTGAGGAAAGTGGGCTTTTTGCTTCTAAGTACAATCAAAGTACAAAGCGTTGGGAAATTGAGACCAGAGAGTTTCAAAAAGTTCGCACCCAATTTCTTACGGAGTTAACTAATTTTGGGCAGCCGATGATCGAAGTTATCGACTCAAATTTTGATAATAAGGGATCGCTTCTTTTAAAGCATGTTTTTGATGGAAGAACTTTGAAAAGAGATTTTGCAGAGCTTACCCTCAAAAACTTATATGCACTTTGGAAGAAAAGTGTTTACATCGAGACGGCCTCAGAGGATGGAAAATCTCAGCTTTGGGGTTTTGATGGTAAAGATTTTTTAACAAGAGCCTAGTTTTTATTTACTATTACTACTTGAGCTTTCTTTGAGAGCTTCGTCGACTCTATAAAGACTCTGGCCAAATTTACAGTTTACCCCTCGCATGTCCCATCCATCGAAGAGAGCTCTACTCTTAAATTCTTGGCAACTTAAAGGGCTAAAGTAAGTCAGGGGACTAAAATAATACCAGGATCCTATGATGGCTGCTGAAAAAATAATTTGTGAAATAAATTGTTTATTTTTTATTTTCAAATTTAAAGAGCTAAAAAGTTTTGGAATCCAAAAAGAAGCCATAGCAAATGTAAAAATAAGAGGAACAAAATAATTATAAATATACATGCCTCTAGTTATCCGTGACATAGCAAACATATAACCGATGTAGAGAGCAGAAAAAATTAAAAGCTTTTTCTTTTCTTGATCTTCAATTTCTAAATTTTTAAAAATTAAACGAAGAATCAAAAAAGAAATTGTTAAAAAAAGACTCAAAAGACCAATAGCCCACCCAAAGGGATTAGAAATCATATACAAGTAAGAAACGTGTTGCCCGCTATCAGTGGTTGACCATCGATAACTAATGGTTCTTCCTCCAAAGGGCCACCAGTAAAAAGGGCTTGCGTTTTCTTCTTTTTTACAAAGATTCAGCGGCGTAAATCCGTCGACATCTACAACCATGAAATGAAGGTAATCTCTGAGTTCGATATAAAAATTTCGAATAGGATTTCGGTGTTGTCCCGGATAAGTTTTGATTTCTTTTAGTTCAGCTGAGGCTTTATACCAGCCATTGTTGGGGAGGCTTGGTTCAAGTCTTGTACCCAGACTAAAATGCACTTGCCACATCAAGATAGAAAAAACCATCATGGTGAGCACAGAAAGCCCAAGTGACGGGAGAGTTTCTTTAAGCTTTTTGAGAAAAGTTTTTTGCTTTGAGTGAAAAATCAAAAAAGGCAAAAGTAAGAGAAGGATGAGTCCGTTTATTTTTGTCCATATTGCCCATGCTATTCCTATAGACAACGTAGAAACCCATTTTTTTGAATAGCGATTTTTTTTATAAACTTCGAAATAGCCTAAAAGAGCCAAAAGAACTCCAAAAATCTGAATCGATTCGAGCATTGCCCCCCGGCTTTGAAGAATGATGGCATTGTCAAAAGTAAAAAGAAAACTCAAACAAAAAGACCAGAGAGAATTTTTTGTTAGGCTTAACATAAGAAGGAAAAACAAAACACAGTTCAAACAAGCGAATAAGACAGGAGCGAGTCTCATTCCCGCAAAGGAGTAACCTTTGGGAACAGTTTTGATGTAGTCTTTTTTTTCAAAATCATTGGGATTGTCAGGATTGGGATTGAGTAGCGCATCAGCACTTGCGATGAGAAGTTTGGCTAGAGGAGGATGGCTTTGCTGAAAAAAAACTCCTTTTTGGTATTTTGTTGCAGAAGGAAGATAGTAATTTTCATCCCAATAAAGGTCTGCGGGATGCTGATAATTCCAAAAGTTTGTTAGAAAGCCTAATACAAGTACCAATGTACAAAGAAGTGCGTTTTTCTTCACACTTTTATTATGTCATCGCTTTTTTGTAATGTCATCGATCAGCCGTGAGCCACGATTGAACAGAAATTATTTTGCTTTCAAACTTTCCATTTTGTTGAATCGAGAGACTTCCCAAGAGTGACTCGTTTAGCCATGATCCAAGATTAAGATAGTGAATTTTTTCGCTCAAAGAAGAATTATCTTTGAGGTGACTATGCCCAAGAAGCACGAGCGAAGCCTTATGCCGCTCGCCCATTTTGAGAGCATATTTTTTAAATGTTTTATCAGCATGAGGGTCTCGGGGTGTTGTTCCGCTCATCTTACGTGACGCAGAGCTTGCCTTCAGCGCAAAAGGGTAAAAATATTTTTCAGCAAAATTTTCAGATAAAGTATGAAGTATCCATCCTAAAAATCGAGAAGTAAGAAGTTTCCTCCAAAGGGGATGTAACTTATCAGTCCAGTCTGCAAGGTCACCATGAGCGAGGTAGATTTTGAGATTATTTCTCTCGAGGACCGTCTCGTGTTCTATCCAATTGATTTTGTATTCTTTTATAAGAGAGGAAATTTGAAAGTCATGATTGCCCTGAACCCAAGTGATTCTTTTTCCGTTTTGAGTTGCGAGATCCAGAAAATTGAAAAACTCTGGATGAAGTCTTTTCCAAAAATTAAAGGGACCAATTAAGATGTCGAATATGTCTCCCATCATAAAAAGTTCGTCGTAGGAACTTTGATGAAACTTTTTTAGTACATCAAGAAAAACCTGGTAACGCGAATCATTGTGAGGGAGTTGTAGGTGAAGATCAGAAAGAACAAGGATTTTATAGGAGTCGTTCGAAGTCTTTTCGCTCATGTTGCAAGCGCTTCTCCTTGTTGTAGAGACCACATTTTAGAAAATGTTGATTCTTTTCCTCGCAAATCTGCTGGATTTCCACGTTCAACAATTTGACCGCGGTCAAAAACAAGTATTTCGTCGCAGTTCATCACTGTGCTGAGTCTGTGAGCAATCACAATTGCCGATCGATCATTCATGAGGTGATCAAGGCCTGCTTGGATAAGGCGTTCATTTTCGGAGTCTAAATTAGAAGTTGCTTCATCCAAAATCAAAATAGGAGATTGACGAAGAAGAGCGCGTGCAATTGCAAGCCTTTGGCGTTCTCCCCCCGATAAGTTAGCAGCTTTTTCACTTAAGATTGTATCGAGTCCATGGGGAAATCTTTGGACGCGTTCTTTTAATTGAGCGAGCTCAAGTGCCTTCCAGATATCCTCGTCATTCACATGGGGGGCAACTTTGAGCATATTGTTTTTGAGGCTTCCGTGAAAGAAGTAGACTTCTTGTGAAACGTAGGAGAAGTAGGAACGATAATCTCCTAACTCCATACCTTGTATGTTTTTTCCATCTAAAAGTATTTGGCCTTGTGTGGGATCCACAAGTCGAAGTGCTAAGAGAGAGAGGGTTGTTTTTCCTGAGCCACTTTTTCCGACAAGTGCAATTTTTTTACGTGCCTCTAATCGAAAATTGATATGGCTAAGAGCGTAGTTAGGAAGGCTTGGGTTTTTTTCTGCTCCTGTTGAGTCTGAGTTGAGAGGATAAGCAAAAGAAACATTTTCAAATTCTAGAGGTAGAGGTTTTTGCGGAATGGGATAAGTCTTGTGGCTTTGTATGTGTTTGCTTTGATCAAGGCTTAATTGATCAAGAGGAATGTTAAAGAGAGAGACAATACGCATAGCTCCCGCCGAAATCCGTTGGATTTGAACACCTGCATGACTCATGTTTCGCAGAGGAGCTTGAATAAGTCCCGCAGCTGTTAAAAAACGAATAAGATCTTCCGCAAGAAGAGATTGATTTTTGTTTACGAGAAAAGCTCCTGCGTAAAGAATAATGGCAGCAACACATGCAGAAACAACTTTGATAACGGGCCCAACGCTTTCTTCGATCCGAGTGATTTTTAAAAGTTTTGAGACAAGGCTTTCCATTAACTTCGAGAAGTCTTTGATGATCATTTTTTCAAGCAAAAATGTGTGAACGGTTCTGAGTCCTTGAAAATTTTCGTTTACGCTTTGAATAGTTTCGGCGAGTTGACCTTGGATCTTATTTTGATTTCGTCGAGCACTTTTTCCTAAAAAGTGATTGACGATAGCTATGGGTAAAAGGGCAAGGGCACACACAAGACAGAGTTGCCATTGCAGATAGAAAAGGTATCCCAGAAGGGCCACGATCGTGAGTGGTTCTTTAATGATTTCAGTTATGAAGTGACGAGCTTCACTGAGAAGTTGAACGTCGGTCACAACATGGTTGATAGCTGTTCCTGTTTCAAGACGGCTTTTTGCCGCTTCTGAAAAGACAAGATATCGTGTAAAGATTTCAATTCGAAGCTTTTGAGCCATTTTCTCGAGGGCTTTACGAAGAAGATAACGGTGAAAAAACTCGTTGAGGGATGCAAAAGCAACAAGAGCGATGATCCCCCCGCAAACGGCAAGGACTGAGGCGTCTTCCCATGCTCGAGTCACAAAAGTGATATTAAAAACTTTTCCTGCAATCCAAGCAAAAAGAACCTGTGAAAGGGCAGCTCCCAGAGCAAAAATAAAGGCAGGTATGAGATATTTGTTTTGTTGTTTGAGTCGAGTAAGGAAGAAAGTCCATTCCTGCTTGGTGAGTGATGAGCTAGACATCTATAAGGAAGGACTTTAGCAGCAAGTAAGTCCTTCTGTCTTGAAAAAGAGGGGGCTTCTGCTAAGGAAATTCGCTAGAAAAGCGAAGCTCATAGATGCTAGGTTAGAGCTAATGGATCTTAGAGAGTTAAAAAATCAAGCTCTAGCTGCTATTGCAATGGTGCAAGCCTACAAAAAACAACCCTCTGTGGCGGTTGTGGGTGATATGGCAGTTGATCGTTTTGTTTTTGGAAATGTTGATCGAATTTCACCTGAGGCACCTGTTCCTGTTCTTTTAGTTGAAAAAAGCGAGGATAAAGCCGGGTGCTCAGCAAACGTCGTTAGAAATTTAAGTCATCTAGGACAACAGGTTTCTTTTAAAACCCATATTTTTGGTTTTGTAGGCGATGATGAGGGTTCTGATCGAATTCAAATTATTTTAAAAGAAACGTGTACGAATGCCTCTCGGCATTTTGAAAAAGATCTTCAATGGGTCACCCCTATAAAAAGCCGCTATATTGCAGGTTCTCAGCATCAGCTTTTGAGAGTTGATCATGAGCATGCTGCTGAAAAAAAACGATATGCTGAAAAGCTTCCTGATCAGTGGAGAGAGTCTTTGGATCAGTCTTCTTTAATTATTGCTCAAGATTACTCAAAGGGAACTTTAAGTGAAAATCTTTTACGAGATTTAGTTTCCTTGTCTCGATCAAAAAAAATTCCACTTTTCGTAGATCCTAATCGTAATACAGCTCCTTCTTGGTACCGAGGAGCCACCTTATTAACTCCTAACATTGATGAAGCAGAACGCTTGTGTGGATTTAGTTTAATGCGTGGTCAAAACGATGAGCTTGTTGTGAAAGCTGCTCAAAAAATTTGCAAAGATTATGATCTTGAAGGAGTACTTTTAACTCGCGGAAAGCATGGGATGACAGGAGTTTTTGGAAAGCAAGGCACGGAGATGGTCTTCACTTTTCCAAGTTTTGCACGCGAAGTTTATGATGTGACTGGGGCGGGTGATACAGTGATAGCAACTCTGGGATTGTTTTTTTCGTATGGTGTTGAGCTCCCTATCGCTGCTTACATTGCAAATGCAGCGGCAAGCGTTGTTGTTTCAAAAGTAGGAACAGCTGTTGCAAGCCTTGATGAAATTTCTGCTGTGATTGAACAAATTCACTGATTTCTTATTGGATTTTATTTGCTAAGTTGCGCTTAGATTGAATTTAGGAAGAGCTCTTTTATTTTTTATTTTTCTTATATCGTTTGCCAAAGCTGATATAAAAATTTTAGGTGTTGGAGACATTCTTATTCACCAGCCGCTTAGAAGGCAGGGATTGGAAAGTCCCCATGGATTTGCGAGTCTTTGGGCAGACCTCTTGCCCGATCTCAAAAGTGCACATGTCACTTATGGAAACTTAGAAGGTCCTATGGCGGATCGTTTAGCTCCCCAAACGGCGCAGTATAGTTTTAATTTTCCAAGTCGCTTAGCAAAAGATTTAGTGGAGTCTGGTTTTGATATCGTCTCAACAGCAAATAATCATTCTTTGGATAGAGGACTGGAAGGACTTATTGAAACAATTCGTTCCTTAGAGGATGCGGGATTGAGTTATGTGGGAACTCGTAGCGATTTAAATTCTTCTGAGGGATTTTATAAAATCATAGATGTTTCAGGCGTGCGCACAGCTTGGATTGCTTGTACGGATATTGTGAATATTTCTCGATCACCTCATGTGGCAGATTGTGGAAGTGATCAGGAGTATTTGGGAAATTTAATAAAAGAAATGAAATTGAAGCTTAACGTGGATCTTGTGATTGTGACTCCTCATTGGGGAGAAGAAAAAAACCTGAATCCAAGTGAAAGGCAAAAGTCGTTGGCTCAGTTTTTTTTTCGTAAAGGTGCAGATTTAATATTGGGAGCACATCCACATGTTCTTCAGCCAGTAGATTTTTTTCGAATGGATGATGAATTGGGGTATAGAAAAAATCGACTTGTTTTTTATTCCTTAGGAAATTTTGTTAGTAATCAGCTTTATTTTGGAATTCCTCAAAAAACCTCCATTCTTGCTTATTCTTTCTTTAAGAAAAGAGACACGTTTATAGAAGTTTCATCGTTCAGTGCCGTTCCGATTGTAATGAGTTTGGCTCCTTTTCAAGTTCGTCGAGCACATATTTCTTCAGATGAGTATAAATTTGTTCAGAGTTTAAATTTAATTTCTCGTTAATTTCTGGTTAAGAATACGCCAATTTTCTGGCGACCTCTTTAAGGGCCTTTTGCGACGAAGAATTTAGTCAATCATTACTGAAATTATTCCGAATGGATCTTTAGGACTTTATGACGAAGACCTTCGGAAAAATATTTATCTTAGGGTGTTTTTTTAATGCTTGTACGTTCAAATCATTTCAACAAGAACCACGAAAACTTAAAATAACTTCTGTACCTGGAATCGTTCAAGATGAGGAAAAGTTAAATTCAATTTACTCCTACATGCTTTATCAGTTTCACGATCAAAGAGGTGAAGATGAAAAAGCTCAGAAGGCTCTGGCACAAACTCTTCAACACGACCCAGAATCTAGCAATTTACGTCTTCAGCTTGCATCTGATTTATTTGACAGAGGTCTTTATGCTTCTGCGCGAGAAGAGTTGCTCAAGCTAAAAGAGCAAAACGATGATGCAGAGAAGATTTACATTCAAGTTTTAATTAGAGAGGGAAGTTTGGGCGAGGCAAGAGTTGAGCTTGATAAGTGGCTTAAGAAATTTCCCAAAGATGAAGATTTTTATGCCCTTAGAGTGAGAATTGAAATTGAAGATCAAAATTTGCTTTTAGCTCAAAAGATTGTAAAAAGTTTTTTAATTGAAATGCCCGATTCTTCACAAGCCTATCTTTTGAGGGGTCGTCTTATGCAAATAAAAAACAAAGAAAAGCTCGCGCTTCAGGATTACAAAAAATCTCTTGAGCTAGATTCTCAAAATGTAGCTGCAGCTGCTCACTTGGCACTTCTACAGGACGTGGGAGGAATGAAAGAAGATGCTCTTCAAACCTATTCATGGCTAGCAGAGCTCACTGATAACCCGGAATTTCATAAACGTTTAGGTCTTTTGTATATGGAAAAATCAGATAGTCGAAGAGCGATTGCTGCGCTTGAGGCTTATTCGAGACACCAGCCAACTGATTATCAAAACATGGCACGATTAGCAGCTTTGTATATTCAGGCAAAAGACTATGAACAAGCTGAATTCAAGCTTTCTCGATTAATTGATAAACAACCACAAAATGATACGGTTCGATACTACTATTCAACTGCTTTATTTGAGCAAAACAAAAAAGATCTAGCTTTGAATGAAATTCGAAAAATAAAAAGAGAATCTTCGTTTTATCCAGAGCGCGTTTTTATGGAGCTATCTTGTCTTTGGGATTTGGGCCATGAGGAAAAATCAAAAGCTTTAGCTCACACAACGGCCATTGAATTGTTAGGAAAAACAAAAAAAACAGACGAGCCCGTTTTTTCAATTCTTTACTCTTTTTTGAGTCAGAAAAAAATGAAAACTTTAGCTCAGCAAATTCTTGAAAAGGGTTTGGTGCTTTTTCCTAAAAATTCAAATTTGCGCTATGTTCACGCTCTTGCTTTGGACGAAGCAGGAAAATGGAAGGAAGCCTTGTCTATTGGACGCGCTCTTCTAAAGGAAGATGCTGCAAATCCCGCTCTACAAAATTTGGTGGGTTATATTTTAGCGGATAAAGGTATTGATTTAAAAGAAGCTGAGCGTTTGATTGAGGCTGCTTTAAAAACAAAACCAGATGATCCTTATGTTTTAGATTCCAAGGCTTGGCTGAAGTTTAAGCAAAATCGTTTAGACGAAGCTTTAAAGCTTCTTGAGATCTGCCATAAGCTAAAACCCGACGAACCCGTAATTATGATTCACCTTGCTGATGTTCTTGCCAAAAAGGGTCGCATTCAGGATGCTATAGCTTGGTATGATAAAGCTATCAAAGCGGGCATTGAGACCATTCATGAGCGTATCCGTGTTCAAGAGTTTCTGGCAAAATATCAGGTGGCTAACGACCGAAAGATTAGCTGTAGTTCCGGCGATCTCTGTTTGTCGAAGTAATCCGTTACTGGTTTTTATCTTTTCTTTTTTACTTTTTTCCTGTGCGTCTACGGGCTCCAAGCGATATGCAACCGAAGTTTTATCCTGTAAAAGCTTAGGGGAGCGATTAAAAAATAGGGCAGATACTTTTCAAAGAGTCGAGGGAAGGGCGCAGGGAAGAGATAGGCAAGGAAGCTGGCAAATGCTTATGTCGTTGAGATCGGATCGACAGTTTTGGATTGAAATTAGATCCCCTTTGAGTGGGCCTTTTGCAATTTTAAGAGCAGATGATAAATGGGTTGAATTTTTAATACCTCGTCGCAAAGAGCTTTATCGAATACCAGCTCGTGAATTTTGGGAAACCTCTGTCAGGCAAAAAAAGTTTCTTGAAATTCTCCCTCTCCGTATTCGCCCCGAAGTGATGTTTGATATTTTAATGGGCCGCTTGAATTTTGATCGCCTAGAGCGCTGTAAGTTTTCTGAGGAAGAACAAGTTTACCAGGCCGAAATCATTGCTGGAAATAAGAAAAAAAGAGTTAAGATCGATCCCGTTTCTTTTTTCCCTGTTCAATATGGATCCCTAAATGACGACTTTTATGTGAAATATGTTGGTCCTGATGTGCTTAATTCTGAAAAGGTTGAATTTGGGGCAACATTCGAAGTTTTTCAGAAAGCTCAAAAAGAATTTTCTTTTGAATGGCAGGAGCTTCAATGGTTGGGCGGACTTGGTAACACGCCTCCTCCCTTTATTCGCCCTGAACAGTTTAAAGCAGTGGATTATTGATTCTCTAAGTACTTGAAAAAGCTCTTAAAAAATTGAGCATCTCTTTGAGCTCTGCTAGAACGACCCTATGCTCCTGAAAGTCGACAACCTCAGTATTGAATTTGAATCTGCTGGGCAAAAAACCTTGGCTGTGAACCAAATGAGTTTTGAAATAGCTCAAGGCCAAACGGTAGGTCTTGTCGGTGAATCTGGTTCAGGAAAAAGCGTGACGTCTTTGGCAATTATGGGGCTGATACCCAATCCTCCTGGAAAAATTGTTGGAGGAAGTATTTTGTTTGAGGGAACAGATCTTACAAAAGTTGAAGAGAGTGCCTATAGACAATATCGCGGAAATAAAATTTCGATGATTTTTCAAGAACCCATGACGTCTCTCAATCCTGTATTTACGGTGGGTTATCAAATCAGTGAAGTGCTTCAGCTGCACAAAGGTCTTTCGAAAAAAGAAGCTTGGCAGCAAAGTATTGATTTGTTGGATCAGGTTGGAATTCCTAAGCCGGGTGAAAAAATTTCAGCCTACCCTCACGAGTTAAGTGGAGGTCAAAAACAAAGAGTCATGATTGCGATGGCGATTGGTTGCGAGCCGCAGCTTTTGATCGCAGATGAGCCGACAACGGCACTCGATGTTACGATTCAAAAACAAGTTCTTGAGCTTTTACAGAAACTTCAAGAAAAGCACAAAATGAGCATGCTTTTTATCACTCACGATTTAGGAGTGATCAAAGAAATTGCAGATGATGTTTTAGTGATGTACCGAGGAAAACTTGTTGAAAGTGGTAAGGTAAAGGATCTTTTCAAAAATCCTGCCCATCCCTACACAAGGGGATTGCTCAAGTGTCGACCACCTTTAGATATTCGTCCGCAAAGATTGCCAACTGTCTCTGATTTTTTAAGTCCTTCAGGTGAAGCACAAAATCCAAAAATTGATTCTTCTGAAAGAGCTGTCAAAAAAGAAAAAAAGGAAATTCTTTTAAAGGTTCAAAATTTAGAAAAAAAGTTTCCTGTACGTGGCGGCATCTTAGGAGGAATTAAAAGTTATTTTGAAGCTGTAAAAAATGTGAGTTTTGAGGTGCCTCGAGGAACGACTTTAGGGTTAGTGGGGGAATCGGGCTCAGGTAAAACAACTCTTGGCCGTTCAATCTTGCGACTCATTGAACCCACTGCAGGAGAGGTACATTACGGTGATACAAGTCTTACAGGCTTAGGTCGCGAAGATTTAAGGCAGATGCGTCGGAAGATGCAAATTATTTTTCAAGATCCTTATGCTTCTTTAAATCCGCGTATGACCATTGGGGAAGCTTTGTTGGAGCCTATGAAAATTCATTCTATTGGTACTTCAAGGCAAGATCGTATTGATCTGGCTGCAGATCTTCTCAGGCGAGTGGGCTTAGCCCCTGAGCATTTACAGAGGTATCCTCACGAGTTTTCTGGTGGTCAAAGACAAAGAATTTGCATTGCGCGTGCTCTAACGGTCAATCCAGAATTTATTATCTGCGACGAGTGTGTCTCTGCCTTGGATGTGTCTATTCAAGCTCAAATTTTAAATCTTCTCTTAGATTTGCAGGATCAATTTAACCTCACTTATGTGTTTATCTCGCATGATCTTTCTGTTGTTAAGTTTATTAGCGACGAAGTTGCCGTCATGTATAAAGGCGAGATTGTTGAAAAAAATTACTCTGATGATTTGTATAAAAATCCCCAGCATTCTTATACTCAAAAATTATTGGCAGCCATTCCTCGAGCGTGAGTATTGTGAGTTTACTGAACGGCCAGTTAAATGAAGAAGAATCGAAGCTATTTTTGAAGGCGCTGACTTTGTTTAATGAAAAATATTTTTGGGAATGCCATGAAGTTTTGGAAGACATTTGGATGATAAAAGCTCCGCCTTTAAAAACTTTCATTCAGGGAATTATCCAGGCAGCTGCTGCTTTTTATCATGTTTTGAATGAAAACCCTCGGGGGGTTTTGAAGTTGTCTGGCGATTCGTTGGCAAAGCTGAGGCCTTTTTTGCCAAGTTACGAAGAAATGGATATTGCCTTGCTTGTGGAACGTTTGCTGGAATTTGAGCAGAAGGCTCAAGAAATTATCAATGGAAAATCATCTGAATTTGAACTTTCAAGAATTCCTTTTTTAGTTTTTCCTAAAAATAATCTTACGGGAGTACTTTTATGATTTGGAAGTTTTTCTCTCGAGGACTTGGGTTACCTAAGGATTACAAAGATAAGATTGATTCCCAGGCTCTAGAAATCGTGCGTGAGTTACAAAAAGCGGGCTACAGAGCTTATTTGGTAGGGGGATGTGTACGCGATCTCTTTTTGGGCATTCCTCCCAAAGACTTTGATATCGCAACGTCTGCAAATCCCTATCGAGTAAAGTCGCTTATTCATAGATCACAGATCATTGGAAAGAGATTTCGTATTGTCGTTGCTCGAAGAAGAAAGTCTTTTCAAGGGACAAAGCAGTCTTTGTTTCCCCCTTTAGATCGATCAAAGCATTTTTTAGAAATTCAAATAACAACTTTTCGAAGAGCGCCCGAAAAGACACTTACTGGGACCTTGGATGAAAATGTTTTTGGAAATGAGAAGGATGATTCAGAGAGAAGGGACTTCACCCTCAATGGACTTTTTTTAGATCCTTTTAAGGGCAAGGTTGTTGATTATGTTTCGGGACAAAAAGATATTTCCTTAAAACAGATTCGAACAATAGGAGAAGCAAATGGTCGTTTTGAAGAAGATCCCGTGCGTATGTTAAGGGCTCTTCGATTTATGATTCGATTGGGTTTTCACCTTGAGAAAAGCACTGAAAAAGCCCTGAGAAACAAAGCTTCAACCCTAGCGACTGCCAAAAAAGAGCGTATTCGCGAAGAGTTTTTGAAAATGGCTCGAGAAGGCTATCTTTCGGATTATTTAAAAAAGACTCATGAGTATGGGCTCTTGAAGTATGTAAGTCCATCTCTCGATCGATACTGGACGGCAAAGGGTCATGAGCTTCCCAAATTTATAAAAAAAATTGATGAGGCAGTCAAAAAACATCCTTGGCCCAATCAACATCTTTCGGCACCCTTTTTCTTTGTGATCCTGATGGGTCTTCATGACAATCATTTTCAGATTCATCCGGAGCTCGAGTCTGTGAAAGAGGATTTCTTAATTTCAAAAGCTGAGATGGCGAGTGTTGAAACCTTTATGCATATTTTAAATAGAATGCTCAAGGCCCAAAGATGGACTCAGAAACTTGTGTTTTTAACGAGAAGAAACATCGAAACTCAGACGCAATTCTTCTTTGTGCTGAAGCTTTTGGCTGAATGTTATGGTTTTCCCTATGATAAAGTTTGGGAAAGTAACGAGGAGCTTTGGCGAGACATGAAAAATCGTCACTTTTCTCGAAGTCATCGAAACTAAAATTTTTTTTATTTCCCAAAAATCAAGATTTATTTCTCAGTCAACTATTTCTTCATAGCGCACAACGTTAATAAAAATAAATTTTAAAAATGCATTTTTTTCTTTCAAAATGCTTTGAAAGGATTGTAAGAAAAAGATCTATGAGTTTCAACCGCTTTGATGTCCTAGGAGAATTAGTCGAATTTGTTTCTTTTTCAAATGAAGTTGCGAGAGGTCAAGATGAAGCCGCGCATCTTTTTGAGTTTTCTCCTCAGATCAAAGAAGCCGAAAGTTTACAACATGTCTTTTGGATTATTGGGCCTCAGGCAAAAGACGCTCGTGTCGATTCTTTTGTAACGAGCATGACTCTTAAGAGTTTACAGCGTGGCTATATGAATCCAAGAGATAGTTTATTTTTTACAACTCTTGTGGGATTTGATTTGGCTTCTCAAAGCCTTGGAGCTAAAGAAGCAAAGCTTCTTTCTACAATAGAGCGTTGGTTAGCTCGTATTCAGCCAAAGTGTGTCATCACTCTTAAGAGAGGCGAATCTTCTTTGCGTTGTCACAAAATGACAGATCCGATTCACGATAAACTTGCTGAAATAAGCGATAAGAACCTTTTGGCGACTGAAATTCTTTCTGAAAAAGAAAAAGCGGATACTCTCTATGACCGAATTATGGATGTTCTGCTATCAAAAGAAGTCAGTATCTTAGAACTGGGTCTAGATTCAGTTCAGCGCTCTTTTGAGGAGTGTTCTCAGTCGGAGTGGAAGCTCTCCTCTGGTCCTGCTCTCCGTTGGATGATTGAAAGTCTACCCTTCAAGATGACGGTCGCTCCAGAACTACCTGTACTTGAGGTTATTCCTCCTCTTGAAATTCCAGCTGAATTTAATCTTTAATTTTTAAATTAAGTTTTAGTTATTTCACAACACGAATATCAGAGAGGTCTCGATAACGTTCGGCCCAGTCGAGACCATAACCAATAACAAAAGAGTCAGGTATTTCAACTCCCACAAAATCTGCATTAATATCGACAACTCGCCGACTTTTTTTGTCTAAAAGAGCAATCACCTTGACACTTCTGGCTCCGGCTTCAAGAAAAAGTTTTTTAAGAGCTAAAAGTGTCCGACCTGAATCAATGATTTCGTCGACTAAAAAAATATCCCTATTTTTTATATTTAATTCGTTGAGGCTTTCTACTTTTACTTGGCCAGAGCTTTCTTTGCCGGTTCCATATGAAGAAGCTCTGATAAATTCAACATGAAGAGGAAAGTCTATCTTTCTCACAAGATCAGCCATGAACATCCAGGAGCCTTTAAGAATGCCCACAAAAAGAACCTGACCTTCTTTTGTCTGTGAAGAATCTTTCAGATAAGTGCTAAGTTCTTGGCCCATTTTTTCAACGATTAAAGCAATTTCTTTGCTTGAAAAAAGTGGTTCAGAATTTGAGGGTATTTTTGTGAAACTCATTTTTAACTTTCTTTCGTTTGAAATTTTTCGCTGATTTTTGCAATGAGAATTCCAATCTCAAATAATACTTGAAGGGGAATCATCATAAGAATCATGCTCCAGGGATCTGGTGGACTAAGAATAGCGGATACAACGGCATTGGCTACGATTGATAATCGGCGACCCTTGGCCCATGTCTGCGCTTTTACCCAGCCCCAAAGAGAAAGATTGAGCATGATGGCGGGGATTTCAAAAAAGAGTGCGCTCATCAAAATAATTCCGATAGATGCGTTCACATAAGAGGAAACGGTAATCATGGGAATCAGATCTGCTTTTCCAAATGAAAAAACAGCATTGATAATAAAAGGGAGAATCCAAACATAACCCGTGATTGATCCCGCAATAAAACAAATCACAAGCGAAGTGAGAAGGGTGCCAATGTGTTTTTTCTCTCGAGCTTTTAAGGCGGGTTTTATAAAAGCTAAAACTTCATAGGATAGGAAGGGGGATGCAATTAGAAGTCCAAACACAATTGAAATACGAAAAAGCACACCTACTTTTTCAAAGAAACGAGTAAAGACAAGGGGGTTTTGTTTGCCTAAATAAACGGCGATAGGCTCTTTGAGCCCCTCGTAAATAGAATCCGAAAAATGATAGCCAATAGCAGACCCAACTAAGATCCAAATAAAACAGCGACGAAAGCGACGAAGAAGTTCATCTAAATGAGATAAAAGAGGCATTTTTTCACTTTCATGGGGTATTTGTTCCATCTTGCGAGCCTCCTTCTTGTTTGCTTTGTTTTTCTTCGTTCTTGTTGGAGGTTGTGTCGCTGACACTTGCAAGTTCTTTAATCTCTTTTAATTTGTCTTTTTCTTCTTGAAGAAGCTCTTCATTGAGCATGATTTTAAAATTGTTCATTTGAGTTTTAAATTTTCCAACCCAACGACCAATTTGCTGTGAGGTTTTGATTAATTCTTTAGGTCCCATCACCAGGAGGGCGATGGCAACGATGAGGAGGATCTCTGGGAAACTGATTTCCATGGTTGATAGTCAAAGCTTAGCATTGACATAAAATGACGTAAACTTGCGTTGGTGTCGCTATGTAGAAGAAGTAAATAAAACGGCTTGGTCGGGTTTGCGGCTTGAGCGACTCTTACGGGCCTCGAACCCATGTGTATCCACAGTATGGGTGACCTAGAGTGAGGATCTAGGTGAGCGAGATTGATCAGTTTTGTAATGCCTCTCGCCCATTGCCCACCGTCTTCGTGAAGGGGAGAAGTTAAAAACACCAAGGGGTCTTGTTGATAAATTTTCTTTTCAAATAAACTTAGAATTTTTTCATTTTTTCCTTTGAGATGATCGTGAATGAAGATTTTGTCTTGAGTGCGAAAGTTTTTCCATGTTTTGACATAGTCCCCTGGGGGAACGACGACATTCCAGCTTGTTTTTTGAAGAGGCTTTGACCATTCTTGAAATGATTTTTGACTTCCCAGCAGCCATTCTTGAGAGCTTGTCCAAGCTTGATCGATGAGTTCCGTTTTTTCATGTGCTTTCAGAGAAGAGTATCTTTGGCTTTTGTTTTGGGTTTCTTTTATTTTATTTTGTAATTTTTCAAGTCGTGCAATTTTTTTATCAATGTCCTCTTCGCTGAGTTCCCCGCTTTGCATTGCTTCAACAATACGATCACGAGCAAGAAGTTGCTCTTTTTGAGACCAAACAATAAGAACGGCATCAACGCCTGATTGAAGACTTTCAATCACAAGTTCGCTTAGTTTTTTATCTCCCTCTCTTGCAGCAGTCATTTCGAGGTCATCAGATAAAACAAAACCCTGGTATCCTAATTCATTTCGAAGAAACTCTGTCATGACTTTTTTGGAAAGGCTTGCAGGTTTTCGATCAATAGCAGAGATTTCAACATGTGCGCTCATCATTCCCGCAATGCGAGAGTCTTGCATGACTGCTTTAAAAGGTAACAGATCATTTGAGAGAAGGGTTTTTTTTGATTCGGAATTTGAAATGGGTAGAAAGTGAGCATCTTGAAAAGCTTTCATTCCATGACCTGGAAAATGCTTCGGAAAAGGGTAGGTTCCGCCTCTGATATGACCCTCAATAAACGCAGAGGTCATTTGCGCAATAGATTCACTGTCTTCTCCCCAAATCCGATTGGCAAGAAAATTCAGTGAATTGCCACGATCCATGACTGGAGCAAAGTTGATGTCTATTCCTAATTCAAAAAGCTCACGTGACATAAGAAAGGAGATGTTTTCTGCAAGTTGTGTATCTTTACTGGCTGCAATAGCAGAGGCATCAGGAATAAAAGAAAGGCCTTTTTTGAGACGTTGAACTTTTCCTCCTTCATGATCAATAGCTGTGAGAAGTTTTATGCCCTTTTCTTTTTCAAGAAGGCGTAAGTTTTGGATGTTTTTTTTGAGTTGAGAGGAGTTGGAGTTGTTCCATCCAAAAAAAACGACCCCTGAGGGTTCAATTTTTTTAATTTGATCTAGGGAGTGGTATCCAACCCAAAGTAATTGACCGGCTTTTTTTTGTAAAACTTCAAGAGAGCTTTTAGCTTCTAACGAAGAAAAATTGAGGAAAAGAATTTTCAAAATAAAAGCAATTTTTTTATTCCATTTCACTCATGATTCTTATCGAATAAAGAGTGAAATTTTGGAGAGGGTAATTTGTTGGCGTCACTTTGTTGATCTTCTTGGTTGTTTTTTTGACGCCTTCGATTTTAGCTTAAAAGTAGCTTTTGCCTTTTGCTTCTGCAATTCGAGTATTAAATATCGTAGCCAAAGTGGAGTAGTCTTTGTTTTTTACTTTTTCACATATGACTTCAGAGCTAATTGGCTCAAGATAATGAGCCTCCACTCGAGCGAAAAGTTTAGGAATAAATCCTTTTGACCATGATTTACGAAAAGTCCATCGACGATTGGCAAGGGCTACAGTGGGAACGACGGGAGCTTTTAGTATTTCTGCCAATTTAAAGATTCCGTTTTTGGTCAGTCCCACAGGACCACGAGGACCGTCAGCCGCAAAAGTGATGTAACAAAGTTTTTCTTCTTTGCAGATTTTCAGTAACTCTAAAAAACCAGATGCGGCCCCTCGTGATGAGCTTCCTCGAGCAACTTTGAATCCGATTTTATGAAAAAATTTTGTGAGTAAATTTCCGTCTTTGCTGTGAGAAACCAATACTCCTACAGGTTTTCCTATATAAAAAGCAGAGAGGGAAATATCGTCTTGGTGCAGATGTCCAAAAATAGTTGGAAGTCCTTGATCGATTCTTTGTTGAATTTCTGGAGGATACTGTCCAGGAACCTTTTTCCACGTTAGCCTCAGCAGCAAATGTGCAAAATAAATAAGTTCAACAAGAAGAAATTCTTTTATTTTTTGTAGCATTTCTTAATTTGTTGATAAATTCCCTCGGGATCGAGTCCGTAAACTTTGAGATTGTCTTGAGGACTTCCGGAAGCACCAAAATCTCGAACGCCTACTTTACATAGAGGAAAGAGGGAGTGTCTTTCAATAAGGTTTTCTGCAATCACGCTAGCGAGCCCACCAATTGTGTAATGATCCTCAACACTGACAATCAGCTGAGGTTTTAATTCAGATATTTTAGAAAAGTTTTCATGTGCCACAGGGCTTATCCATGAGGCATTAACGACACTCACATTGTGTCCTTCTTCTTTAAGTCGATCGGCAACTTTCACGCAGTTTTCAAGAAGCCCGCCTGAATTGATGAGCATGATGCTATTGGCCTCTGTGTGTAAGAAGTCCCAATGGCCTACTTTTACTTTTTGTGACTCTGAAGGCCACTTGATGGCCTTGAGGTTTTGTCGAGTGAGACGAAAGTAACAAGGGCCTTTGTGCGAAAGGCTCCATTCAAGCAAACGTTTTGTGTCTGCTTCGTCGGCAGGTTGCAAAACAGTCATGTGTGGCAGAACTCGCATGAGGGCTAAGTCTTCAAGTGCCATTTGGCTGTGTCCGTCTTCTCCAATTCCCACACCCGCATGAGTTCCAATCAATCGAACGTTTGCATTTGTAAAAGATACGCTCATTCGAATTTGATCAAAGCGACCTGTTAAAAAACATCCAAAGCTTGCGGCAAAAGGAATTAAATCTGCTCGTGCAAGACCTGCCGCCACGCCAATCATGTTGGCTTCGGCAATTCCCATATTGAAAAATCTCTCTGGGAATTTTTTTGCAAAATGTTGAGTTTGAGTTGATTTTGACAGATCGGCATCGAGAGCAATGATGCGTGGATTTTTTGCTCCAAACTCTTGAAGAAATTCTCCAAAAGCAGCACGCGAAGCTTTGGCTTTAACTTGTGAATCAGTTAGTTGATCAAGTATTTGTGAAGTGCTCATGAGTGTGCTCCTTCGAGAAGTGAGCCGTTGGGGCGATTATTTTCGCCATAAATTTCATCGAGTGATCGTTTGAGTTCGTCTTTGTTGGGGGCCTTGCCGTGCCAATCAATGACACGTTCCATGAATTTTACGCCCTGACCTTTGAGTGTGCGAGCAATAATAAATTGAGCAGGCGCATGAGCTTTGACTTCGATTGATTTTAATTTTTCGTGAATAACTTTAACGTCTTGTCCGTTAATTTCACTAACATTCAGGCGAAAGGCTTTGATTTTGTCAGCAAGAGGTTCGAGGTCCATAACTTCTTTCACGGGACCATCGATTTGTCCTTCGTTTGCATCGAGAATAAAAATTAAATTTCCAGGTAAAAATTTACCGCAGCTCATGAGGCATTCCCAGACTTGTCCCTCTTGTGATTCCCCATCTCCTAGGATGCAATAAACTTTGGGTAATCTTTTGAGTTCACCTTTTTCATATTTGAGTCGAAGGCCAAGAGCTAAACCTAGAGCAACGGATACACCTTGACCAAGGCTACCTGTGGAAGCTTCCATCAGTGGATAGCGTAAATGATCGGGGTGACCTTGCAGAAAGTGACCGCTTTTTCGAAGCCCGCGAAGTTCTTTGGCTTCGAAATATCCAAGCTGTGAATAAAGTGCGTACAGTGCGGGAACGCCATGGCCTTTTGATAAAACAAGGCGATCTCGTTCAGGATTTTGCTGATCTTTTGGTGAGTGAATAAAATTGCCATCGAAAATAGCCGTTAAAATTTCGACTAAAGAAAGTGATCCGCCCGGGTGGCCTGATTCAGCAAGAAAAATAGATTCTAAAATTGCTTGTCTGAGAGCTAGGCGAACGGGGCTCGAGGTAGGTGAACCTGCAGGCCATGAAAATGTCATTCCTTATTGTTAGTCAGCGAAGACCGGTGATTCAATCTTAATTTTTTTCAAAAATGCCGCACTAAACAAACGAAACAAGAGGTAAAAAAACGGGTGCTCATGTATACTTAATAGGGAAAATGCCTAATTTTAAAGATGATCCGGTTTTGAGTTTTGTAGCAAAATCTGCAAAGCAAAGAAGTTGGATAAGGTGTGTATGGCTGTTTGGCTCGCGTTCAAAAGCAAAACACTCTCAAACTTCAGACTATGATTTGGCATTTGAAGTAGATGAATCTGAAAATCTCCCTTGGGGTGAGTTTTGTTTGGAGCTTCGAGAGAAAAATCCAAGTTTAAATCAGCTTGATCTTTTGAGATTTGATATCATTGAAAAAGATTTCTCAAAAAGGATACAAAAAGAGGGGATTAAAATTTATGAGCGATTATAAAACTAATAAAATTAATTTAGAACGTGCTCTCAAATCCCTTAAGGATTCGGTATCGGCTCCTATTCGAGAAAAAAGGGATCTTTCTGGAATTATCAAAGATTTTGAACTCGTGTATGAGCTTACATGGAAAACTTTACAGTCTGTTTTGAAAGAGGAAGGTATTTCGGCTCCCTTTCCAAGAGTTGTGTTTGAGGAGGCTTTTAAACGCGGACTTTTTACTGAAAATCACATATGGAAAGAAATCATGGAGGCTAGAAATCGATCTACACATGTGTATAGCGAAGAAGATGCTCGTAAGCTTTCTGAGGAAATTATTAAAAAATATTACTCTTCTTTTGAAAAATGTTTCCGTGAAATGAGTTCTTTCAAACCTTAAGGGTTTAAAAAATACAGTCGTTAGCTCTTAGGGGCACGTGAAGGATCGACGGTGATCACGAGTTCCACACGACGGTTGCGCATTTTTCCGGCAGCTGTTTTATTGCTTTCGATTGGCTGAGATTGGCCTGCCCCTTCTGTGCTCAGATACTGACTGGGCACCCCTTTTGAGATGAGGCGTGTAGAAACAGCATGTGCTCTGCGCTCGGAAAGCGCTTGGTTGAAGCTCTCACTTCCATCTGAGTCAGTGTGTCCGATAATGGCAATGTTGTTTTCGGGATATTTTTTGAGAATGTCTGCAATCTGATCGATGTTTGTCATCGTGGTGCTTTTGAGAGTTGAAGATCCAGAATTAAAAAGTATGTCACTTTTAAGTCGAGCAACGATTCCGTTTTCGGTTCTTTTCACTTCTGCTATTTTTTCTAGTTCGCGAGCTTGTTTGTCGAGGCGATTTCCGATGAAACCTCCCAATGCAGCTCCCAGCCCAGCTCCGATGAGTGCACCTTTTCCGGCGTTACCTGACTGAGATCCAAAGAGCGCGCCTAGAGCTGCTCCCGCACCGGCTCCAATGCCTGCACCTTTCGCTGTTTTTTCTCCAGGAGTGGCACAAGAAAAAAGTCCTCCTACAAGAACAAGTGAAATAACTTTTTTTGAAATAAAATGATTTTTACGAATCATGAAAAATAAATATAGAAGAATAAAATCAAGCAGCCAAGGTCTCTCGTAAAACTTTGCTTTCGCTGAGCTTCTTGTGCGCCGCTAAGAAAGCGGGAACAATTTGTGGATCAAATTGAGATCCTGCGCAGCGTTCAAGCTCTAGATAAGCCTCTTCAATGTTTCTATTTTTTTGGTAAATACGCATAGAAGTCATTGCGTCGAAAGTGTCACAGACAAAAATCAATCGAGCAAAATAAGGAATTTTTTCAAATTCAAGTTGATCAGGGTAGCCTTTGCCATCCCAACGCTCATGATGAGCACGAACAGAAATTCCGATATGTTTGAGAGAGTTAATGCTTTCAACAAGCTTTTGGCTATCGATAGGATGATGTTGCATCACGCGAAATTCTTCTGCGTCAAGCTTACCGGGTTTTTTTAAAATCAAATCAGGCGTAAAAATTTTTCCGATATCATGAAAAAGTCCGCAAAGAGTCGCTTCTGCCAATTCTTCTGGATCTAAATTGAGTTCCATTCCAAGAGCGAGTACAAGTTCAGCAACTCGGAAGCAGTGAAAAAACGTATAGGGGTCTCGATCGTACAAGCGATAGAGCAGTCGACGAGTTTTTTCTTGAGCTGCAAGCTGTCTGACTTGAAATTTTACTTGAGGGTGAGGACAGGACTTAACGCATTCATCAATTAATAAAATCAAAGAAGGTAACTTGCTCACAAAAATATCATCTCCTTCTTAAATCTTCGGTCTTAACTGACAAGGGCTTTACAAGAATTTTTAAAAAAAAGACTAAAAGGTCAATAAAGTTAGGAATTGTTAAGATTCCGTTAAGCCATGATCTATAAAGAGTTTTCTTGTGTGTTGAATCATGTTTTGAAGGCACTTTTCAGATTCTATTGAGCCTTGAGCAGCTTTTGGATCTTCTTTTAAAAAACTTTGAGGATCAACTTTTCCTAAGAATGTTGCGTGAACAATCCCACCATAGAGAGGCAAAAGGTTTCCTTTGGGCAGTAATTCCCAAGGCTTTTCAAGCGCCAGAACTATAATAGGAGTTTTTGTTTTGAGAGAAATTCTAAAAGCTCCTGTTTTAAAGGGAAGAAGCTTTCCGTTAGAGCTGCGGGTACCCTCCGGAGCCATGTAAAATTGAAAACCTTCTTCAAGTCTTTGGGTAATTTTTTTGAGAGCTTTTTCTCCAGAACTGCGATTTCCACGTCGGACGGCCACAAAATGAGAGGCAAGCATTCCCCATCCTAAAAAAGGGATTAATAACAGTTCAATTTTACCTAACATTCGAAGGCATCCTGAAGTGGCTGCATACGTAATCGGTATGTCTATGAGGCTTGAATGATTAGATATGATTAAACAAGCTTCATCGGGCTTGTATATTTCTTTGTTTATCGTTTTGACTTTGATACCGAGAAAAATATTCAAAAGGTTTGCGCTTTTTTCGATAAGAGTATTTTCCCATTTACGAGGGGCAAGAATGATTCGAAGTAAAATTAAAAGAAGACTTACTAAAACAAAAACCAAAATAACACCCAAGGCACCTGTCAGTGCTTTGATATAGCCTCTGTAGCGAGGGGTTTCGTTTTTAGACACGGTTCGAAAATAACATAAGCGTCAGATTCTTAACAGAGCACGAAGTGTTTTAAGAATGTAAATGAATCAAATTTCTTTTCTTAAAAAGGAATTGTTTAATATCGTAGCTTCCCATATCTTAAAAGTGTGGCAGCAAATTTAAGTGCATCGTTTGTTCGTTCTATGTGTATCGGTGAAATCGAAGAAGAAATTCTTTTTCCTTATCCCAAATTAAAAGAAGGCGAAAAAGAAATTCTTAAAACGATTCATGACAGTGTTTCTTCTTGGCTAAAATCCAAGCAAGGTGAATTTCGCAAATGGGATAAAAAAGGCGAGCTTCCCACAGAAATTATCGAAGAAATGAAGCAAATGGGTCTTTTTGGGGTGATTATCCCAGAAGAATTTGGAGGCATGGGTTTAAGTACCATTGCCTACCAAAGACTCATCAGTGAATTAGCACAGTACGATGGTTCGCTGCTCATCACGATGGCAGCACATAGCAGTATTGGGATGAAAGGGCTTTTGTTATTTGGAACTCAAGAACAAAAGCAAAAATACTTGCCTAAGCTTGCGACGGGAGAAATGATTGCAGCTTATTGCTTAACAGAGGCAGGTGCGGGATCAGATGCAGCTTCTATCAAAACAAAAGCAGTGCGCGATGGAGATGATTGGATTCTTAATGGTGAAAAAATTTGGATCACGAATGGAGGTATTGCTGATTTCTTCACGGTTTTTGCGGCAACAGATACGCCCGAGGGTAAAATCACTGGGTTTATTGTTACGAGAGACATGAAGGGAGTTACTTCAGGTCCACATGAAGATAAAATGGGCTTAAGAGCGAGTTCTACAACAACTGTTAATTTTGAAAACGTACGTGTTCCAAAAGAAAATGTTTTAGGTGAGGTTGGAAAAGGTTTCAAAACCGCCGTTCGTATTTTAAATCACGGACGTACGGGTGGATTGGGGGGCGGTTGTGTGGGGGTGATGAAAAAATGTATCGCTCTTGCAACAAAACAAGCAAAAATCCGTAAGCAATTTGGTAAAAGTATATCTGAATTCGGATTGATGAAAAAGAAAATCGGACAAATGGTTGTGGATTGTTATGCAACTGAATCTGTAGTGACGATTGTTTCAAGTTTGATTGATGCTGGTTACGAGGACTATGCAGTTGAAGCGGCTATTTCGAAAATTTTTGCCTCCGAAGCCTTGTGGCGAACCACAGATGAGGCTCTCCAAATAGCGGGCGGTAACGGATTTATGAGTGAGTATCCTTATGAGCAGCTAATGCGGGATGCTCGAGTCAATAGAATTTTTGAAGGAACAAATGAGGTCTTGAGTCTTTTTGTGGCTTTGACTGCAATGAAAGATGCTGTTGATCAACTCAAGGAATTGAGGGGAGTTGTTGGAAACATTGGGGGAGTGTTTAAAGATCCGATCAAGGGTTTTGGAGTTCTCAAAGACTATGCTCGCATGCACGTGGCCACTCGCACAAAGTATGGTCGACCCTCTTTTACAAAGGCACATCCTGCGCTTCATGCAACAGCAACTCTTTTTGAAGAAGAAATGCAGTCTTTAGTTAGAGCTGTTGATACGATTTTAAGAAAACACGGTAAAAACATTATCGGAAAACAATTTGCGACCTCACGTTTGGCAGCCATTATGGGCGATATGTTTGTCTTAGCGTGCGTGTTAAGTCGCGTTTCTCAATCCTTGGAGGAAAAGGGAACTGAGGGGGCTAAAAACGAGGTTGCCATTCTTAATACTTTTGCCTTTCAAGCTAAAAGGCGAATGCGTGAAAGCTATAAGCAAATCGATATGAACGTGGATGAAGAAATTAAAGAGCTCGCAGATTTTGTGACAAATGAAGAAAAATTTACTTGGGACATTTTATAGCCTGGGTTAAATAAGTATTCATGTGGTTTAGATTTGCTTCTTTGTTAATTCTCGCTGCTTGTAGCCGTCAGGATAAATTACCTGAACTTTATCTTTTGCAGGGTAAATGTGAAGTCAACGTAAAAACTGACGATCGTAAAAGTGATATTTATGTTGATGGTATTTTAATTGGTCACGGGGTAGCGAAAACAAAGGTTCCTTGTGGTGAAAAAAAGATTCAGGTTGAGTCTGTTGGAAAAAAGATTATCGAGGAATATCAAACGGTAACTTCTCGTCTTGCACTTGAGCTAGATTATAAGCTTCAAAAAACTCACCATATCGATGATTGGGCGCTCTCAAGTGAGTTTATAGCGCAACTTTCAAAGGGGCTGGGTCCAGTGGACGTGAATAATCCTGATGCCAAAAAACTATTGGCGGATAATTCAAAAATGCGGGATGAGGTGGGCTACAACTATTCGGCTGAGGAGCTTGCGGCAATTGCTAAAAAGGCCTCCGCTACCGATGATTCTGATTCGGGTGCTGGGGGAGAGATCAAAATTGATCCCAATACAAATTTTGACGATCCTAAAACTTGGCTTTAGTGAAAACTTTGTAATAATTTAGTCTGAGGGGAGATTTATGGCTCAATCAGGCAAGTATTGGATAAACGCGCGTTGGACTCTTGGAACAGAAAAAAAGATATTTATAGTTTTTTTGTTGGGTCGTGATACACGTGGGCCAGCATCTCCTTTAGAAAGTGAAATCGACCCTAACCTTGAACAAAGAAAAGCTCCAGCTACCTCTGACCAGGTAATGGTTTATACGGGAATGTTTTTTTGGGCTCTTTTTTCTGTAGCAGCTATGACGTTCACATTTCTTTACCTTTTGAAATCTGGTTTAGGAATTAACTTGTTTGAAAGTTCTCCTTTTCCAAGCTTTTTAAAGTCGATTGGTATTTGCCATTAAAGCAAACGCGTCGTAGATTAGGGTGTCTTAAGTTTCACTGCTGCTGTGGTGAAATCGGTAGACACACAGGACTTAAAATCCTGTGGGGGGAA